>NZ_JBQKCH010000017.1:0-48680 GCF_052122455.1 Acidaminococcus sp. HCP3S3_G9_1 | reverse complement strand
CTTATCAAAATTGAATTTTTCAAAGGAAAGGGATGGAGATGCCTCTGCTGGTGCAAGCTGTTTAATTGTCGTACGGATAGGAGCGGTAGGCAATTCCTCAGGCTGCCGTTTTTCATACTGATCCTTGCAAAAACTGTCATAGCGGTCCCGGGTTATGGGATGAGTGGTCAGCAAACGACTCATATCTGAAGAGTAGATGTGGAGTTTGTCATCAACCCGTTTAACCCGAGCAACTTTTTCCGTGTAACTGAAGGGGACTCCGAATCTCCGGTTCTCATAAGAAATAAAACCGTCAAAAGAAATCCGCCGTTCCGGGCAAAGATATTTTTCCAGATTTGCATCGTCTGGCAATGGTTTTAATGCACTTAAACAAGCAGTGCGGTGAACCTGGTCTGGAATTTTTGCAAGAGCAGGATGAAAGCGTTCATTTTCTTCATAACACCAATTCATAGCCTCGCGGTTTAAATCAGTGATGGTCCAGAAAGAACGGCCAGCAAGGAAGTTTTCTTTTACGAAACGGATCAGGCGTTCCACTTTGCCTTTGGTAAAAGGATGCCTGGGTTTACACAGCTTGGTCTGAAACCCTACGGCCGACATAAAACTTTCATAATCCTTTTGCCAAATTGGTTCACCGCTCCAATCTCTCTTAATTACGACACTTTTCATGTTGTCTGTGAGAACATACTTGGGAACTCCCAGGTATCGGAATGCGTGCAGCATTCCGATGAATAGGTTCTCTTGCTTAGCATTAGGAAAGAATTCAACGTAACGCTGTCCACAATGGTGACATATCATCGCAAAGCAGGCTGCTTTTAACTTTTTGCTATAATTCGTGTCGACGTAAACAAATCCCCAGTCCATTTGAAAGTTCTCACCAGGACCTGTTTGGTATCTCCGGCCACGATTGCCTTGAGAATCTACTGTTTGCCTTTTGGCAGGGATCAGATCCTTATGGCTGTTGAGATAACGTTTAATGGTGGAAATCCCTCCGGTATATCCGGCTGCTTGAAGGCGCTTCAAACATACAGCAGAGTTATAAACCCCATTGCGAAGCAGATCATCCAATATGCTTGTATAGCCTCTTAAAACTGGATTACGGGAAGTGTATCCCTTGTTTTCTTTAACAAAAGAACCACCTTTGTTTTTCCATGTACGCAGCTTGGAACGGGAGATATGAGTCCTACGAGACAGTTCTGCCAGGTTGACTTCATCAAGGCTTATGGCTTGCCCGCTCTCTTCTTCCATTTCTTTCAATGCTTGTGATACAATAGTATCCAAGCCATTACATAACAATTTTTCCACGTTTCCTCCTTTACTCTAAGTTGTTGATCGCAACTTATATTGTAAAGGCTAACGGAAAAATATGTAATGGCTATTTGTTTGGGCTGAAAATGGTGATTTCAGCTGGGCTCTAAATGGTCAAATCAGATGGGCTCTAATACAGTAGAAAGCGTGACTTTTCTGGAGGAAGGAGCGTCTTTATGAGAAGTCAAAAAACATACACCAAGGATTTCAAAATCCAGGTATGTAAACTTGTTTTGGATAAAAATAAGTCCGTACCGCAGTTGGCCAAAGCTGTTAACATTGCTTCACAAACTATTTACCGCTGGCTCAAGGAATACCAGGATTATGGCGAAGATGCCTTTGTAGGCTCTGGGTACCTAAGGAGTTTTGAAGCTAAGCTTAAACAACTTCAGAAAGCTAATGAAAAGCTGAGAATGGAGAACGACATTCTAAAAAAAGCAGCAGCATACTTTGCTTCCGTCCCCAAGAGAGAGTCGAATTCGCCAAAAGCGATCTAAAGGAGTATCCGGTTAGTGAAGTATGCGAAATCCTAAATATCACCCGCGCTGCATATTACTACCAACGTCGCCAACCTTCCCGTGACAAAATAGCCTTGGAACAAAGGGTTATTAACTGTTTTAATGAGCACCATGAGGAATATGGGAAGAAACGTATTAAACACGCGCTGGCCCAAGATCCTCAGCCGGTCATGGTCAGTCTTTCTTTTATTGCCAGGGTGCTTCGGGAAAATGATCTTCATGCCAAAGCAGGCCGTAAGAAGACTAAAAAGGACAAACCAGAACCAACAGATCCCGAAATCAAGGCAAGGAATCTGATTCAGGATAAATATGTTGTGCAAATGCCTAATTACCTGTGGTGCTTTGACAACACGGAACTTCCATACAGAGGCGAAAAGTTCTATGTATGTGGAGGCATTGACGTGGCTACCAGACGTGTTGTGGGATGCAGCTAGGGATTAAATCAAAGGAGTCCATTGGCTATAGCAGCCTTGATGGATGCCTGTGGCAGAAATCCCTTCCGTCCCATTGGTGCTGTGTATCATTCTGACAATGGAGGCTGCTTCAAATCCAAGGCAATGAGCGAAACACTCGATAAAATGCACTTCCGTCGCAGTCTCTCCAGGCCAGGGCATCCAATGGACAATCAGCCCATAGAAAGTTTCTGGCATACACTAAAAACGGAAATGCCTGATACAAGCCAAATGAGTTATGAGAAAGCGGTAGTGACCGTTTTTGAATATATTATTGATTACAATGCTAATCGTATTCATTCGGGTATCGATTATGTAACCCCGAATGAAAAATACAAACAATTAGCAGGGTAGAAAAATGTCACGGTTCTATGTGTCTAAATACCTTGATACTTTTCAGAATCTGAACCTGGAAGCTGACAAAAATGGAGAGATTGGGGCAACGCCTCAATCTCTCCATTTATATATCCGTACTCTTTTCTTCTTCTCCACCTCCGTGGCCTTTTCCTGCACCTCCTGATCTTCTTCCGAATCCCACAACAGCTCGAACCGGGGATCGTTTTTCAGGTTCACATACAGGGGGTCCAGATCGGTGGTGAGGAAGTGGGTGAAGGGATACCGGGTGACAAAATCCCGGTAATCCAGTTTCCCCCAAAGCAGGGAGCAATATTCCTCCATCACATCTTTCTGGTGATTCAGTTTGGGCTTGAATACTTCCGCCCGGGTATCCATGTAGCAGGGAAGCCCCTGGAATTCCGCATAGGGACCATCGTTGTATCCTGTCCACAGGCAAATGGGACTTCCATTGGCGTCCTGTTGAATCACATCCACGCTTTTGGCAAGAACGAAATCTTCTCGGGGCAGTTGGAGTTTTGCTATGGAAAAAGGAACCAGCAGCAGTAAAGCAAGAGCTGCAAACAGTGTCCGGAGGTTTGGACGCAGTGTAAGGGGATTCAACCGCTCTTTCCAAAGTATCCGGAAATTCCATACTGCCATCAGCAACAGGATTCCAAAAGCACCCAAAAAAAGAGGGCAGCGGTCGGAGGTTACCTTTGTTTGCTGAAACAGTGCCCAAGTGCCGAACAAAGCCGCCGTTCCCAACAGAAGAACCATCCGGCGGGTTTGGGGCCAGGAAGAAACACTGACAGTGGCATGGAAATCTTTGTGATCGGCCAGAATGTCAGCCAAGGGAAAAAGTCCGGCCACTAAGAAAAGAAAGGAACTCCGGTTGGCCTGAAGTGCCATGAACCCAGTGCCCAGAGCCAGCAGCTGCTGCCGCAGAGGAAGAGAATGGCGGGCATAGATGGCGGTGCAGAAAAACAGAAGAACAAGTATTATGACCAGATAGGGGAATCCTGGATCCATACTCAGGGGATGCATCTCGGATACCAATTGGTTAATGTCCTTATATCCATAGGAATTGAAGGCATAGGTCATGGATTCTGTTCCATACGGGCTGCAGAAGCCGCCTGCCACAATGGCGGCAAACAGCAACAGGAAATCTTTGGCTTTCCAGGTCAGTTCCCATTTGCTAAAGGGAAGATGGGGACCCACCAAGGCTTCGAAGGTATAGGGCAGCAGGAAAACCGTAAACATGGGCCACATGGCTCCATGGAGGTTGACCAGGAGAACGGACAGCAAAAAGAACAAAGGAATCAGGACCCGGGGCACACGGGGCTGGTTGACAGATCTTTCCAGCAGATAAATTTCCAGAAGAAAAATCAGGCCGGACATGGTCTGGGGACGCTGGAACAGATAGCCTGCGGACAGCAGGAGAAGCCAAAGCAGCAGGAAAAAACGGACAGAGCCCGAAATTTGTCTGATTTTCAACTTTACCAGCCGGACATAGACAAAAAAGAAAAGGGCTGCCATAATCCAGTTGTAAGCCATCATGGCTTTCAGACCACCCAGTTTGTACAGTTTCCACAACCCCAGGTCAAAGAGCCATTGATGCATGACAAAATGAAAATTTTGATGGATGGTAAATGGCTCCACATGGGGGATGCCGAACTGTTCCACATACCGTCCGCTGTTCAGCAGGAACCAGCCATCGTTGTCGAACCGGTTGGTGAAAAGCACAACCACTAGAATCAGGAAAATGGCATAAATAAAGGAAGAAAGTTTATTTTTCATGGCTCTGTCCTTCCTGTGTTTCCATTTCCTGATATTCCTGTTCCGTATTCACCTGCCACAGGGCCGTTTTGTCAGTTTTTCCCTGGCGGATCAGGTCCACGGCGGTTATGGCGGAGAGCATGGAATGGTCCATGTTGTTGTACCGGTGCTGGCCGTTCCGGCCCATGCAGTAAAGGTTGGGAATGGTGTCCAGTTCCTGCCGGAGCCGGGGAAAATCCCCATAGCTGCCGTAATAGGCAGGATAGGCCTTTTTCATCCGCACCACATGGCCTTCCTGCACCGCCCCGGGCCGGATCACATGGATGGTTTCCAGTTCTTTGGCGGCAAAGGAAATAAAATCACTGTCGGTCATGGACCACAGGGCGTCCCCTTCCTGACAGAAATATTCTAGGCCGATCCACAGGGTGTGGAGGGGATCCCGGACTAGGTAGGGGGACCAATTGTTGAAGATCTGGAGCCGGCCCAATTTTACGTACGGTTCCTGGACGTAGATCCAGCAGTCCGGGACCCTGTGGTTCAGGGTAGGGTGATCTGTCTCATTTTTCAGTTCCAACCGGTCCACCAAAAGGCCGGCCGTGACGAAATCCCGGTAGGGAAGGGTGGCAGCGGTTTCCCGGGCCAGGGGGGAAAGCCAGTCCTGAGGCAGGCCGGCGGCCAGGTCCTTTACCGGCATGGTGGACAGGACGAAATCTGCCGGCACCTGCTGGAGTTTCCCTTCCCGGTCCCGGTACTGGACGGCGGAAAGAGCCTTGTCTCCTCCGCCGGTGAACCCGGTGACTGTGGCTCCCATGCGGATCTCCCCGCCCAGACGGAGCACTTCGTCCCGGAGGGTTTCGTAGAACTGGCCAGGGCCGAATTTGGGATAGAGGAACCGTTCGATAAGGGAAGTCTGGACTTCCTTGGGCTGGATGTGGAAGGTCCGCTGGAACAGGTCCTTCAGCACGGCACCGATGGAAATGCCCTTGATCCGCTGGCTGCCCCAGTCGGCAGAGAGGTTTTTGGGAGAAAGGCCCCAGACCTTTTCCGTATAGCCGGCGAAAAAGGTCCGGTAGAGTTTTTCTCCGAACCGGTTGATCATGAAATCTTCCAGGGTATTCTCCGGCCGTTTGTGGAAGCAGGAATACAGGTAGGAACAGCCGATTCCTGCCATGGCAGGGATCCCCAGGTTCCGGATGGTGGTCCGGTTCAGGGATACCGGGTAATCGAAGAATTTGTGCCGGTACAGGATCCGGGATACCCGTTGGCGGTCCAAAAATACCCGGTCCGTCTCTTCCGGATCCACTCCCTGGGGATCCAGGGTGCAGGAACGGTAGAGCAGCCGGTCGTCCAGAGCGGGGGCGGAAGCACGGGGCATGAGACTGTCCCACAGAGCCTGGACCCGGGGGTCTTTGGTGAAGAAGCGGTGGCCGCCGATGTCCATCCGGTTGCCGGAAAAGTTGACGGTGCGGGAAAGGCCGCCCACCTGGGTATCGGATTCCAGGATCAGGGGGTGGATGGATGTGGTGCGCAGAAGTTCATAGGCAGCCGTAAGCCCCGCCGGCCCGGCCCCAATGATTACAGCCTGTTTTGTCATGTGCGGTCCCTCTTTTGTCAGTAGTTTACATAGCAGTCAAAACTTATTACATTATATACGATTGTTGGAAAAGAAGGAAGGGGGAGAGAGGCGGGGGTTCCCGGCGGGCGAAGATCTTTCATACACGGTTACTCAACCAAACAGTGGTACAACTGGTGTAAATGTGATAAAATATAGAAAAATATTCACAAATCCGGGCTGTGGACGGGTTGTGACAATACATGACTGGATAGGGACGAAGGAAGGGAAGTTTTGTCCTTTTTCTGGGGGAACCGAGGGGGAACGTTGTGAAAAAGCTGGAGAAACTCACTGAAATCATCGAAAAAATGTCGCCTCGGAAGCTGCTGCTTCTGTGCGGATCCGCAGCACTGGCTGTGTTCCTGCTGCTGTATGTGATCCTGTCCGCCCTGTTTCCGGACCAGAACAATGGAAAGGTGGCGGCAGGGAATGTAACCGTGGTGGAAGCGGCCCGGGACATCGCGCCTCAGACCGTCCTTACCGACGATATGCTGAAAACCGTGGAAGTGCCCGCCAACCTGGTGCCCGCCGGTGCCCTGACGGACAAGAAACAGGCTCTGGGCAAGAAAACCGGCATCGACCTGTTTACCGGGGATATCCTGACGGAACGGAAGCTCACCTCCCACGGGGGCGGCTTTGTAGGGATGATCCCTGACGGTATGCGGGCGGTTTCTTTCGGGGTCAATGACGTGACCGGGGTTTCCGGCTTCGCCAAACCCGGGGACAAAGTGGATATCCTGCTGGTGACGGACAAGGAAGGAAACGGGATTGTTTCCAAGACCCTGCTGAAGGATGTACTGATCCTGGCAGTGAACAAAAGCTCCGACCGGCCCCAGGGTACCACCACCCAGACCAGCGGCAGCAACGGGAAACAGACCATGCCCAACGGCAGCCAGCCCACCGGGAACACCGGCAGCACCGGATCCATGGGGACGCCTTCTGTGGTGACCGTGGCCCTGACTCCTTATGATGCAGCCAAACTGATCGGCTCTTCCCGGATCGGCCAGCTCCAGATGATGCTCCGGCCGGCGGACGGCTCTGCCGAAGACAAATCCATTGGATATTATGTGATCCCTCTGCCCAACAGTCCGGCCAGCGCCCCTGCGCCGGCACCGGCACCGGCTGTCCAGCGTGACTATACGCCCCGGCCGGTTCCCCAGGCACCGGCAGCTCCTTCCGGAGACGGCGGGGGAGATGCTGACGGACTGTCGGGAATTGAAGTCATCCGGGGAACCAGTGCTACCAGGGGGAAATGAACATGATCAATTACAGTAAACGCATGGGCCTCCTTGTTACGGCGGCCATTCTGGGAATGACGGGACAGGCGTTGGCTGCCACCACCCTGAGTGTGGCGGTGAACGGGTCCCGATATATGGAAGCCTCCGGGATCACCCGGCTGGCGGTGGGGAATCCGGAAATCGCCGATGTGCGGCTCCTGTCCGGGAACGATTTCCTGCTGGTGGGGAAAAAGCCCGGTTCTACCACTCTTTTGGTGTGGAGCGACAACGGCCGGGAAGAATACAATGTATTTGTCTCCGGCAGTGATGCAGGGACGGCCCAGGCCATCCAGGAAGCCATCGGCTATCCGGAGGTCCAGGTGCAGATGATGAACGGCAAGGTGCTGCTCCGGGGCCGGGTCCAGAACCAGTATGAACACGATTCCGCCATCAAGGTGGCCCAGATGTATCTGGGCAGCGGGGGCGGCAGCACCTCCACCGCTCAGGCGGGAGGAAAGGAAGGCACCACAGCCCAGGGAGGGAGTACCGATTCCAACATCATCGATATGCTGGATATGACGGAGCCTACCCAGGTGCGGCTGGTGGCCCAGATCATCGAAATCAACACCTCGGCGGAAAAAGACCTGGGAATCCAGTATTGGTCTCCCACTCTGGGGGATAATACTACCGGTGACAGCAATTCCTCGGATATTACCCGGGGGACGCCCGGTCTGTTCTACGCCGGGGAAAACTTCTACAAACAGCGGGGGAGCTTCGGCTGGTTCGGCAGCCATCTGTCCAACCTGAACGCTTCTCTCCAGGCCCTGGTCACCAGCGGCAAGGCCCGGATCTTGTCCCGGCCTTCCATTACCACCATGAGCGGCCAGAAGGCCAAAATCCTCATCGGGGGCCGGATCCCCATTCCCACCTCTGCCGGTGACGGACAGATTGCCATTGACTGGCGGGATTACGGGGTGAAGCTGGACATCGAGCCGGTGGTGGACGCGGACAACAAAATCACTTCCAAGGTCCATGCGGAAGTATCCACCCTGGATTACGGCCACAGTGTGAAGGAAAACGATTTTTCCATTCCGGCCATTGCGTCCCGGGAAGCGGAAGCCATGATCAACGTCCGCTCCGGCATGACCATGGCCATCGGGGGCCTGCTGAATTCCGAAGACAGCAAGTCCGTTTCCAAAATTCCGCTCCTGGGGGATATTCCCATTATCGGCCAGTTCTTCCGGCATACTTCCACCACTCGGGACAACCGGGAACTGCTGATCCTGATCACCCCGCTCCTGGTAGGGGACGATTCCCCGGTATCCATGAGCCAGCGGATGAAGGAGAATTACGAGGCATCCGAACGGTATGAACGGAATGCGGAAAAAGTGGATGTGAATACCCCTGTGAAACCGGGGAACGACAAGCAGGAACGGGATATCTGGGGCGGCCGTCCGGAGGAACATCCGGATACGGAGATCCTGGAAGAAAAGAAAGCACCGGAACCACCTTCCCGGCTGCTCCGGACCACTGACGAAAAGGGCGAAACCGTCCTGGTGCCTCTCTCTGAAGATGATTACCAGCTGCGGAAAGAAAACCTGAAAGTGGTAGGGGTGGAAAAACCCAACGGGGAAATCCAGCTGGACGAACCGGAAGCCCGGGAAGCAGAGAACAAAGGACGGAACACCGGAAAAGAACCCCTGCTGGTGGAAAAGAAGAAGCCGGAACCTCGGCGGACCACCAGCTTTAGGGAACGGGTCCGGAAGCTCCAGCAGGAGTACCGTGACCAGTGGCAGAATCCCACCCGGCCCTGAATGATTGCATGATAAAGAACCAGAAACAGCAGGAGGCTTGAAGCTATGGAAGGCAGGAAAGGGACCCTATTTACGGTTTTCAGCACGGCCTATGCCGTGGGCAAAACGCTGCTGGCCATCAACATTGCAGCGGAACTGGCCCGGCAGGGACTGAAAGTGTGCCTGGTGGACCTGGATCTTCAGTTCGGGGATGTGTGCTATTATCTGAAGCTGAACCCGGAACGGACCATTGCAGACGCCCAAAAATCCATGGAAAAGAATCCCAAGGATACGGTGGCGGTGGAATACCTGACCCGGTACCAGGAAGGGAACACCGGGTTCGATGTGCTGGCCAATCCCAAACTGCTGGAAGAGGCCTACAACATGGACAACAATATCATCAAATCCCTGGTGCTCCAGCTCCAGCTGGAATATGATTATGTGATCTTGGACACCACCTCCACTTTCAGTGCTTTGAATCTGTCCATAATGGACCTGTCCACCCTGATCAACTTTGTGGGGATCGTGGACTTCATTCCCACCATCAAGAACATGAAGCGGGGATCGGATACCCTGAAGGAACTGGGATATGACGACAGCAAGATCCGCTATGTACTGAACCGGAGCAATGCCAAGACCCGGATCGATGTGGAGGATGTGGAATCCATTCTGGGGAAGCATTTCGATTATGTGCTGCCCAATGATTTCCAGACTGCCCAGGAATCCATCCGCACCGGAGTGCCCTGTATTTTGGGCAGCCGGCATACCCTGCTGGCCCAGGGAATGGCTTCCATGGTGGATGGGTATGTGCATCCGGAAAACGAAGCCCGGGACAGTCGGGGGGACAATTCCGGAGGCGGCTGGCTGAGCCGTATCTTTTCCTGAGGAGGCATGAACCGTGGGTTACAGAACCGTCCTTATTGAAGAAAACCAGGTGATGCAGGAGAGGCTTTCCAGCGTCATCCGGAATACGCCGGGGTTCGAGCTGAGCGCCCGGTACCGGAATGCGGGGGATGCCCTGGGACAGATGCAGGCCTTCAAGCCGGAACTGATCCTGCTGGACATCGACCTGGACCGGAACAGCACCCTGCTGCCGGATCTGAAAAAAGCCTATCCACATACGGTGATCATCGGCATGAGCCGCCGGTGGGATGCAGAGGCTCAGTCACGGCTGCTCCAATCCGGGGCCGGGGGCTTTATGGTGAAGCCTTTTTCCGGGGAAGAGCTCCAGGAAACCCTGAAGAACCTTCAGAACACTTCGGCTTCCAGAAATTCGGAAGTGATCGCCTTCTTCAGCCCCAAGGGGAAAAGCGGGAAAACCACCCTGATTGCCAACCTGGGGGCGGCCCTGGCCCAACAGACCGGGGAGCCGGTGGCCATCATCGACGGAGATCTCCAGTTCGGGGATATGGGGGTGTTCTTCAACCTGACCCCCCAGAGCACCATTGTGGAGGCCATCCGGGATATTTCCTTCCTGTCTCCGGTTACTTTGAAATCCTATTTCGTCCCGGTGAATGAGGAACTGTCCGTATTGTGCGGGGCGGCCAAACCGGACCTGGCGGAAACGGTGACCATGGAAGGCATCACCAGCCTGATCGAAATGGCCCGGGGAATCTTCCGGTATGTGCTGGTGGATCTGTCTTCGGGATTTTCCGATGTGGCCTGCACTGCCTGCGAACTGGCGGACAAGACCCTGGTAATGGCCATGGTGAACGGGGGCTACGAAGTGGAGCATATGAAACGGGCCCTGGAGATTTTCAAAGCCTGGGAGGATTGCGACCGGCGGGTGAAGCCGGTGTTCACCCGGGTGAATCCCTGCACGGAAGAAGCCCGGAAGGAATTTTCCCAGGCCTTGGGCTTCCCGGTGTTCCAGGTGCTGCCCAACGAATACCTGGCAGTGTCTTCTGCTGCGGACAATGGCCGGCTGCTGCTGACCCAGGCCCCGGAGAATCCCTTCTCCCAGGCGGTGGAGCAGATGGCCGGGACCATAAAAAACTGGTGAATTTTCTTCCATCTTGACAGTTGTGAACAGGCTCATCCATGGTATAATACAGATAGAAAGGAGTAAAAAAGCATGATTGGTCTGGTAGCTCTGCTTTTTGCCTTTCTGTTCTTCCTGGTGCTTTACGCCGGTCTTTCCGTCTATATCCAGCGGCGGCGGGAAGTGTCCCAGCGGATCCAGCAGTATGCAGGATATACCCCGGCGGAGGTCCGTCGGGCAGGCTTTTTGGAAATCCTCCGGACTAAGTTCCATGAACTGTTTGCGGAACGGGTCCGGCGGCCAGGGCGTCCCTGGAACCGGAAAAAACTGGACCTGATGATGATCCAGGCCGGGCTGCCCCTGTTGGGGAACGAATACTTGGCCATTTCCGGGGGACTGGCGGTGCTGGTGTTCCTGGTGACAGCCCTTATGGGCCGGAGCCTGGTGACCGGGCTGCTGGGAGGTATCCTGGCCATCTTCGGTTCCCTGATTTTCCTGAAACGGCGGATCAATCGCCGGAAAGAAGCCTTTGAACGGCAGCTGGCGGATTGCCTTACCCTGGTATCCAACTCCCTCCGGGCCGGGTTCTCCTTTCTCCAGACCATGGAGATCATCTCCCGGGAAATGCAGCCTCCCATGTCCACGGAATTCGCCAATGTAATGCGGAACACGGCCCTGGGCCGGACTGTGGAGGATGCTCTCCAGGAAATGGACCAGCGGGTGGGGAACGAGGACTTCTCATTGGTAATCACCGCCGTATTGATCCAGCAGCAGGTGGGGGGCAACCTGGCCACCATCTTGGATACCATCCGGGAAACCATCAGCGAACGGATTCGGCTCCGCCGGGAAGTGGGGACACTGACGGCACAGGGAAAATTCTCTGGAATTGTGCTGACCTGTATTCCAGTGGCTTTGGGATTATTTTTTGCGGTAAGTTCTCCGGAATATCTGAAACCGCTCCTGACCACCAGTATAGGAAAAATGGCCATCGGCGTTGCGGTGGTGATGGAAATCATCGGCTATCTGCTTATCAGCCGGATTGTGGACATCAAGATTTAATATGTCCCCTGAATTTTGGTAAAAAGGGATTTCCCCTTTTTATAAATATTGCAATTGTACCAGTTCACTGAAGGAGGTGAAAACTATGATTACCATGGCAAAGATGATGTACGACATGTACATTAAACCCCGTCTGGGTGAAAAAGGCCAGGACATGGTGGAATATGCCCTGATGCTGGCCATCATCGTTGGGATCGGCTGGTTGATTTATCAGCAGAGTGGTATTGCTAAAAACATCAACGCAGTGTTCACAAACGCTGGAAGTCTGATGAACGAAGCTAATAATGCTAAAACTAATTGATTTTGTTGTTATGCTGAAAGAACTCCTGCCTTCGCAGGAGTTCTTTCGAAAGGGCATCAGCTTCCGGTTGGTGCCTTTTCGAAAGAACTGAAAAACTACAGGAAAGGGGGAACCATCATGAAACGGCAAAAGGGACAGGATATTGTGGAATTTGCCATTCTGGTCCCTCTTTTTTTTCTCATCCTGATTGCCATGTGCGCTTTCGGGATGTTCTTCAGCGATTATATCACCTTCAACAACGTGGCCCGGTCCGTGGCCCGGGAGGCGGTGGTCCGGGAGCCCGGGGACAGCTGGGATAATGTGAAGACCCGGAACTTCAATGAGTACAAAACTGCGGGGAATCTGTACAAACTGACCAATGAGAACAACATCACCATCGAGCAGACTACGGTGGACGGGTCTCCTTCGGTGACGGTGACGGTGCAGGCTCCCATGAAGACCCAGGGGGTCTTCTTCTCCAATCTGAGCTGGGCAGGGCTGCTCCAGGGGAGTGACCTGAAGACCATGCGGGCCACCTACACCATGTATGATGAGAATCAGCAAAAATAAGGAAAACCTGCCAGATCCGGGGACCTGGCAGGATACAAGGGGGATACGGCGTTGAAACTGCTGGAACGGCTGGGACGGAAAACTGAAAAAGGCAAGCCCGAGGTCCGGGAGAATCCCATATTCAACGGACGGGCGGCGGACGCCCGGGAAGAAGAGTACCAGAATCTGAAGGTGAGCGTCCACCGGGCCATTGTGGATGAAATGAGTGCGGAACAGCAGAAGGTGCTGGATTCTGCCACCCACAGCCGGCAGGATATCGAAAATGTAATCTCCGGTTATGTCCAGCGGGTGCTGGAGCACAACCCCTTTGTGGTGCCCCGGGGAGAACGGGCCCGGCTGGTATCCGACATCTGTGACGAAATCCTGGGGCTGGGGCCCATCGAACCGTTCCTGAAGGACGACAGCGTCACCGAAGTGATGGTGAACGGTCCCAAGAAGATCTATGTGGAACGGATGGGAAAACTCCACCTGACGGGAGCCCAGTTCCACGACAACAACCATCTGATGGCCATCATCGACAAGATCGTCACCCCCATCGGCCGGCACGTGGATGAAGCCTCCCCTCTGGTGGATGCCCGTCTCCAGGACGGCAGCCGGGTGAACGTGGTGATCCCTCCTCTGTCCCTGATTGGGCCCTGTGTGACCATCCGGAAATTCTCCCGGACACCACTGTCGGTGGAGAATCTGATTTCTTTTGGCACCTTGTCGGAAGAAATGGCCATTTTCCTCCGGGCCTGTGTCAACGCCAAACTGAACATTATGATCAGCGGTGGTACCGGTTCCGGTAAAACCACCTTCCTGAACGTACTCAGTTCCTTCATCCCCCATGATGAACGGATCGTGACCATCGAAGATGCGGCGGAACTGCGGCTGGAACAGCCCCATGTGGTGACCCTGGAAGCCCGCCCTGCCAATATCGAAGGAAAAGGGGCGGTCACCATCCGTGACCTGGTGAAGAACTCCCTGCGTATGCGGCCGGACCGGATCATCGTCGGGGAAGTCCGCGGAGGCGAAGCCCTGGACATGCTCCAGGCCATGAATACGGGCCATGAAGGGTCTCTGACCACCGCCCACGCCAACAGCCCCCGGGATGTACTGTCCCGCCTGGAAACCATGGTGCTCATGAGCGGCCTGGACCTGCCGGTGCGGGCCATCCGGGACCAGATTTCTTCGGCTCTGGACCTGATCATCCATCAGGAACGGATCCAGGACGGTTCCCGGAAGATCACCTATATTACGGAAGTACAGAAAATGGAAGGGGACGTAATCGTCCTCCAGGACCTGTTCCGGTATGTCCAGACCGGGTTCGACGAAAACGGCAAGGCTCAGGGAGAATTCCGTCCCACCGGGCTGCAGCCTCAGTTCCTGAACAAGTTCAAATCCCACAATGTGGAATATCCGGCCTTTATGCAGAAGGCACGGCCGGGGATCGACTGGGAAGAAGGTGACTGACCATGCTGGCACTGTCTCTTTCCATTGCCCTGGCGTTGTTCTTCTATCTGGTCCTTTCGGTCATGGCCCTGAAGAAGATCCAGGGGGAAGAAGTGAAGCGCCGGTTGGAAACCTTCCGGGAAGAAGAGAAAGTCCAGGAAGAGGAGACCAACCCCGACGACCTGAAGAAGATCCCCCTGTACCAGCGGACCATCGGCCGGCTGCTGAACCAGGCCATGGACTTTTTCTCCAAGTTTGCCCCTTCGGCACTGCCTCAGATGATGGAGCAGCGGATCATCCTGGCCGGGAAGCAGGGAATCTGGAAGCCAAGGACCCTGGTGGGCATCTGGTTCGTTTCCATGGTGTTCTGGGGAGTCCAGGGGTTCCGGTATACCGCCAGCCATCCCATGGGCACCTTCGGGGGCCTGTTGCTGATCTGGGGATTCCTGCTGTTCGGGGCCATGCTGCCCTTCGGGGTGCTGAACCATATCATCCGGGACCGGCAGACAAAGATCATCCGGCAGCTGCCTGATGTGCTGGACCTGCTGTCCATTTCCGTACAGGCGGGCCTTTCCCTGGACGGTGCCATGCGGAAAGTGGTGGAACGGATGGAAGGACCCCTGATCGACGAATTCCGCCGGATGCTCCGGGATATCCGGATGGGCATGACCCGGCGACGGTCCATGCAGCTGATGGCCAAACGGTGTGATGTGCAGGACGTGTACCTGTTCGTCATGTCCGTGGTCCAGTCGGAACGGCTGGGGGCCTCCATGTCCGATACCCTGGTGATCCAGGCGGACAACATGCGGGACCTGCGGAGACAAAGGGCCAGGACCCAGGCCATGAAGGCACCGGTGAAGATGATCTTCCCCCTGGTGTTCTGTATTTTCCCCGCCATATTCGTAGTGGTCCTCTTGCCGTCGCTGATTTCTCTGATGCAGGGGATGAAATGAAAAACTGCCGGCCTGGTGTGGCCGGCAGTTTCTGTCACTGGTCAATTGTCACTGGTCACTGGCCGAAGGAAGAAACCCGCGGCAGGCGGGTTCCCCAATGAATTTTTGTATAACAGGGAGAATCTAAATTGTCCAACCATGAAATCTGGTCCTTTGGGGACCGTTCCCAAATACAAATTGATGTGGAAATCGCCGACACCTGGTGGGGACGGTTCCGGGGGCTGATGCTGCGGAAGCCCCTGCCTCCGGCCGCCGGCCTGTGGCTGAACCCCACCAACAGCATCCATATGTGCTTCATGAGATTTGCCATCGATGCAGTGTATTTCAACAAAAATATGGAAATCGTGAAAATCGTCCGGAACCTTCATCCCTGGCTGGGCCTTTCCGCTTGTTTGAAAGCCAGTTCCGTACTGGAACTGAAAGCAGGAGAGGCAGAGCGGCTGGGTTTGAAAGTGGGGATGATAAAAGGGACTGTTGCATGCGCAACAGCCCCTTAGTCGGAAGTCGGGAGTCTGAAGTCGGAAGCCTCAGGACAGGATCCGTCTGGCTGGACGGATCCTTTTGATTCTGTAGAACCAGAATCGCAATTAATCTGAGAAATCATTTCGTTCAACGGTTCTACACATTCAAAAAATTTGCCTGCAAATTTAACCTTCGGCTCCAGACTTCTGACTCCGGACTTGAGCCGCTATGCGGCTCTACAGCTAAGGGGGTGTGAATTTTTTCACACCCCCTCTTTTATTTGATCTTCGTCTTGTTCAGCTTCGCCGAAATCTTGTTCCCTATGGTCTGGACCAACTGGACCAGGGCAATCAGGACGATGACCGTGGCCACCATGGTATCCGCCTGGAACCGCTGGTACCCGTAACGGATGGCCAGGTCACCCAGGCCGCCGCCCCCCAGGGCACCGGCCATGGCGCTGGAACCGATCAGGCTGATCACCGCCAGGGTGATGCCCAGCACAATGGAATGCATGGCTTCCGGCAGCAGCACCTTCCAGATGATCTGGAGAGGGGAGGCCCCCATGCTCTGGGCCGCTTCAATGACCCCGGGATCCACTTCCAGCAGGGAGGATTCGATGATCCGGGAAATGAACGGGGTGCAGGAAATGGTCAGAGGCACGATGGCGGCGGTGGTGCCGATGGAAGACCCCACGATGATCCGGGTGAGGGGAATGATGGCCACCATCAGGATAATGAAAGGCACGGACCGGAGGGCGTTGACAATGGAGCCCAGGGTTTTGTGGAGAGCCGCATTTTCCTTGATGTGGCCTTTTCCGGTAATGGTCAGGATCACCCCCAGGGGGATGCCGAACAGGGATGCAATGGCCGCAGAGAGGGCCACCATGTAGAGGGTCTCTCCCAGGGCCTTAATCAGCAGATGGATCATATTAGGAGACATAACCGATCACCTCGTCTTTGACTTTTCTTTCGTGAAGGTAATCCAGGGCTTTCTTCAGATGGGCCTCGTCCCCTTCCACTTCAATGAGCAGGGTCCCGAAGGGGGTATCCTGCAGGGTTTCAATGTTGGCCGTCAGGATGTTCACATTGGTGTCGTATTCCTTGATCAGCACGGATACAATGGGTTCGCCGGCGCTGTCCCCGATGAAGCTCAGGCTCACCAGGGCCTTATCCCCGGCTTTGTAGTCCTTGTGGATGTCCAGCTTCTTGACGAAATCAGGCAGGTCGTTGTGCTGGATGCTGGCCACGAATTCTTTGGTGGTGGCTTTCTGGGGGTTGGTGAAAATGTCCACCATGGACCCCTGTTCGATGATTTCCCCGTTTTCGATCACGGCCACCCGGTCGCAGATTTCCTTTACCACGTTCATCTGGTGGGTGATCATGACGATGGTGATGTGGAGCCGTTTGTTGATGTCCCCAAGCAGGTTCAGGATGCTTTCGGTGGTCTGGGGATCCAGAGCGGAAGTGGCTTCATCGCAGAGCAGCACCTTGGGGTCGCTGGCCAGGGCACGGGCAATGCCCACCCGCTGTTTCTGGCCCCCGGACAGCTGGCTGGGGTAGTGGTCCGCCCGGTCCTTCAGGCCCACCAGGTCCAGCAGGGGTTCCACTTTTTTCTGGATGGCAGCTTTGTCCATGCCCTGGATTTCCAGAGGGAAGGCAATGTTGCCGAATACGGTGCGGCTGGACAGCAGGTTGAAATGCTGGAAAATCATGCCGATGTTCTGCCGGGCCTTCCGCAGCTGTTCCTCGCCCAGGGCGGTCATTTCCTGGCCGTCCACCATGACTTTGCCGCTGGTGGGCTTTTCCAGCATGTTAATGCACCGGACCAGGGTGCTTTTGCCAGCCCCGGACAGGCCGATGATGCCGAAGATCTCGCCTTCGTTGATGGTCAGATTGATATCCTTCAGGGCATGCAGGTCCCCTGAAGCCGTATGATAGACTTTGTCAATGTGCTGGAGTTCTATCAAGGGGGTTCACCTCCGTAAAAAATAAAAATTCCTCTTCATCAGCAATGAAGAGGAATCAGATTGGCTCACTCATCTTCATCTTTCAGGCCACGCCTGATGGACTTAGCACCGTTCAGCCGGCCAAAGCCGCTGATGGTTGCCGTAACTTCATAGGGCCAGTCCCTCCGTTACTCTGGATGAATTCTGTGCGTATTAAATGATACCGTATAAAGTACAGTTTGTCAATGGGAATTGGGGCATAAGTGCAGAGTAAAGAGTGCAGAGTGCGGGGACGGCAATCATCGAATGATCAACCACTTAACCACTTAACCACTCCTATCCTACATCCGTTGACACCCTCTTCCACCCGTGTTACAATCCTCCCAAAGGAGGGGATTGCCATGGATACCCGGGCTATCCGGCGTTTTCTGCAGGTTTATGAGAAACGGAGCATCCACCAGGCGGCGAAGGTGCTGTTTTTGACGCCCCAGGGGGTGAGCCGGATCATCGGGGTGCTGGAAGGGGAGCTCCAGGCCCGGCTGTTTGTCCGTACTCCCAAAGGGGTGGTGCCTACCCGGGAGGGGGATTATTTCTATGAACACAGCCGTTCCTTCTCCGCCCAGCTGCTCCGGCTCCAGCTGGGGATCCAGGAACTGAAGCGCCAGCAGCAGGGGCTCCGGGTGGGATTTGCCTGCGGGGTGCTCCATGTGATTTCCATCGAGAAACTCCAGAGCGCAGCGGCCCGGCACCCGGAATTCCGGCTGGAATGGGCGGAGGATTTCAACGAAAACATCCTTGAGCTGCTCCAGGAAGGGACCCTGTCCTGCGGATTCTGTGTAGGGTCCCGGGCTCCGGAAGGTTTCTTCCGCCGGGAACTGTTCCAGGCGCCGGTGGAAGCGGTGGTGTACCCGGGGCATCCCCTTTATGACCGGGACAGCCTGTCCCTGGAAGACCTGAAGGGGGAGCCTCTTTTGTGTCTGAACGAGCATTTTTCCATTTACCACAATGTGGTGGAACGGTGCGGGGATTTTGGCTTTACCCCACATTTTGCAGTGAAGACCATGGAAAGCAGCCTGATTTACCAGTTCTGCCAGGAAGGCCGGGGCATCGGCATCGACGCGGCCATCCATCCGGTGGAGGCTCCTCTCCGGCAGATTCCCCTCCGGGAGACCTCCCCCTGGCAGGTGTCCTTTGTGTGCCCCCAAAACCGGGCGGAAGAACCCCTGTTTCAGGAACTGCTGGCGGTGTGCCCCCAGGGGAAATAGTCCTATCAATGATTTATTTATATCTACTGCTGTTTCTTTGCTGGACGGCAGCTTCTTTTTTATGGTAGGGTGAAAGGCGGAAAAAACTGGAAAATATTTTAGGAGGCACTATACCATGCTGCGCAAATTTCCCCATCTGTCCACCCCCATCACCATCGGCCGCACCACCTTCCGGAACCGGATCTTTTCCGCTCCCATGGGCGGTACCGATATTACCAACGACGGGTGCATCGGCCCCAAATCCACGGCTTTTTACGAACTCCGGGCCAAAGGCGGGGCCGGGGCGGTGACCGTCTCGGAACTGATGGTCCATCCGGCCACCGACGGTTCCCACGCCTATCATCTGGATGAAAGCATCCTGAATTCCCTGGCCTGCGCCACCTATACCGCCGACGCCATCCGCCGGCACGGAGCCATCCCTTCCATCGAACTGTCCCATTCCGGCCAGTTTGCCGGCACCTACATGACGGACAAGACCAAACAGCACAATCTCCACCAGTGGGGCCCCAGCGACGGGGTCCGGGCCGACGGGGTGCCGGTACGGGCTCTGACCAAAGATCTGATCGACGACATTGTGGCAGCCTACGGCCATGCAGCCAGCCTGGCCAAACGGGCGGGTTTTGAAATGGTGATGATCCACGGGGGCCACGGGTGGCTGATCAACCAGTTCCTGTCCCCGCTGTTCAACCACCGGACGGACGAATACGGGGGATCCCTGGAAAACAGGACCCGGTTTGCAATGGAAGTGCTGAAATCGGTGCGGGCTGCGGTAGGGCCCTTTTTCCCCATCGAATTCCGGATGAGCGGGGCGGAATTTGCGGAAGGAGGCTACGGACTGGACGAAGGGGTGAAGATTGCCCAGGCCATCGAACCTTATGCGGACCTGATCCATGTTTCCGCCGGCACCTACCAGAAGACCTTCGGGATCACCCATCCCTCTATGTTCGAGGACCACGGCCGGAACGTGTACCTGGCGGCGGAAATCAAAAAGCATGTGTCCAAACCGGTGGCCACCATCGGCGGCCTGACGGATCCGGCCATGATGGAGGAAATCATCGCTTCCGGGAAGGCGGATGTGGTGTACATGGCCCGGCAGCTGCTGGCGGACCCGGAAACGCCACGGAAGATCGAGGAAGGCCGGGATGAAGAAATCGTCCACTGTCTCCGGTGCTTCACCTGTATGGCGGAACGGGCGGCCACCAGCACCCGCCGGTGCACGGTGAATCCCCTGATTGGCCGGGAGCTGGACGGGACAGAAGTCCAGCCGGCATCGGTGAAGAAGAAAGTGGTTGTGGTGGGCGGAGGCCCTGGGGGCCTGTACGCTGCCTATACTGCTGCCCGCCGGGGCCACCGGGTGATCCTGATGGAAAAAGAAGGAGAAGTGGGGGGCATCCTGAAAAGTGAGCAGGCCATTCCCTTCAAACGGGAGATGTACGAACTGGCCCATACCTACGAGCTGCTGGCCCGGAAGGCAGGGGCGGAGATCCGGCTGAACACGGAAGCCACCCCGGAAACCGTGGAGGCGGAAAAGCCCGATGCCCTGATCATCGCCGCCGGTTCCCGGCCCCTGGTGCCGCCCATCAAGGGCCTGGACGGGGACAATGTGGTGATCGTGAACAACTACTACAGGGAAAAGGACAAGGTGGGAGACCATGTGGTGGTGTTCGGCGGCGGCCTGGCCGGGTGTGAATGTGCCATCCACCTGGGACGGGAAGGGAAAAAGGTGGAAATCGTGGAAATGCGGCCCACCCTGGCTCCGGACGCCAATGTGCGCCATCGTCCCCTGCTGCTGGCGGAGATTGCCAAAACCGCCAGGGTCCATACGGGCTACAAAGGGGTAGAAGTGACCAAAGAAGGGATCCTGTGTACGGATCCCTCCGGGGCCCAGGTGCTGGTGCCCGGGGATACGGTGATCTGCGCTCTGGGCCAGCGCTCCCGGACGGATGTGGTGGATGCTTTGCGGGACTGTGCCCCCTTCGTAAGAGTCATCGGAGACGCCGCCAAAGTATCCACCATCACCAATGCAGTGTACTGGGGACACTGGGCGGGGATGGATATTTAAAGGCGGTCAGCTGTCAACGGTCAGCGGCCTATGGAAAAGACCTGGTTTTTGCCAGGTCTTTTTTTAATGGAGAAAACCGGAGGCCGGGACGGGCTGGCCTTCGGCCTGCCCCTACAGCGTCAGGGTCGGGGGTTCGGTGGGTTCCACGGGGCCGAGGTCCATCGGAGACTCGACCTGCTTCCGCAACTGAAAACCCTGAAAGAGTACCGGAATGCGGTGAAAGAAACGGTGAAAAAGCCGATATTCGTCCCTCACGTAGGTACCCATCAGTGCAGAATTGCCAATTACGGTCCCAGCAGCAGTCTCATGGGACAGTTGGCCGCAGCACTGAACTGGTAATAAGGACGGTCCCAAAGTCCGCCCTGTGAGGGGCGGGGGACCGTGCGGAGCACGGTGGTGGGGGCATCGGCGACAGCCGATATTTTGCAGGACCGGCCGAAAACAAGGGAGTGTCTGGCAGAAGTAGAAATATGATGAACGCAGTATCCATTGCTGTCTCTCAGGTAGATAGTTTCCATACCACCGTCAAGGTATTCGGTCCTTTCAGGACCTCATGCCCCCACCACCGGGCAAGCCCGGTCCCCCACCCCTGCAGGGCGGACTTGGCCTCCGGCCTTGCTGGTACTTTGTACGAGTATACATCGATTCTCCGGGAGCCGGGAGGGCAGGCCCAGGAGGAGTCGGCGGGACAACATCGGGTGTTGTCGCTCCTGGGGTGGAGCACGCGGGCGATAGGGTCCGGCTTTCCTGGTCCGTAGCCGCTGCCTTTGACCGTTAGGGCAAGGCGATAGGCTGTGGGCCTCCCGCCAGGGACGAACGGGTCTGCCCTCCCGGCGGAGAGCCCTCGCGGGTGTATGGGTATAGAAGTTTTTGCCCTCTGGGCGGCCGGGACGGGCGGGCCGGCCAAAAAGATTTTCACAAATTCAAAAAAACTACTTGCATTTATCGCATCATCGTAGTAAAGTATTAAATCAGTAAAGCGGTTGTGCCGGAACACCGGCACCGCATGGATTCCTATGATACAGAAAGGGGTTACGATCATGGTAGCCGGATTGAACGAACGGGAACTGAAACAGCTTGCCAGGGCTTTCACTCTGCTGAAAGATGTGGACGGGAGCCTGGCCTTCCTGGAAGACATCTGCACCCCCAACGAGCTGAAGGCCCTGAGCCAGCGGCTGGAAGTGGCGGTGCGTCTTCACCGGGGCGAAAACTATGCAAAGATCGTCAAAGATACGGGCGCCAGCAGCACCACGGTATCCCGGGTAAATCGCTGTCTGAACTATGGAGCAGGTGGATACCGAACCCTGATCCCCATTTTGACTGAAGGAGCTAAAGAGAAATGAGCAACAGTACTGCACTGCGGATCCCTTACGGGACCAAAGATATCCTGCCGGGGGATGCCCGGCTGAAACGGGAACTGGAAGACCGGGTGGCCGGGAACTTCCTTTCCTGGGGCTATGACGAAGCCATCACCCCCACCTTTGAATACGCCGACACCTTCGCTTTAAGCGGCGCCGGCATCAGCGACGAAAGCATGCGGTTCATGGACCGGAACAACCGGACAGTGATGCTCCGGAGCGAAATGACTACCCCCCTGGCCCGGATGGTGGCCACCCGGCTGAAGAACGACAAGGGTGTGAAACGGCTGTTCTACATTGCCAATGTGTTCCGCCATGAACAGACCCAGGCCGGCCGGCAGTGCGAATTTTCCCAGGCGGGGATCGAAATGATCGGAGCGGAAGCACCCATGGCGGATGCGGAAGTGCTGGCCCTGGCAGTCAGCAGCCTGAAAGCTGCCGGGCTCCAGGATTTCCTGATCAGCGTAGGCCACAGCGCCTTCCTGGCCGGGCTTATGGAAGAAGCCCGGCTGACGGAAAAACAGGCGGACTTCGTAAAGACCATGATCCTCACCCACAACGCGGTGGGACTGGAAGAAGCTGCTGACCGGTTCATCCCCAAAGAGCTGAAGGACCTGTTCCGGGAGCTCTTGTACCTCCAGGGCGGCCGGGACCTGCTGGATACTCTGGAAGGCCGGGTGAAGAACCAGAAGAGCCTGGATGCCCTGAAGAACCTGAAAGCCATCTACAAGCTGACGGAAGCCTACGGAGTGGCCCAGTACCTGTCCTTCGACCTGTCCCTGATCCGGAATTTCGACTATTACACCGGTATGGTGTTCGAAGCCTATGCCCCTCAGATCGGGTTCAACATCTGCGGCGGCGGCCGGTACGACCATATGATGGAAGCCTTCGGGGATCCGGAGCCGGCTACGGGCTTTGCCCTGGGCATCGACCGGATCATCCTGTCCCTGCGCCGGGACGGCCGGTTCAACCGGGAATCCAAATGGGACATTTACGTGGCCTGGGCTCCGGGATGCCAGGAAAAAGCCATCCAGAAAGCCTTGGAACTGCGGAACGGCGGCAAGAACGTGAAGGTGGCCACCAACGCCCTGACCCCGGAAGAAGCGGCCAAGGCCTGTGCAGCCAACCGGTGTGAAGCCGTAGCATATGTAGGATAGGAGAGAACGGGAATGGATTATTTGACAATTGCCCTGCCCAAGGGAAAACTTTTCGCCAAGTCTGTGGAACTGCTGGCCAAGGTGGGCTACGCCGCGGACAATGTGGTGGAGGATTCCCGGAAGCTGGTTATCACCAATGAAGAGACCAAAGTGAAGTTCATCATCGTAAAGACCGTGGACCTGCCCACCTATGTGGAATACGGGGCGGCGGACATCGGGATCATCGGCAAGGATGTGCTCAACGAGGAACGGAAGGACATCTACGAACTGCTGGATATGGGCTACGGGGGCTGCCATCTGATGATGGCGGTGCCGGAAGCCAAAGTGCTGCCGGAAATCACCGATTACGCCCATATGCGGGTGGCCACCAAGTATCCCAAATGCGCCGCGGATTTCTTCGACAAACTGGGGATGCAGATGGAAATCATCAAACTGAACGGCTCCATCGAACTGGGGCCCATTGTGGGGCTCAGCGAAATGATCGTGGATATTGTCCAGACAGGCCGTACCCTGAGAGAAAATCATCTGAAGGAAGTGGCCACGGTGTTCCCGTCCACTGCCCGTCTCATTGCCAATAAAGTCAGCTTCAAGATGCAGTACGACCGGATCCGGAAGCTGGTGGAAGATCTGAAAGTGGTCCTGAAGGAGGAAAAACCGGAATGAAAGTCTATGATGAAAGAAAAAGCACGGCAGAAGAAATCAGCCGTCTCCTGGAAAAGAAATCTTTTGATGAAGTGAAGCTGTCTCCGAAAGTGGCGGCGGCTGTGGAAAAAATGTTCGGCCGGCCCCTTACGGCTGCGGAAGAAGTGGACATTATCGTCAACGACATCCGTGCCAAGGGGGATGAAGCCCTGTTCGAATATACCAAAAAGCTGGATGGGGCGGACCTGACCCCGGCCACCATCCGGGTGACGGAAGAGGAATTTGCGGAAGCGGAAAAGGCCGTGGATGAAAAGACCATGGGGGCCATCCGCCGGGCCATTGCCAATGTGCGGAAGTTCCATGAAGAACAGCTGCCCAAGACCTGGCTGACGCCCCGGGCCTACGGGTCCTTCCTGGGCCAGAAGATGACCCCGGTGGACAGCGTGGGGATCTACGTCCCCGGCGGTACTGCCGCCTATCCCTCCAGCGTGATCATGAACGCGGTGCCTGCCAAAGTGGCCGGGGTGCCCCGGATCGCCATGGCTGCCCCTGCCGGCCGGGACGGGAAGATGAATCCCTATGTGCTGGCCACCGCCAGGGAAATCGGCATCACTGAAATCTACAAAATGGGCGGGGCCCAGGCCATTGCCGCTCTGGCTTTTGGTACGGAAACCATTCCCAAAGTGGAAAAAATCACCGGCCCCGGGAACATTTTCGTGACCCTGGCCAAGAAGGCGGTTTACGGACATGTGGATATCGACATGCTGGCCGGCCCCAGTGAAATCCTCATTGTGGCGGACAAAACGGCGGATTACCAGTACCTGGCGGCGGACCTGCTGAGCCAGGCGGAACATGATCCTCTGGCCTGCGCCATCCTGATCACCGACGATGAAACCCTGGCCAACAAGGTGGCGGACGAAGTGGAAGTCCAGCTCCAGAAGCTGCCCCGGAAGGAAATCGCCGCCCAGTCCCTGGCAGTGCAGGGGAAAATCATCCTGGCCAAGGACATGGATACGGTGGTGGACATGGCCAACATTTCCGCTCCGGAACACATGGAAATCAACACCCGGGAACCTTTTGCCCTGGTGCCCAAGATCCGGAACGCCGGTGCCATTTTCCTGGGAGCCTATTCTCCGGAACCTCTGGGGGACTATTACGCCGGCCCCAACCACATCCTGCCAACCGGCGGTACCGCCCGGTTCTATTCCGTGCTGAATGTGGAAACCTTTATGAAGAAGACCAGCATCATCTCCTATACCAGGGAAGCCCTGGCGGAAGCAGCCGATGACATCATCGCCATGGCGGAAGCGGAAGGGCTCCAGGCACACGCCAATGCCATCCGGATCCGGAAGGAGAAGCAGCTGTAACAAGACTGTCAATGGTCAATTGTCAACGGTCAACGGCCGTTGGATAAAATTTGCCTGCAAATTTTTCTGAATGTGTATATCGTTTCCGTAGGGGCGGCAGGCCCGGCCGCCCGCCAAATCAACGTTTGTCCGTGCCTGTGGCGGGGCGCCGGGCCTGCGCCCCCTACGGTTTTACGCTGCAATCTGTCAATGAGGGGGCGCTGTTATGAGCGATTTGCTTGCCCGGGAGAGTCTGGCCCGGATCGAAGACTATCAGGTGGAAACCGTACCTGATGCAGACATTGTTGTCAATGCCAATGAAACCAACTGGGATATGACCCCGGAAATCCGTCTGGAACTGGGGACCCGTCTGGCGGAACATGCCTTTAACCGGTATCCCTCCATGCACGGGGAAGACCTGTGCCAGGCCATTGCTGACCGGCTGGGGTTCGATCCTGCCCAGGTGGCCATCGGGAACGGGTCCAGCGAACTGCTGGAGAAGGCCTGCTATGCCTTCGGAGGTGCCGGGAGGAAGATCGCTTCCGCCAATCCCTCTTTTTCCATGTACCAGACCTACGCCATCCTGGCGGACAGCCAGCCGGTGCTGTTCCCGCTGACCGCGGACGGGTTCGTGGATCCGGAAGGGGTCATCAGTTTCTGCAAGGAAGAAAAACCGGCCCTTCTGATCATCTGCAACCCCAACAACCCCACCGGCAACTTCAATCCCAAAGCTTCCATGGAAAAAATCATCCGCAGTGTGGACTGTCCGGTGATCATGGACGAAGCCTACATGGAATTTGCCGTGGAAGAGGGGAAAGAGGAAGAGGTGACCACCCTGGACCTGGTGAACCAGGTGGATAACCTGCTGGTGCTGAGGACCTTTTCCAAAGCCTACGGTCTGGCCAATCTCCGGATCGGCTACGGCATCGGCAGTGCTCCTTTGATGAAGATTTTGAAAAAGGTGCTGCTGCCCTACACGGTGAACGGGGTGTCCATCCTGGCGGCGGAACTGATGTACAGCAAGCCGGAAGTGCTCCGGCAGCGGGTGGAAGCGGTGGTCTCCGGCCGGAGATACCTGCGGGATCACCTGGAAGCCCTGGGATTCCGGGTGCTGCCCAGCGCCACCAACTTCCTGCTGGCCCTGCCGGCAGGGAAAGCTCTGGAAAGCCTGGCGGAAAAAGCCGGTGCCGGGGATCTGCCCAGCAGTGAAAAAGCCATGGCTGCCGGGGGATACCTGTTCCAGGAACTGCTGGACCGGAAGATCCTGGTGCGGAACTATTCCCGGAATCCCCGGCTGCCCGGGGGCCTGCGGATCACCGTGGGCAAAGCGGAAGAGAATCCCCAGATCATCGGGGCCATCCGGGACATCATCCAATAAACAAGGGAGGCATGGTTATGCGGCAAGGGAAAGTGGAACGGAATACGAAAGAAACTCAGATTGCTGTGGAACTGGATCTGGACGGCACTGGCAAGGCGGATATTTCCACCGGGGTGGGCTTCCTGGATCACATGCTGACCCTGCTGGCGGTCCATTCCTTCATGGACCTGAAGGTCCGGGCCAAAGGGGATCTGGAAGTGGACTGCCACCATACGGTGGAAGATGTGGGCATTGCCCTGGGACAGGCCATTGCCCAGGCTCTGGGTGACAAAAAAGGCATCCACCGGTACGGCAGCTTCCTGCTGCCCATGGATGAGGCCCTGGCGGAAATCGCCCTGGATTTTTCCGGACGGCCTTACCTGGTGTGGAATGCGGACATCATCCCCCGGGTGACCCTGGGGAACTTCGATACGGAAATGGGAGAAGATTTCTTCCGGGCCCTGGCCATGAACTGCGGCCTGACCCTCCATATCAACGTACCCTACGGGAAGAATACCCACCACATGCTGGAAGCCATCTTCAAGGGTGTGGCACGGGCCATGAGCCAGGCGGTGGCCCTGGATCCCCGGGTACACGGGGTCATGAGCAGCAAGGGGGCACTGTAATATGGACAAAGACACCATTGTGATCATCGACTACGGCCGGGGGAACCTGCACTCTGTGTACAACGGTCTTTTGAAGGTGGGGGCCAATCCGGTGATTTCCGGAGACCCTAAGGTCATCGAAGCGGCCCCCCGGGTGATCCTGCCGGGGGTGGGGTCCTTCGGGGACTGCATGGACACCATGCGGAGCCGGGGGCTGGAAGAAGCGGTCCAGGAGGCTCTCCACAGCGGCAAACCCTTCCTGGGCATCTGTCTGGGAGAACAGCTGCTCTTTGAAGGCAGCGAAGAAGCACCGGGAGTAAAGGGCCTGGGATACTTCAAGGGCCAGGTGAAAAAAATCGTCACCGACTATAAGATTCCCCACATGGGGTGGAACCGGATTACCACCGTGAATCCCTCTCCTTTGATGAAGGAGGCGGACGGGAAGTATGTGTACTTCGTCCACAGCTTCCATGCGGTGCCGGAAGATCCCTCCATTATTACCTCCGTCTGCGATTACGGAACCCAGATTACGGCCAGTGTGGGCCAGGGCAGCGTCCAGGGCTTCCAGTTCCATCCGGAAAAGTCCTCTTTCGCCGGCCTGGCCATGCTGAAAGCCTTCAAGGAGTGGAAACTATGAACATCTATCCTGCCATCGACCTGCGGGGAGGCAACTGCGTCCGGCTGGTGAAGGGCGATTTTTCCAGAGAAACAGTATACAGCACCGATCCCGGTGCCATGGCGAAAAAATGGGCCGATGAGGGGGCCAGCTGCATCCATGTGGTGGATTTGGACGGGGCGGTTGCCGGGGAAAGCCGGAACCTGCTGTCCATCGACGCCATCCTGAAACAGGGGAACATCCCCATTGAAGTGGGGGGCGGCATCCGGACCCTGGAACACATTGCCCGGCTGCTGGACCGGGGGGTCCACCAGGTGATCCTGGGGTCCGCGGCGGTGAAGAATCCGGAACTGGTGAAGGAAGCCTGTGACAAGTATCCCGGCCGAATTGTGGTGGGCATCGACGCCAAGAACGGGGACGTGGCAGTGGAAGGCTGGGAAGCCAGCGGCCACATCCAGGCGGAAGACCTGGCCCGGAAAATGGCAGAGGCAGGCGTCCGGCGGATCATCTTTACGGACATTGCCCGGGACGGCATGCTCAGCGGGGTGAACGTGGAAGCCACGGTGAACGTGGCCCGGGCTTCCGGTCTTGCGGTCACCGCCAGCGGCGGGGTGGCCAGCCTGGAAGATTTGAAAATTTTGAAAAAAAGAGAAACAGACGGCATCGAAGGGTGTATTATAGGTAAGGCGCTGTATACCGGCGCCATTGACCTTCGCCAAGCTGTCAGGATTGCGAAGGAGGCGTGAGCCATGCTGGCAAAACGGATCATTCCCTGTCTGGACGTAAAAGACGGACGGGTTGTAAAGGGGACCAATTTCGTCAGCCTCCGGGATGCCGGAGACCCGGTGGAACTGGCTTCCCTTTATGAAAAGGAACAGGCCGATGAGCTGGTGTTCCTGGATATCACCGCTTCTCTGGAAAAGCGCAAGTCCATGGTGGACACCATCGAACGGGCCGCCCGGGAAGTGTTCATGCCCCTGACTGTAGGGGGCGGCATTTCCTCCCTTGAGGACATGCGGGCGGTGCTCCTGGCCGGGGCGGACAAAACCAGCCTGAACACCGCGGCGGTCAAGGATCCCACCCTGATCACCCGGGGAGCGGAAGCTTTTGGGAACCAGTGTGTGGTGCTGGCCGTGGATGCCAAACGCCGGGGAGAAGATTCCTGGGAAGTGTACATCAACGGGGGCCACACTCCCACCGGGCTGGATGCCCTGGAATGGGTGAAAAAGGCCGTATCCCTGGGGGCGGGGGAAATCCTCCTGACCAGTATGGATGCGGACGGCACCAAGGACGGGTTCGACATTCCCCTGACCCGGAAAGTGGCGGAAGCCGTTCCCGTACCGGTGATTGCCTCCGGGGGCGCCGGCTCCCTGGAAGACTTCTACGAAGTCCTTACCGCCGGAAAAGCTGACGCGGCTCTGGCCGCTTCCGTATTCCATTACAGGAAATTCACGATCCGCCAGGTGAAGGAATACTTGCGGAGCAAAGGAGTGGACGTACGGTTATGAAAATCGATATCAGCAAGCTGAAGTTTGACGACAGGGGCCTGATCCCTGCCATTGTCCAGGATGTGAAGACGGACAAGGTGCTGATGCTGGCTTACATGAACGGCACCAGCCTGGCCCGTACGGTGGAAACCGGCTATACCTGGTTCTGGAGCCGGAGCCGCCAGGAACTGTGGAACAAGGGAGCCACCAGTGGCCACACCCAGAAGGTGTACAGCATCACCTACGACTGCGACGGGGATGCCCTGCTGGTGAAAGTGGAACAGAAAGGGGCTGCCTGCCACACGGGCAACTATTCCTGTTTCTTCAACCCGCTGTGGAACAGTGCTTCTGGAGAAAGCCTGCCTGTGGCGGACAACCGGCTGCCCCAGGTGATCAACGAACTGTACAAACAGATCGTCTGCTATCAGGAAAAACAGAAAGAGACCCGGAAGCTGCTGCCATCTCCCAGCCAGGACAAGCTGCTGACGGAAATGGGCGCCAATACCACCCGGACCATCCTGGCTTCCAAAAACAGCGATGCGGACCAGGTTGTTTACGAGATGGGGGATTTATGGTATCATTGCTTAGTGCTGTTGGCTTACCATAACATCACCCCCGGCGAAATGCTGGTGGAAATGGCAGGCCGGAAAGTGGAAGAAGAAAAATAAGCAGCAAATACCTGTAACAACCTGGAGGGCTCTGATGGCTAGAATGTTTGGAACGGACGGCGTCCGCGGCGTCGCCAATGGTCCTGTACTCAATGTGGAACTGGCATACAAGCTGGGCCGCGCTGCGGCTCTGTATTTTGGACGGGAAGTGAAGACTCCCAAGATTTTGATCGGGCGGGATACCCGTCTTTCCGGCACCATGCTGGAAAGCGCCCTGGCCGCCGGCATCTGCAGCGCCGGGGGCAATGCCCATCTTCTGGGAGTGATCCCCACACCGGCGGTTTCCTATCTGACGGAAAAGCTGGAAGCCAATGCAGGGGTGGTGATTTCCGCTTCCCACAATCCCTTTGAAGACAACGGGATCAAGTTCTTTGCCCGGACCGGCTACAAACTGCCGGATGCGGTGGAGGACGAGATCGAAGCCATCGTGAACCAGCCGGTGGATTATGCCAACACGGTGACCGGGTCCAACCTGGGCCGGGTGATCCAGGAACAGGACATGGGCATGGTGTATGTAAAGCACATTGTGGACAGCGCCGACGTGAAGCTGAACGGGCTGAAAGTGGTCATGGACTGTGCCAACGGGGCCAACAGTGAAATCGCCCCGGCCATCCTCCGGACCCTGGGGGCCCATGTGATCCCCATTTTCCATGAACCCAACGGGATCAACATCAATAACGGCTGCGGCTCCACCCACCTGGAAGCACTCCAGGCCAAGGTGAAGGAAGTGGGAGCCGACTGCGGCCTGGCCAACGACGGGGATGCGGACCGTCTGCTGGCTGTGGACGAAAACGGGGACGTGCTGGACGGAGACCAGATCATGCTGATCTGTGCCCTGGACCTGATGAAGGCCGGCAAGCTGAAGGACAATGTGCTGGTGACCACGGTGATGAGCAACGTGGGGCTGGCCAAAGCCATGAAGGAACATGGTGGCTCCACGGTGAAGACTGCCGTAGGGGACCGGTATGTGCTGGAAGAAATGCTGAAACACGACTACAAACTGGGTGGCGAACAGTCCGGCCACATCATCTTCGGAGACCTGGTGCGCACCGGGGACGGGATGATGACCGGGGTGAAGCTTTTGAGTAGCCTGGTCCGCCACAACCAGACCCTGTCCCAGCTGGGGGCACTGATGGTGAAGTATCCCCAGACCCTGCTGAACGTGCGGGTGAAGGACAAGAACGGCTGGCAGGAAAACCAGGCCATTGCCGATGTGGTCCGGAAATATACGGAAGAACTGGGGGACGACGGCCAGGTGCTGGTCCGTGCCAGCGGCACCGAACCCCTGATCCGGATCATGGCCCAGGGCCCCAACCAGGTGGAACTGGACAGCATCACCGAAGCCATTGCAGAAGTGGTGCGGAAAGAATTGGCATAAGGAAAAAGACGCTGCTGAGGCAGCGCCTTTTTTTGTCAGCTGACCGCTGATGGGGGTGCTGCGCAGGCAGCACCCCCTTTCCTGTTGACCCCATGGCAAAAACATAGTATCATAAAGTATCTGTGGAAACATGCTCTCTGGGGATACCGGACTGGAGGGCCGCCTGTTTTTGAGGGGGAACGGGCAAGGGGATTTCTGCAAATCTGGAGCGCAGGTGCCGGGCTTTGCCCGGCCGACGAGGAAGAGGTTCATCGATCAGTCAGCGGATGCCTCTCGGTAAGCTGCACACCGTAAGCTGTCCTACAAATCCCTCCGGCAACGGAGGCATACAGAAGGGGCGGCGGCAGACGGTAACTACCATATGCAGGAGGGCACAACAACATGTGCGGAATCGTAGGATATATTGGACGTCATCAGGCTACTCCCTTTCTCATGGAAGGGCTGAGCAAGCTGGAATACAGAGGATATGACTCTGCAGGCATTGCCGTATACAACGACGGGAAAATCGACGTGGAAAAATGCGTGGGCCGTCTGGACGCTCTGCGCCAGAAAATCGTGGGTCACGAACCGGTGGGCACCCTGGGCATCGGCCACACCCGGTGGGCCACCCATGGGAAACCCAGCGACATCAATGCCCATCCCCATACGGACGAAAGCGGCCAGTTCGCCGTGGTCCACAACGGGATCATTGAAAACTACATGCCTCTGAAGCAGGCTCTGCTGAAAAAAGGCCATCATTTCCGCTCTGATACGGATACGGAAGTGGTACCGCATCTGATGGCAGATCTGTGGGACGGGGATTTTGAAAGCACCGTCCGGAAAGTGCTCCACACCATCAAAGGATCCTATTCCCTGGTGTTCCTTTGCGCCAAGGATCCCAGCAAGCTGATCTGCGCCAAAAAGAACAACCCGCTGGTCATCGGCCTGGGCAAAGGGGAAAACTACATTGCCTCCGATATCCCGGCCATCATCAGCAAGACCCGGGACACCTACATCCTCAGCGATGGGGAAATGGCCGTGGTGGAACCGGACAAAGTTGTGGTAAAGGACCTGGAAGGTCACAAGATCGATAAAAAAGTGTTCCGGGTGAACTGGGATGCGGAAGCGGCAGAAAAAGGCGGCTTCGAACATTTCATGCTGAAGGAAATCTACGAACAGCCCAAAGCCGTCCGGGATACCCTCCGGGGCCGGGTGGACAAAGGCAGCGACAAGGTGGTTTTCAACGAACTGAACTGGACCCCGGAAACCCTGAAGGACATCCGGAAGATCTTCATCGTGGCCTGCGGCACCGCCTACCATGCAGGCATCGTAGGCAAGTACTACATTGAAAAAATGGCCCGGATCCCGGTGGAAGTGGACATCGCTTCCGAATTCCGGTACCGGAACCCCATTATCGACGAAAGCTGCCTGTGCATCGTGATCAGCCAGTCCGGGGAAACCAGCGATACCCTGGAAGCCCTGAAGGAAGCCAAACGCCGGGGGGCCAAGACCATGGCCGTCACCAACGTGGTAGGCTCCTCCATCGCCCGGGAAGCGGACCAGGTGGTTTACACCTATGCGGGCCCGGAAATCGCCGTAGCCTCCACCAAGGCCTACACCACCCAGCTGATCGTCATGCTGCTGCTGAGCCTGTACATCTCCAACCTGAAAGGGAAGATCAGCGACGAACGGCTCCATGAACTGATCCAGAGCGTGCTGGAAGTGCCGGAACAGATGCACGACATCCTGGACCATGTGGACCAGATCAAGGTGTACGCCACCAACTATGCCAACCGGGAAGATGCCTTCTTCCTGGGCCGGAGCCTGGACTATGCGGTGGCTCTGGAAGGGGCTCTGAAGCTGAAGGAAATCTCCTACATCCATGCGGAAGCCTATGCGGCAGGGGAACTGAAGCACGGGACCCTGGCCCTCATTACGGAAGGGGTGCCGGTGATCGTCCTGGCCACTCAGTCCAACATCTATGACAAGACCATCAGCAACCTCCAGGAAGTGAAGACCCGGGGTGCCATCGTGATCGGCATCGGCATGGAAGGGGATACGGAACTGGCCAAACACGCCAATAACGTAATCATCATCCCCAAAGCCGACGAAGACCTGGCTCCCATCCTGGCAGTGATCCCGCTCCAGCTGCTGGCCTACTACGCAGCCCTGGCCAGAGGCTGCGACGTGGACAAGCCCCGGAACCTGGCCAAGAGCGTGACGGTGGAATAAATTCATAAGGATAAAATGCTCCCTGCGGGGAGCATTTTTTTATCCGCCTTGCACTTTCCCCCAAAATCAGCTACAATGGACTCATTGCATTATCTGTTGACATCTACTGACATGACAATGAAAGAAAAATCGTGTATAATGTACACAAAATACGAAAGGGGAACGGAGAGTTCCCCTTTTCCCAAAAGGAGTCCTGATCCATGGAAGACTTGTTCGATGCCATCACCCGCTTGAAAAAGGAACGGAATGCGGTGATCCTGGCCCATGTATACCAACCGGAGGAAATCCAGGAAATCGCTGATTTCTGCGGGGATTCGTTTGCCCTGTCCCAGCAGGCGGCCCAGACCGATGCGGATGTGATCGTGTTCTGCGGAGTCCGGTTCATGGCAGAAACCGCCAACATCCTGTCTCCGGACAAAATCACCCTGCTGCCGGCCATCGATGCCGGGTGCCGGATGTTCGACGACACCCTGGAGTCCCGGGTGAAAGCCTTTCTGGCAGAGCATCCGGAATACAAGGTGGTGTCCTATGTGAACACCCCGGCCAGCGTCAAGGCCCTCAGCGAAATCTGCTGCACCTCTTCCAACGCGGTGAAGGTGATCGAAAGCCTGCCGGCGGACCAGCCCATCCTGTTCGTACCGGACCAGAACCTGGCCACCTTTACGGCGGAGAAGACCCATCACACCATCCTGCCCTGGCGGGGAGCCTGTCCCACCCATCACGCCCTTTCGGTGGAAGAAGTGACGGCAGTCAAAAAAGCCCATCCCGGCGCCAAAGTGCTGATGCACCCGGAATGCCGGCCGGAAGTCCGGGCCCTGGCGGATTATGTGGGCAGCACCATGGGGATCATCCATTATGCCCAGCAGAGCCCGGACCAGGAATTCATCATTGCCACGGAATGCGGAGTACTGACCCAGCTGGAATGGAAATGCCCCCACAAGAAGTTTTATATGGCAGGAGGCAACCTGCTGTGCCCCAACATGAAAAAGACCACCCTGGAACTGGTGAAGCGGTCCCTGGAGACCCTGGAACCCAGGATCGTGGTGCCGGAAGAGATCCGGAACAAGGCCCGGAGGGCTCTGGAACGGATGCTGGAAGTGAAGTGATTGGGTTGTCAATGGTCAATGGCGGAAGGAACCCGTTAATGGGGTTCCTTCCCTTTTCCCTACGACCTGTAACAGGCTGCTGCTCAGGCGGCCACTTGTAAAAGGAGGATTCCTTATGGAAACCTGTTGGACGAATTTTGATACGGCGGAAACGCCTGAAATACAAACGGATATCCTGGTAGTCGGGTCCGGAGCGGCCGGGCTCCAGACGGCCTGGTCCCTGGCAGAGGCGGGCCGGCAGGTGCTGGTGGCGGTCCGGGATGAACTCCAGGACAGCAACACCTCCAAGGCCCAGGGGGGCATTGCGGCGGCCCTGGGGAGGGACGACGACCCCAGCCTCCATTACCAGGACACCCTGGTGGCCGGAGCCGGGCTCACCGACGAAACCATGGCCAAAATCGTGGTCACCGAAGGGCCCAAGGCGGTGCTGGACCTGCTTCATCACGGAGCCCGGTTTGACAAAAATCCCGACGGCACCCTGGCCCTGGGCCGGGAAGGATGCCACAGCCGGAACCGGATCGTCCACGCCAACGGAGACAGCACCGGGGAGGAAGTGTCCCGGGCCCTCCGGTCCATTACCGGCAGGGAAAGCCGGATCTCCACCCTGGAACACTGCTATGTAACGGATCTGCTGCTCCAGGAAGGCCGGTGCGCAGGAGCTATGGCTCTCCACGAAGGCCGGATGGTCCGCTTTTCCGCCAACGCCGTGGTGCTGGCCACCGGTGGGGTAGGACGGCTGTTTGCCCACACCACCAACCCGGAAGGAGCCACGGGCAGCGGCCTGGCACTGGCCTGCCGGGCCGGTGCGGAACTGATGGATATGGAATTCGTCCAGTTCCATCCCACGGCCCTGGCCCTTCCGGGAAAGCCCAGTTTCCTGGTTTCGGAAGCGGTCCGGGGTGCCGGCGCCCTGTTGTACAACACCCGGGGAGAACGGTTCATGCCCGGGTACCATCCCATGCTGGAACTGGCTCCCCGGGATGTGATGGCCCGGGCCATTGCCACGGAAATGAAGCACTGCGCCACGAACCATGTGCTGCTGGACGCCACGGTGATTGACCGGGTGGAGGAAAAATTCCCCATGATCTTCCGGACTCTCCTGGACTATGGAGTGGATATGCGGAAGGAACGGATCCCCATTGCTCCTGCGGCCCACTACATGATGGGAGGCATCCGCACCGACAGCTGGGGCCACACTACGGTGCCCGGCCTGTATGCCTGCGGAGAAGCGGCCTGCACCGGTCTCCAGGGCGCCAACCGGCTGGCCAGCAATTCCCTCCTGGAAGGGCTGGTGTTCGGACGCCGGGCGGCCCGTGCCCTGTGCCGGGAAATCCCTGTTGAGGGGCAGAAGGAAAAAGGCGGCCGTTGGCAGTCCGTCCTGGAACCCTGGAAAGTTTCCCAGGGGGAAACCGCCGCTGACCGGCAGCAGCTCCGGGAACTGATGAGCCGGCAGCTGGGGATTGCCCGGGACCGGGAAGATCTCCGCCAGGCCCTGGAAGAACTGGGGGCCGTGGAAGCCAAATATGCCGGACAGGCAGCGGAAACCCCGGAGCAGCTGGATCTGAAATCCCAGATCCTGGTATCCCGGCTCATTGCCCAGGCGGCTCTCCAGCGGGAAGAAAGCCGGGGGGCCCATTACCGGCTGGATTTCCCCAAGCCCCGGGACTGCTGGAAGCATCATACTATCGAAGAGGAAGAAGGAGGCAGCATCCATGTACAGCAGAATGTTGGATAAACAGCTGGAGGAATGGCTGGCGGAAGACGTGGGCAGCGGGGACCTGACCAGTGAGGCCCTGCTGCCGGAAGGGGCGGTGACTGCCGGGATCATCCACGCCAAGGATACAGGGATCCTGTGCGGGGTGGAAGTGGCCCGGCAGGTGTTCCGGGTGCTGGATCCCAGCCTGACCTTCGAGGCCCTGGCCAAAGACGGGGACAAACTGGAACCGGGGACCCTCATTGCCAAAGTCACCGGATCGGCCCGGAGTGTCCTGACGGGAGAACGGCTGGCCCTCAACCTGCTCCAGCACCTGTCCGGCATTGCCACCCGGACCAAAAAGCTGGCGGACCTGGCCAAACCCTACGGCACCCGGGTGGTGGATACCCGGAAGACCACGCCGGGGCTGCGGCTCCTGGAAAAATACGCTGTCCGCACCGGCGGGGGCCACAACCACCGGCTGGGGCTCTACGACGCCATCCTGATCAAGGACAACCACATTGCCGTGGCCGGAGGGGTGAAGGAAGCCCTGGCCCGGGCCAAAGCCTACGCCAGCCACATGACCAGGATCGAGATCGAAGTGGAAAGCCTGGCCCAGGCCAAAGAAGCCCTGGAAGGGGGCGCCGACGTGATCATGCTGGACAACATGGCTCCGGAGGCCATGAAGGAATGTGTAAGGATGATCGGTCACCGGGCGGTGGTGGAAGCCTCCGGGGGCATCGACGAGCACAATCTGGAAGCCGCAGCAGCCGCCGGGGTGGACGTAATCAGCATAGGAGCCCTGACCCACAGCGTAAAAACCCTGGACATCAGTCTGGATGTGGGGGAGATTAAATAACGGGCAGGGCAAAAAAAGGAAGGGTGTCCCCCTTCCTTTTTTTCTTATCTATGCTATAATGAAGACGTAGTAAATTTATTTTTTTTCGAACAGGGTGGGACATAAAAAGTACCACGAGGGACAAAATGTGCAACATCAGCTTGGATCGAATCATCAACCTGCAGAATAAACTGGTTCCGGAAATGGTGGACCTGCTTACCGAGCGCTATAAGGTGCTCCGGCAGATCAGCCACGATCAGCCCATCGGCCGCCGGACCCTGGCCAAAAAGCTGGGGCTCAGCGAGCGGATCCTCCGTTCCCATGTGGATTTCCTCAAGGAAGCGGGGCTGCTGGATTTCACCCTCACCGGCATGAGCATTACGGAAGAGGGGGCGGTGCTCCTCCAGGAGCTCCGGGACTATGTGAACCGGCTCCAGAAGCTTTCCAGCCTGGAACGCATCCTCCAGGACAAGCTCCATCTCCAGAAGGTGGTGGTGCTGCCCGGCAATGCGGACCAGGACAAAGTGGTCACCCGGGAAATCGGGCGTGTGGCGGCCGGTATCCTGCTGCGCCTTCTGGCGGACCACAAAAAGCACATTGTGGCGGTAACCGGGGGCACCACTGTGGCGGCCATGGCGGAAAACACCTTTGGCAATGAACCGGAGACCGTGGTGGTCCCGGCCCGGGGCGGTCTGGGGGACAAAATGGAACTCCAGGCCAACACCATTGCCACGGTGCTGGCCGGCCGGCTGAAGACCCGGTACCTGCAGCTGTATGTGCCGGACAGTGTCAGCGAGGACGTGCTCCGCAAGATCCTGGAAGAGGATGCCCGGGTGAAACAGGTGGTGGAAACCATCAAAAGCGCGGATATCCTGGTCCATGGCATGGGGCAGGCCCTGGTGATGGCCGAAAAGCGGGGGATGGACCCCAAACTGATGGACCGCCTGGCAAAGGCCGGTGCCGTAGGGGAAGCCCTGGGGCAGTATTTCGACCTGAACGGCCGGGTGGTGTACAGCACAGACACCCTGGGACTCATGGTCAACGATCTGGAAAAGATCCACACGGTCATGGGCATTGCCGGCGGACAGTCCAAGGGAAGGGCCATCCTTTCCATGCTCCGCAGCGGCCAGGACGATATCCTGGTCACCGACGAGGCGGCTGCCCGGGAAATCATCGATTGTTTGCAAACTGATCCCAATCATCAGTAAAAAACTTAGGAGGAATGCAAAATGGTAAAAATCGGTATCAATGGTTTTGGTCGTATTGGACGCTGCGCTCTGCGTATCGCTGTAAAGAACCCTGAAGTGGAAGTTGTGGCGGTCAATGCCCGTTCCGGCATCGATACCTATGCCCACCTGCTGAAATACGATTCCATCCACGGCACCTTTGATGAAGATGTGTCCGTTGATGGAGACGTAATGCATGTAGGGGACAAAGCCATCAAATTCACCCGGTACACTGATCCGAAGGAAATCCCCTGGGGCGATATGGGCGTGGATGTAGTGCTGGAAACCACCGGCAAATTCAAGACCCGTGAAACCGTACAGCCTCATCTGGACAACGGCGCCAAAAAGGTGCTGATCGCCTGCCCGGCCAAAGGGGAAGACATCACCATCGTCCTGGGCGTCAACGAAGACAAGTACGATCCCAAGAAAGACCACATCATCTCCAACGCATCCTGCACCACCAACTGCCTGGCTCCCTTCACCAAAGTGCTGGAAGACAACTTCGGCATTGAAAGCGGCATGATGACCACCGTCCATTCCTACACCAACGACCAGAAGATCCTGGATGCAGCCCACAAAGACCTGCGCCGTGCCCGTGCCGGTGCCTGCTCCATCATCCCCACCACCACCGGTGCCGCCAAAGCCATCGGTCTGGTACTGCCTGAACTGGAAGGCAAACTGAAAGGCATGGCCATCCGTGTCCCGACTCCGGATGTTTCCCTCACCGACCTGGTAGTGAACCTGAAGAAAGACACCACCAAAGAAGAAATCAACGAAGCCATGAAAGTGGCCTCTGAAACCACCATGAAAGGGATCCTGGGCTACAATGAACTGCCTCTGGTATCCAAAGACTACAGCGGCTGCCCTCTGAGCTCTATTGTGGATGGGCTGTCCACCATGATGGTGGGTCCCCGTGTGGCCAAAGTGGTTTCCTGGTACGACAATGAATGGGGTTATTCCAACCGTCTGGTGGAACTGGCTCTGTTCGTGGCCAAGAAGGGCCTGTAAGAGAAAGGCAGGGAGCACGGAGCCATGGATAAAAGAACCGTCAAAGACATTCAGCTGACCGGGAAACGGGTGCTGGTCCGGGTGGACTACAACGTTCCCATGAACGACAAAGGGGAAATCACCGATGTTATCCGCATCGAAGCCTCTCTGCCCACCCTTCATTACCTGCTGGACCAGGGGGCTGCTGTAATCCTCCTGGCCCACCTGGGCCGTCCCAAAGGCAAGGTGAATATGAAGTACACCCTGAAGCCTGTGGCCGAAGCCCTGAGCCAGCTGATCCACCGTCCGGTGCAGTTCTGCCCGGACTGCATCGGCAAGGAAGCCCAGGCTGCAGCCGCTCAGCTGCGGAATGGGGATATCCTGCTGCTGGAAAACCTCCGGTTCCATCCGGAAGAAGAAAAGAATGATCCTCATTTTGCCCAGGAACTGGCGGCTCTGGGGGATGTGTACGTGAACGACGGGTTCGGGGTTTCCCACCGGGCCCATGCTTCCGTGGAAGCCATTACCCACTACCTGCCTGCGGTGGCTGGTTTCCTGCTGGAAAAGGAAATCGCCTACCTGGGCAATGCAGTGGACAAACCCCAGCGTCCTTTTGCCGCCATTATCGGCGGGGCCAAAGTGGCGGACAAGATCGCCGTGATCCGCAGCCTGATCAAGAAAGCCGATGTGATCCTGATCGGCGGCGGCATGGCCAATACCTTCCTGGCTGCCAAAGGCTATGACCTGGGCAAATCCCTGGTGGAAAAGGAAAGCCTGGGGATCGCCAAGGACCTGCTGGCGGAAGCTGCTGCCCAGAAGACCAAAATGCTCCTGCCGGTGGACCTGATCATGGCCGCCAGCTTCTCCAATGACGCGGAACATGAAGCTGAAGACCTGGATGCCCTGAATCCGGAGTACATGGCCCTGGATATCGGCCCCAAGACGGCGGAACTGTATGCCCAGACCCTGGCCGGCATGAAGACCATTGTGTGGAACGGCCCCATGGGCGTCTTTGAAATGCCCAACTATGCAGAAGGGACCCGGCGGGTGGCGGAAGCCATGGCTGCTTCTGACGGCATCACCATCGTAGGCGGCGGCGACAGTGCTGCAGCTGTGAAACAGATGGGCCTGGCCGACAAGATGAGCCATGTATCCACCGGCGGCGGTGCCTCCCTGGAATACCTGGAAGGGAAAGTGCTGCCAGGCTTGGCGGCTCTGGATGATCTCCGGACTCCCATTGTGGCCGGCAACTGGAAATGCCATAAAACTGTGGAAGAAGCCATGGAACTGGCTCACCAGATCGCTCACGGCACGGAAATGGCCCGGGCGGAAGTGGTGCTGTTCCCGCCTTTCACTGCTCTGGAAAGCGTAGCAGCCATGGTGGATGAAGACGGCATCGGCTATGGTGCCCAGGACCTGTTCTATGAAGACGAAGGGTCCTACACCGGCGCCGTATCCGGCCCCATGATTGCGGAAATCGGTTCCCGGTACGTGCTGGTGGGCCACAGCGAACGGCGGAAGTTCTTCCACGAAACCAACGACATCGTGGTGAAGAAAGTCCTGGCTGCCTTCCGGAACGATCTGGACCCGGTGCTGTGCGTGGGAGAAGACGCGGACGAACATGAAAACGGCTCCACCAAAGACAAGATCCTGAGCCAGCTGACTCCGGTGCTGAATGTGCTCACCGACAGCCAGATCCAGCATCTGCTGGTTGCCTATGAACCGGTCTGGGCCATTGGCAGCGGCAAGAGTGCGGAAGTGCGGGATGCAGTGGCGGCTGCGGATCTGATCCGGAAAGCCATTGCAGAAAAATTCGGCAAAGAAGCAGCCCGCCGGGTGCGGATCCTTTACGGGGGCAGCGTGACCAGTGAAAACGCCCATGCCTTCCATGAAGACGGCATCGACGGGGTCCTGGTAGGCGGGGCCAGTCTGTCCGCCCAGGAATTCTGCGCCATTGCCAATACCTTCTGAGGCGCTTCATGAAAAAGAAACCTGTTATGCTGATGATCCTGGACGGGTGGGGGATCGCTCCTCCCAGTTCCACCAATGCGGTGACCCGCGCCAGGACTCCTCATCTTGATTTTTACTTCAACCGGTATCCCCACAGCCAGCTCCGGTGCTCCGGAGAGGCAGTGGGCCTGCCGGAAGGGCAGATGGGCAACTCGGAAGTGGGCCATCTGTCCATCGGCTCCGGCCGGATCATCTACCAGAGCCTGACCCGGATCAGCCGGGCGGTGAAGGACGGCAGTCTGGAAACCAACCCGGTGCTGGTAAAGGCCATGGAGGAAGCCCGGGACACCGGAAAGAAACTCCATCTCCTGGGGCTCCTCAGCGACGGCGGGGTCCACAGCCATATCGACCATCTCTTGGGTCTTCTGGCCATGGCCAAAAAGCTGGGGGTGGAAAAGGTCTGTATCCATGCCTTCCTGGATGGACGGGATACTCCGCCCCAGAGCGCCGGCCCCTTCCTGGACCAGGTGGAAAAAGCCTGCAGGGAGCTGGGGGTGGGACAGATTGCCACCGTATCCGGCCGGTATTATGCCATGGACCGGGACAAACGGTGGGAACGGATCCAGAAGGTCTACGACTGCATGAGCGGCGGAGAGGCCCAGGAAGCACCCAGTGCTGCAGAAGGACTGGAAGCCGCCTACGCTGCCGGCCAGACCGATGAATTCGTGGTGCCGTTCCGGGTATCCGGCGTGGAAGGGAATGTGGAAAAAGGCGATAGCCTGATTTTCTTCAACTTCCGTCCGGACCGGGCCCGGGAACTGACCCATGTCTTTACGGACAGGGAGTTCCAGGGATTTGCCCGGAAGGAAGACCAGCTGCCCGTCCATTTCGTCACCATGACGGAATATGAAAAGGGTATTGATGCGCCGGTGGCTTTCCCTCCGGAAGAGATCCGGGATACCCTGGCGGAAGTGGTGTCCCAGGCGGGACTCCATCAGCTCCACATTGCGGAAACGGAAAAATACGCCCATGTGACCTTCTTCTTCAATGGCGGACGGGAACAGCCCTTCCCCAACGAAGACCGGATCCTGGTGCCTTCTCCCAAAGTGGCCACCTATGACCTGCAGCCGGAGATGAGCGCCTACCTGGTGACGGAAAAGCTCCAGGAAGCCCTGGACAAGGACCTGTACGACCTGGTGATCTTGAACTTCGCCAACCCGGATATGGTAGGCCATACCGGCTCCCTGGAGGCGGCAGTGAAGGCCCTGGAGGCCGTGGACGAATGTGTGGGCAGCCTGGTGGAAAAGGTGCTGAAAAAAGGCGGTGCCCTGTGCATCACCGCGGACCATGGGAACCTGGAAGAAATGGAAGACCCGGTGACCCATGAGCCTATGACGGCCCATACCACCAATCCGGTGCCTTTCCTGGTGGTGGGTGCTGAACCCGGGACCCAGGTGGAAGACGGAGGACTCTCCGATATCGCTCCCACCCTGCTGGACCTGCTGGATCTCCCCAAACCGGAAGCCATGACCGGCCATTCCCTGCTGGTACGCAAGTAAAAGGTAAATTCGTGGCCAGCAAAAGCTGGCTTCCATCGGCCATTGACCATTGACCATTGACCAGCAAGGGAAATCATTTTCCCTTGCTGCCCAAAATAACGAGGTGAAAACAATGCCAATCATTGAAAATGTGTGCGCAAGAGAAATCCTGGATTCCCGGGGCAATCCCACGGTAGAAGTGGATGTGCTGCTGGATGACGGCACGGTAGGCCGTGCGGCTGTTCCTTCCGGTGCTTCCACCGGGGTCCACGAAGCCGTGGAACTGCGGGATGGGGACAAGGACCGTTTCGGAGGCAAAGGGGTCTCCAAGGCTGTGGACAATGTGAATGACACCATTGCCGACGCCATCATCGGTCTGGATCCCACCCGTCAGGTGGAAATCGACGAAGCCATGATCCGTCTGGACGGCACCCCCAACAAGGGCCGTCTGGGTGCCAACGCCATCCTGGGTGTATCCCTGGCTGTGGCCAAGGCTGCGGCTCTGTCCATCGGCCTGCCTCTGTATCAGTATCTGGGCGGGGTCAACGCCAAGGAACTGCCTGTTCCCATGATGAACATCCTGAACGGCGGTGCCCATGCGGACAACAACGTGGACATCCAGGAATTCATGATCATGCCCGTAGGGGCTGACAGCTTCGCCGAAGCCCTGCGGATCAACGCGGAAATCTACCAGGCTCTGAAGAAAGTCCTGAAGGGCAAAGGCCTGGCTACGGCCGTAGGGGATGAAGGGGGCTTTGCACCCAACCTGGAAAGCAACGAAGAAGCCCTCCAGGTGATTGTGGAAGCCATCGAAAAAGCCGGCTACAAACCCGGTGAACAGGTACGGCTGGCCATCGATACTGCTGCCAGCGAACTGTTCGAAGACGGCAAATACAACCTGAAAGGGGAAGGGGTCGTGAAGACTTCTGCCGAAATGGTGGAATGGTACGCTTCCCTGTGTGAAAAATACCCCATCATTTCCATTGAAGACGGCCTGGCCGAAGATGACTGGGACGGCTGGAAACAGCTTACCGATGCCCTGGGCAAAAAAGTCCAGCTGGTTGGGGATGACCTGTTCGTCACCAACGTGGAACGGCTGAAGAAGGGCATTGAAATGGGCGTGGCCAACGCCATCCTGATCAAACTGAACCAGATCGGTACCCTCACCGAAACCCTGGATGCCATTGAAATGGCCAAACGGGCCGGTTATACCGCCATCGTCTCTCACCGGAGCGGTGAAACGGAAGACACCACCATTGCTGATGTGGTGGTGGGCACCAACGCCGGACAGATCAAATCCGGGGCACCCTGCCGGACCGACCGGGTGGCCAAGTACAACCAGCTGCTGCGGATCGAAGAAGATCTGGGAGCCGCTGCCCAGTACAACGGGATGGATGTGTTCTACAACATCAGATAAAAACGGTCAACGGTCAGCTGGCAACGGTCAGCGGCCGGATGACAAAAAGGTGTGCTGCATGGAGCGTGCAGCACACCTTTTTTACGAAAGGAAAAACAATGATGGACAAACAAGCTGTTTCTGCGGCTTTTGACCGGTATGTCTCTCTTTTTGACCCGGATACTCCGGGGATTTTGAGCAAACAGCGCCATTCCCGGATCGTCTGCGGCCTGTGCGGTCAGCTGGCCCAGGCGCTGGGGTGGTCCCGGGCGGACCAGGACCTGGCCTGGGTGCTGGGGCTGCTCCATGACATCGGCCGGTTCGAACAGGCCCGGCGGTTCCATACCTTCATCGACTACAAATCCATGGACCATGCCCGGTACGGGGTATGGTACCTGTTCGAACAGGGCCATATCCGGGACTTTCTGCCGGAACCGGAGCCGGAACGGGATAAAATCCTGGAGCTGGCCATCCTGTGGCACAACGCCTATGCCGTCCCTGGTGGAGTCACCGGCCGGGCCAGGGATTTTGCCCTTTTGATCCGGGATGCGGACAAGATCGACTTGTTCCGGGTTTACGCCGGGTACCTTGACCATCCGGAACAGGTGTGGCAGATGTCCCTGAAAGATCTGGGCCGACAGGAAATTTCCCCCAAAGTCCTGGCAGAAGCCCTGGAGAAAAAACTGGTCCACACAGAAGTGAAAAAGAATGCCCTGGACTTTTTCACCGGCTGTCTGTGCCAGATCTTTGATTTTACCTATGCCCCCAGCCTGGCCCTGGTCCGGCAGCAGGGCTATTACCAGAAACTGCTGGATTTCCAGCCGGGGAACCCCCAAAGTGCCCGGCAGCTGGACCGGGTAAAAGAAAAAATCCATGAGGTGATATGATTTCCAGCGGCTGCTGACCGTTGACAGCAGGCCCTCTTTTTCTTCATACAAATTCCATATTCCTATGATACAATAAGTATACAATATAATCTGACAAAGACTTTGCAAAAGGAGGAATCACTTTGAACCAACCCATGGGCAGCAGCTATGAGGCATGGCGGCCGGTGCTGGAGAAGGTGCTGGAACAGCTGGTCCGGGACATTAAGGCCTACAACCAGAAAGAAAAGGACGCAACCGGCGAAAACGCCTATGAGCACCTGATCTACCGGGTGAAAGGCACCGCCAGCATGGAGGAAAAATGCCAGCGGAAAGGGCTGCCGGTGACGGCTAAATCGGCCCTCCATGATATCCACGATGCCATCGGACTGCGGATCGTTTGCCGGTTCCTCAGCGACATCGACCGGAATCTCCGGCTGCTCCGGGCCATCCCCGGCTGCACCATCATCCAGGAAAAAGACTACGTACACAATGTAAAACCCAACGGCTACCGGTCCTATCACCTGATCCTTCGGCTGGAGGAACCCTTCCCGGATGTGGAAGGGAATAATCCGGGGATTTTCTATGCAGAGGTCCAGCTCCGGACCATCGCCATGGATTCCTGGGCCAGCCTGGAACACGAAATGAAGTACAAAAAGAGCATCCGGAACCCGGAACTGATCGGCCAGGAACTGAAGCGGTGCGCTGACGAACTGGCGGCCTGCGACCTGTCCATGGAGACCATCCGGAAGCTGATCCGGGAAAACGGATGATCCATTGACCCAGAAAGGAGTCAACCCCAGATGAAAATTTTGCTTGCAGAAGATGAAAAAGCCATGTCCATGGCCCTGTGCGCCGTGCTGGAACATTCCGGCTATGAAGTGGATCCGGTGTACGACGGACAGGCCGCTGTGGACAAAGCCCGGGAAAAGGTCTACGATGCCATGATCTTCGATATTATGATGCCGGTGAAGGATGGAATCACCGCCCTGACGGAACTCCGGAAGGAAGGGGACCGGACTCCAGTGATCATGCTCACTGCCAAAGCAGAAGTGGACGACCGGATCACCGGCCTGGATGCAGGAGCCGACGACTACCTGACCAAACCCTTTGCCATGGGGGAACTGCTGGCCCGTCTCCGGAGCCTGACCCGGCGCCAGGAAGACTTCAACCGGGATACCCTCCAGGCCGGTACCGTGACCCTCAACTGTGCGGAAGGGGAGCTGTCCAGCAAGAGCAGCGTCCGGCTGTCCCCCAAGGAAACCCAGCTGATGAAGTACTTCATGCAGCACCCGGGGAAACCCTGCGAAACCCGGATGCTTTTTGACCGGATCTGGCAGGATGAACAGCAGGAAGACCAGGGCATCGTATGGATCTATGTGTCCTACCTGCGGGAAAAACTCAAGGCCATCGGGGGAAATCTCACCATCGACGGCCATCAGGACGGATCTTTTGTGCTCCAGACGCCGGCCCTGGCCAATTAAGGAGAATTTATCATGGATATGATCCATCGTCTGCGCCGGAAATTCCTGATCCTGGCCTTTGCTGCCGTGGTACTGATCCTGGCCGGGGCCCTGGGACTGATCAACGGCATTACCTATATGAAAATGCGGTCGGAAGTGAACACCCTCCTGACGGCCATTGTCCAGAACGATGGAATCATGCCCTCCCATCAGCCGGGTACCAGCACCGAAAGCTGGCTCAGTGATCCGGAATGGTACAATGACACCCCGGAATTCGCCCATCAGACCCGGTATTTCAGCGTTATTATGGATGAAAGCGGAAAAATCCGCCGGCTGAATCTGTCCAACATCTCCGCCTTCAACGAACTCCAGGCCCTGGAAATTGCCCGTTCCCTGGCGGACAGCACCCAGAGCCAGGGACTGTTCAAGAACAAACGGGCCAGCTACTGCTACAGCGTAACCCCCCGGAATGACGGAGGCAAACTGGTGGTGGTCATGGACTGCACCCGGGATGTGGGGGCCGTGGATGCATTTATGCGGTATTCCCTCCGGTTCGGCCTGGTCTGTGTGCTGCTGTACATGCTGGTGCTCATGTTCCTGAGCAATTACGCTATCCGGCCCTTTGTGGAAAACGTGGCCAGCCAGAAACGGTTCATTACCAACGCAGGCCATGAACTGAAGACCCCCATTGCCATTATTTCCGCCAACGCGGAAGCTCTGGAACTGATCAGCGGCAAAAGCCAGTGGACGGACAACATCCTGTTCCAGGTGAAGCGGGTGACCCGGCTGATCAACGAACTGATCATGCTGGCCAAAATGGGAGAAAAGAATGAGCGGGAACTGAAAAAGGAAACCATGGACATCAGCCACACCTTTACGGAAGTGGTCCAGTCCTTTGCTCCGGTGGTGGAAGGGGAGAAGAAAAAGCTGGTGACGGAGATCCAGCCGGATATCCTGGCTGAAACCGACCCCAAGTATCTTTATGAAATCTTCACCATCCTCCTGGACAATGCGGCCAAATACTGTGACGACGGGGGAACCATCCGGGCCCGGCTGGAAACCCACGGGAAACAGGGGTTCCGGGCCCAGGTGTCCAACGACTACAAAAACGGGGCCGGAGTGGATTATTCCCACTTTTTTGAACGGTTTTACCGGGGAGACGAAAGCCACAACAGCAAAAAGGCCGGCTACGGCATCGGGCTTTCCATGGCAGAAGAGGCCACCCGGCTCCTGGGCGGGAAGATCCAGGTGGAATACAAGGATGGGGTCATTACCTTCGGGGTGACCTTTTAAGAAAAAAGGGAGGTCTTTTTCATGAAGGTGGCCATGCTGGGCACCGGCGCCATTGCTCCTGTGGCCCTGGCCGCCATGAATGCGGCAGTCGGCATAAGTGTGGAAGCCCTCTGGTGCCGGCAGCACAGCCGGCAGCGGGGAGAAACCCTGGCCCGGGACTATGGGATTCCCCGGGTATATACGGACTGCCGGGCTCTTTTCCGGGAAGCGGATGTGGATACGGCGTACATCGCTCTGGTGAACCCGGTCCATTTTGCTTATGCCCGGGAGGCCCTGCTGGCCGGAAAGAACGTAATCCTGGAAAAGCCCTTCTGCACCCGGTGGGCCCAGACCCGGGAACTGGCGGACCTGGCCCGGGGAAAAGGGCTTTTTCTGGTTCTATAATAAATGTTGGGGTCTTGTGGACACTCCTGTTCACAAGACCCCTTGTCTTACGATAAAATAAAGACATATCTAAGCTACATTTCACCTCAACCACCACGAAG
>NZ_JBQKCH010000016.1:0-52829 GCF_052122455.1 Acidaminococcus sp. HCP3S3_G9_1 | reverse complement strand
TTGGGTCCAAAAATGAGCACGCCAATTTTAAAGGATTCAAATTGTAGCCTGTCCAATTTTGTGGGCAGGTGCTACTCTTAAAAAGTGTCCACACTTATGGGTACAGTATACGGCCGGGACGGGCTCCCCTGCGGGGAGCCCCTACGCCGTTGGGGTCAAAGAACCAACGGAAAATCAGAGCAACGGGATCGTCGAAATATTCGTTTTTAAGACGGCTGGATCAAACGTTCGATTGCAGCGCTGTAGGGGCGAGCCGCAGGCCCGCCCTTCTCCGGCCTCCCGGAGGGCAAATTCTTCTTTTGACAGTCATTACGTACGTTGATATAATGCTCAACAAAGAAATCACCAGTGTGGTGCATTGGCGACGGCAATTGCAGCCCGGTTCCAACATGCCAGCTGGTGATTTTTTCGATGACATCAATAATAATAGCTTGTAACCCTGTGGCTTATGCGGATAGTGTACGGCCAGCCTATCTGATCCATGCAATATTCAAAGATATTGCTGCGTGGGATAACCACAGTCGTATGAGTACCCCTCATCCGATTCGTTTCATAGCGCCACATATCTGTTTTGTATTTGCTGAATTCCCAGTGGACGACTTCCTGCAGCTGGCCATTTTTAACCATCTTTGTAGATACATCGAACCACCGGGTATCTCCCCGCATGCCATAGAAAATGGTATCATCCATCACGTAAACATCAATATCTTCACTGTCCCAACGGGCTACCCAAACGTCCGTTGCACTGGCAGTCAGCATTCCTGCTGCCCATACAAAGACGCAAAGCAACAGCACCCTTAAAGCAATCACCATTTTTCTCATAAAATCACTCCTTTTCATAGATTCCATTCTTACCCTGCTGCTGAAGATTCACCAATGCCTTCTTTCATTATAGCAAATGACCTATCCAAAAATCACGACAGAAAAAGGCCCGCAATCTTCTCAAGACTGCGGGCCTGATTTTTTGCCCCCAGGGCGGCCGGGGACGGGCTCCCCTGCGGGCAGCCCCTACACCGTTGGGGTCGGACACTCTCGTTTGATCTGTTGGACGGCGACAATATGGGCATCGGGGATACGATGAAAATCGGATTTCCCTGCCTCCCCGTTTCTCCGACCCTGACGCTGTAGGGGCGAGCCCCGGGCCCGCCCTTCCCGGCCACCCGACGGGTATCCATTCGGGAAAAATCCCCTGGATTTTTGTCCTTTTGTTTTCCTGGATGTTACTGCAACAGGTTGAATTTATCCTATCTATGGTCTATCATTGATTCATCAAACTTTAAGGATGATTGTTCTTTCAAAAAATCAGAGTCTTTTCCTGCAAGAAAGAAGGTATCCGTTATGATCAAAGAAATCGTCCACGATATTGTTTTCCTCCAGCAAAAAGCCCTTCCTGCTTTTCCCGGAGACCGGCAGACGGCCCTGGACCTGCTGGACACGCTGGTCGCCCATCGGCAGGAATGTGTGGGCATGGCTGCCAATATGATCGGAGTCCCCAAAGCCATTATCGTAGTGAATCTGGGGATGATGGATCTGATCATGTTCAATCCGGTGATTCTCAAAAAGAAACATCCCTACGAAACCGAAGAAGGCTGCCTGTCCCTATCCGGAACCCGAAAAACCACCCGGTACAGGGAAATCCAGGTAGAATTCCAGGATATGGAATTCAAAAAGCAAAAACAGACATTCAAAGATTTTACGGCAGAAATCATCCAGCACGAGGTGGATCATTTGCAGGGAATTGTGATATAAAAGAACGGATACAATATAGTCTGTACAAAAAAAGGCCCGCAGTCGATGTGACTGCGGGCCTGATTTTTTTGCGACCTGGGGGGCCGGGATGGAAGGAAAGATGGATGGAACCCGTAACCGGTTTCCTCTGAATAAGGACGCAGCTGACGCTGCTAACCCACCACCAGCCTATCGGCCGGTCCCCCGCCCTTGTAAAGGGCGGATAGTGGGTACGCGGGCTTACGCCCTGGCACCCACATAAAGCAATGGGGCAAAGCCCCGAGCGTATATCCGCCCTTTTCAAGGGCGGGGGACCGTTGCGCCTGCGCAATGGTGGTGGGTTAGCAGCCCCTGGGCTGCGTTTCCCTTCAGAAGCATCTGCCTCCGGCAGATGGTCTCCTTCTGCGTAAAACGGAAAAGCAACCCCTGCCCTTTTCCCTCAGAACCGGTCCAGCAGGGTATACCCTTTCCCCTGGAGGAAGGTTTCAGTTTCGGGTTCGTCGGTTTTCAGCACCACAATAGGGCTGGAGGTTTTCCGGTCGAAGGAGATGTACAGGTACCGGACGAACACGTTGGCGTCTTTCAGATGGGTCAGGATCTTGTCCAGGGTCCCGGGTTGGTCGCTGCCCATGTCCACAGCCAGCACATAGTCGATCCGGCACTGGTAGCCGGCTTTCTGGAGCACCTCCAGGGCCTTGTCCGGATTGTCCACGATCAGCCGGATGATGCCAAATTCGGCGCTGTCGGTGGCCAGCATGGTGTAGATGTTGATGTTCTCCCGGGCCAGGTCGTTGGTGATCTTCCCCAGAGCCCCTTTATGGTTGGCTGCAAAAAGCGAAATCTGTTTCAGCATGGTACTTCCTCCCTGTTTCTCAATAATCCACCCGGCCGGCCAGTTCCAAAATCAGATCTTTGGTTTTGGCCCAGCCCAGGCAGGGATCGGTGATGGATTTTCCGTAGACCCCTTCGCCGATTTTCTGGCTGCCGTCTTCGATGTAGCTTTCGATCATCAGGCCCTTCACCATCTTTTTCAGGTCCGGGTTCATATGGCGGCTGTAGAGCACGTCGTTGGAGATCCGGATCTGTTCCAGGTACTTTTTCCCGGAATTGGCGTGGTTGGCGTCGATGACCACCGCCGGGTTCACCAGATCCCGTTTCCCGTATTCCTCGTGGAGCCGGACCAGGTCTTCATAATGGTAGTTGGGCAGGCTCTTGCCGAACTTGTCCACATACCCCCGAAGGATGGCATGGGCCAGCGGGTTCCCTTTGGTCCGGACTTCCCAGCCCCGGAACAGGAACTGCTGCTCATGCTGGGCGGCGGCAATGGAGTTGAGCATAACGGAAATGTCCCCGGAAGTGGGGTTCTTCATCCCCACCGGGATCCCCACCCCGCTGGCCATCATCCGGTGGAGCTGGTCTTCCACGGACCGGGCCCCGATGGCCGCATAGGAAATCAGGTCGGACAGGTACCGGTGGTTTTCCGGGTAAAGGATCTCTTCAGCACAGGTGAAGCCGGTTTCCCGGATCACCCGGATGTGCATGTTCCGGCAGGCGATGATCCCGGCCAGCATGTCCTCCTTCCCTTCCGGGTCGGGCTGGTGGGCCATGCCTTTGTACCCCACCCCAATGGTCCGGGGCTTGTTGGTGTAGACCCGGGGAATGATGTACAGGGTATCCTTCACCTGTTCCTGGACTTCTGCCAACCGGTGGCAGTAGTCCACCACAGCGTCCTCATTGTCCGCAGAACAGGGACCGATGATCAGCAAAAAACGGTTGTCCTTCCCGGTGAGGATGTCCCGGATCTCCCCATCCCGGCGCCGTTTGGTCTCATAAATGGCCGGCTCCACAGGATGTTCCACCTTCAGTTCCTGGGGAGAAGGCATTTTCCGGATGAATTCCATTTCCAGTTCCATTGTATCCCTCCGTTTGGTGTAAATTGTATTCATTATACCACAAATTTGCAACAAGGACGATTGTATCTGTAAAAATTACAAAAGATACAATCGTCCTTGTTGCTGTCAATGGTCAATGGTCAATTGTCAATGGGCGAAGGAAGGGACCCGGTGCACGGGTCCCCTTGAGAAAAACGCAGCTATCGCTGCTAACCCACCACCAGCCTTGCGGCTGGTCCCCCGCCCTTGAAAAGGGCGGATAACAGGTACGCGGGCTTACGCCCTTGCCCCTGTCTTATGCAATGGGCCGTTAGGCCCGAGCGTATATCCGCCCTTTACAAGGGCGGGGGTATCCATGCGCAGCATGGGTGGTGGGTTAGCAGCCCCCTGGGCTGCGTTTCCCTTCAAAACCATCTGCCCCCGGCAGATGGTCTCCTTCACCTGCTGACTGCCTTTTACGCCTTGATCACCTGTTCAAACAATCCCTTGTTTTCCTGGATCTTCCCTTCTCCCCCGACTACGCACAGGTAGCCGTCGGAGAGCACGTCCCGTACCAGGGGCGCCAGGGCCCGGATGTCTTCGGCTGTGCAGTCGATAATCTGGTCCCGCTTTTTCTGGGCGATGGCTTCCGGGGTCCCCTTCATCTGGGCGGTGATGGCCTTTTCCAGGTGCATGGCCGGGGTAAGGGGCGTATCCACCAGGCTGATGGTGCCGATCACGTACTTGGTCATTTCCCGGTCGGAGGCCTGGAATTTTTCCAGGTAGTCCGGCAGATCCCGGTAGGCCTGGAGGCTTTCCGCCAGTTTGGGATCCCGGTAGCTGGACAGGTAGAAGGTGCCGCTGGGGTCAAACCGGGTACCGGCCCCGTAGGCCCCGCCCTGGACCCGGATCTTGGTCCACAGGTATCCGTACCGGAGGATGGTTTCCAGCACCTTCATGGCTCCCGTATAGTGGTAGCCGTGGTCATGGAAATTGCCCCCGGCCAGTACATACTGGACCTTCCCGGAGGTGGTGATCCCTTCGTTCTTCCCGGGAGCCGTCAGAACGGGCATGGCCTTCCCTGCATAGGGGGAATGGGGCAACTGGGCGGTAAAGGCTTCCATCCTGGCCAGGGCTTCCTGTTCCATGTCCTTGTCGCAGGACAGGGACTGGAGCTGGGCATCCTGGTGGAAGAAGGCGGGCACCAGAGCCTTCAGGTTGGCCGCCACTTCATCGGCCTTTTCGTCGAAATGGGCCCACAGATCCTGGAGGAACTGGTAATAGGTCAGCTGGTCGTGTTCCATGCTCCGGGCGGATTTGGAGAAGTAGCTCATAAGCCGCAGGGTGGCCACGGTCATCCCCCGGGCAAAAAAGTTGTTGTCCCAGTCGGTCTTCACTTCGCTGATGATTTCCTTCAGCCGCTTTTTGTCCTCCACATGGCTCCGGAGGGCGATGCTGCTGAGGATATCGAACAGCTTGTCCTCGTTCTTTTCCAGTACCTTGGCGGACACCTTGAACACGTTCCGGTAGGTGTTGGTGTCGTTGTACCGGCTGTAAGGCTTCACTTCAAAGTTCAGGCCTCCCAGGTACAGATCCGCCAGGGTGGTCAGTTCCTCATAGGAATAATCGTCGGTGTCCACCTTCCCCAGCACGTCGGTGAGAAGGTAAGCATAGCACAGCTTGTCTTCCGGCAGACCGGTAAGATCGAAGCACCAGTCGAAATAGGCGATCTTGTTGGTGAACTGATGGAGCACCAGATGGGTGTGGTCCCCCGCTTCCGTTACCTGGGGATGCTCGAAATCGTTTTTCCGGGTAATGTCGGACCGCTGGAGGAGCGGGATGGAGGCCAAGGCTTCCGGGGTGTCGGGGGCTGCCTGCCGGGCATGGAGCTCGTCGGCGATGGCTTCCACTTCCTTCAGCTGGTCTGCATCCATCTGGCTCTTCTTTTCCGCCATGGCCTGGGCGAACTGTTCCGCGTCCCGGGCTTCCTTCCCCGGTTCCGGGGTCAGGGTCACCAGGCATTTGTGGGTGTTGTCCAGAAGTACGCTTTCGATGAGCTGTTCATAATATCCCTTGTCGATGGCGCTCCGGAGAAAGTCCAGGCAGTCGGTGAACCGAAGACAGGCGGTGGGGTCTCCTCCGTAGAGCCAGGTTTCCATTACGTTCAGCCCGTAGATCAGGCCTTTGGGATAGATGTTGAAATCCGCTTCCCGCATCTTGAATTCTTCGGAGTTCAGTTCCGCTTCCAGGAGCCGGCGGGGAATCCCGTTCCGGGACAGATCCTGGAGGGTCCGGTACAGCACCTTTACGAACTGGTCTTCCTTGTCCGGGTCGGAACCGCTGACTTCCACAGAAAACACCGGCTGGAGCTGGGAGCCGTTCAGGCTGCCGGACACGTCGCTGCCGATGCCTGCCCGGAGCAGGGCCAGCCGCAGGGGAGCGTTGTTCCCGTCCAGGAGCACATGGGTCAAAAGCTTCAGGGCCATAATCCGCTTCTGGTCCAGGGCGGACCCCACCACGATGTTCATGGACAGGTAGGTCTTTTTGGCCGTGTCATCCCCTTCCGGCACCGGGTAGGAGGCTTTCACTTCCCGGGTCTGGTCGAAGGGAGCCTGGAGGGGGATTTCCACCTTCAGGGTGCCGGTCTTGGGGAACCGGCTGAGATATTCCCGGTCCATGTAGTCCAGCCAGTCGGCGATGTCCACATCCCCGTACAGGTAGATGTAGGCGTTTTCCGGGCTGTAGTATTTTTTGTGGAAGGCCACGAACCCTTCCTGGGTCAGCTGGGGAATGGCGGAAGGCAGGCCGCCGGATTCGAACCGGTAAGGGGAATCCGGGAACAGGGCCTTCATCACTTCATGTTCCTCGATGGCATCCGGGGAGGAATAGACCCCCTTCATTTCGTTGTACACCACCCCGTTGTAAAGGAGAGGTTTGTCCCCTTCTTTCCCCAGTTCGTAATGCCAGCCTTCCTGGCGGAGGGTAAAGGGGTTCTCTCCGATGAGAGGATAGAACACCGCATCCAGGTACACGTCCACCAGGTTCCGGAAGTCCTTGGCATTCCGGCTGGCCACCGGGTACACAGTTTTGTCCGTGTAGGTCATGGCGTTCAGGAAGGTGTTCAGGGAGCCTTTCACCAGTTCCACGAAAGGTTCCTTCAGACGGTATTTCCGGCTGCCGCAAAGGACGGAATGTTCGGTGATGTGGGCCACCCCGGTGTCGTCCTGGCTGGGAGTCCGGAAGCCGATAGTGAACACCTTGTTGTCGTCTTTTGAGGACAGGTAGAACAGTTTGGCCCCGCTGGCCTCATGGATCATTTCGTAAGCCGTGGCTTCGATATCCGGCAGAGGGGTGATTTTTTGTACGGCAAAGCCGTGGAGTTTCGTTCCAACAGAAAGTTCCATGCAGAATCTTCTCCTTTGTTTTCTTTTCTATTAAGGGCAAAAGAAAGGGGAGCTGCCCCTGGCAGTCTCCCCTTCCCTGTTGAATCTTACTTGAAGTACTGCACGCCGCCCAGGAACAGAGGCTGCAGTTTGTTCCCCGGGATGTTCTTCATGAGACCATCGGTGAACCGTTCGGTGTGGCCCATTTTGCCCAGGACCCGCCCGTCCGGGCTGGTGATGCTTTCAATGGCATACAGGGAGCCGTTGGGGTTGTAGGGGCTTTCCATGGTGGGATCCCCAGCCTGTTTTACATACTGGGTTGCCACCTGGCCGTTGGCAAAGAGTTTCTTGATCTCTTCTTCGGTGGCCACGAACCGGCCTTCCCCGTGAGAAACGGCGATGGTGTGGATGTCTCCCGGTTCAGTGAGGGCCAGCCACGGAGATTTGTTGGAAACCACTTTCGTTTCCACCATCCGGGAAATGTGCCGGCCAATGGTGTTGAAGGTCAGAGTGGGAGAGGTTTCCGTCAGAGGACGGATGTCTCCATAGGGCACCAGACCCAGTTTGATCAGGGCCTGGAAGCCGTTGCAGATCCCCAGTGCCAGGCCGTCCCGGTTATACAACAGGTCCATGACCGCTTCCTTCAGGGACGGATTCCGGAACATGGTGGCAATGAATTTGCCGGAGCCTTCCGGTTCGTCGCTGGCGGAGAACCCGCCGGGGATGGCCAGGATCTGGGCTTCCTTGATCCGTTTGGCCATTTCTTCCACGCTTTCCTTGATGGCGTCCGGAGTCAGGTTCCGGATCACGAAAATATCCGCCTTGGCACCGGCTGCTTCAAAGGCCGCAGCGGTGTCGAATTCGCAGTTCAGGCCCGGGAACACAGGGATGAACACCCGGGGCTGGGCCACGTTGTAGGGAGCGGTGAGCGGCAGGTCGTTCCGGTAGTAGGGCATCCGGCAGATGTCCTTGCCGGAATCCTTCACCACAGAGGGGAATACCCCTTCCAGGGTCCGGGTATAGGCTGCCTTGATTTCGTCCAGGCTGATGGCAGTGTCGTTGACGGTGACTTTCCCATCGTCGGTGAGTTTGCCCAGCACCAGGAAGTCGCTGCCGGCGAAGACTTTCTCCGCATCGGCACCGGGAGCCAGTTCCACCAGGAATCCGCCGGGCTGGAGGGTGAACAGGCATTCTTCGTGGAGGAATGGCTTCACAAAGCCAAAGCCCAGTCCGTTGCCCAGGCACATGGAGGAGATGGCTGCGGCCACGCCCCCTTCTTTCACCACACCGGCAGTAAGGATCCGTTTGCCCAGGATGGCCTTGTGGACGCTGTCCAGGAGGGTCCGGAGGGCAGGGTAATCCACCACTTCGTGTTCATCGCAGGGTACGGGGATGAACACCACGGTGTTGCCGGCCTGTTTGAATTCGTTGGAGATGGTGTCACGGCCGTCCATGACCCCTACTGCAAAGCAGATCAGGGAAGGCGGGACTTCCAGGTCCATGAAGGTGCCGCTCATGGAGTCTTTGCCGCCGATGGCCGGCAGTTCCAGTTCGCAGCAGGCTTTATAGGCACCCAGGAGAGCGGCGAAAGGCCGGCCCCAGGTATGTTCCGTATGGAGTTTGGGGAAGTATTCCTGCATGGAAAGACGCAGTTTCTTCGGATCGGCGCCCATGGCCGCAGCCCGGCACACGGCTTCCACCACCGCGTACATGGCCCCATGGTACGGGCTCCAGCAGCACACGTTGGGATCATAGCCGCTGGCCATGACGGAGGTGGCGTTGGTCTTGCCGTGGAGTACCGGCAGACGGGCGGCCATGCCTTCGGTGCGGGTCAGCTGGTTCCGGCCGCCGTAGGGCATCAGTACGCTGCCCCGGCCGATGGAGCCGTCGAACCGTTCACCCAGCCCTTCTTCGCTGCACACGTTCAGCCGGTCCAGGTTGGCCAGCCAGGCTTCTTTGATATCCTTCTTCCCTTCCACTTCTGCAGGGGTGCTGTTGAAGGGAGAGGTTTCTTCCACTCCGTCCACTACCACGTTGGATTTCTGGGGAATGCCGTTGGTGTCCAGGAAAGCCCGGGACAGGTCCACGATCTTTTCCCCTCTCCAGTACATCACCAGACGGGGATCTTCCGCCACTTCCGCCACCACCGTGGCTTCCAGGTTTTCCTTGGCGGCAGCGGCCATGAATTTGTCCAGATCTTTGGCAGCGATGCACACCGCCATCCGTTCCTGGGATTCACTGATGGCCAGTTCCGTGCCGTCCAGGCCTTCGTACTTCTTGGGCACCTTGTCCAGGTTGATCACCAGGCCCGGAGCCAGTTCCCCGATGGCCACGGAAACACCGCCGGCCCCGAAGTCGTTGCACCGTTTGATGAGACGGGTCACTTCCGGATCCCGGAACAGCCGCTGGATTTTCCGTTCGTTGGGGGCGTTCCCCTTCTGGACTTCCGCACCGCATTCGCTGAGGGATTTGGTGGTGTGTTCCTTGGAGGCACCGGTGGCGCCGCCCATGCCGTCACGGCCGGTACGGCCGCCCAAAAGAACGATCAGATCGCCGGCAGCCGGACGTTCCCGGACTACAGCGTCCCGGGGAGCAGCCCCGATGACGGCCCCCACTTCCATTCTCTTGGCCACGAATTTGGGATGATAGTATTCTTCCACGGAACCGGTGGCCAGACCGATCTGGTTCCCGTAGGAGCTGTACCCGGCAGCGGCACCCAGGGTGATCTTCCGCTGGGGCAGTTTGCCCTTCAGGGTCTGTTCATAGGGAGTCCGGGGATCTGCGGCCCCGGTGACCCGCATGGCCTGGTACACATAGCTCCGGCCGCTGAGGGGATCCCGGATGGCCCCGCCCAGACAGGTGGCAGCGCCCCCGAAAGGTTCGATTTCAGTGGGATGGTTGTGGGTTTCGTTCTTGAACATCACCAGCCAGTCTTCTTTTTTGCCGTCCACGTCAATGGGAGCCACGATGCTGCAGGCGTTGATTTCTTCCGAAGCATCCAAATCAGGGATCTTCCCTTCCTTCTTCAGCTTCTTGGTGGCCAGGCAGGCCATGTCCATCAGGGTAATGGGCCGCTGGGTGTCTTTCCCGTAAACGAAATCCCGGTCTTTTTTGTACAGGTCGTAGGCTTCCGCCACCGGCTGGGTGTAGACACCGTCGGTGATGGAAACGTTTTCCAGTTTGGTTTCAAAGGTGGTGTGCCGGCAGTGGTCGGACCAGTAGGTATCCAGCACCTTGATTTCCGTAATGGAAGGATCCCGGTCTTCTTTCTTGAAATATTCCTGGATGAAAGCCAGATCTTCCAGGCTCATGGCCAGTTCCTGTTTGTTCAGGAAGTCTTCCAGGCCCTTTCTGTCCAGGGCACGGAAGCCGTCCAGCACAGCCACCGGTTTGGGCACATCCCAGGTCATGTCCAGGGTGTCAGGCTTGTCGATGGCCGCTTCCTGGGCTTCCACCGGGTTGATGCAGTAGTGTTTGATCTTTTCAAAGTCGGCGTCGGACAGGTCCCCTTCCAGCAGGAACACCTTGGCAGCAGCCACAATGGGCCGCTGGCCCTGGGTGATGGCCTGGATGCACTGAGCGGCAAAATCTTCTCTCTGGTCATACTGGCCGGGGAGCAGTTCCACGGCAAAGCTCCGGAAACCGGCAGGGATCTCCAGTTCTTCGTCCCGGACCACATCCACCGGGGCTTCGCTGAGCACCAGGCTTCTGGCCTGTTGGTATTCTTCGTCAGTGAGCCCTTCCAGGTCGTACCGGTTCACGATCCGGACGCTTTTCAGGTTCTTCAGCCCCAGGGTCTGCTGGAGATCGGAACACAGACCTGCTGCTTCCACAGCATATTCTTTCTTCTTCTCCACAAATACACGTCTAATTTTGTCGCTCATGACAGCCTCCCTTAAAAATACTCGTTGATAAAATTATTCTCCCGCGGGAACAATTTGTCAAGGATTTCCCATGCATTTTCACTGTCCACATAGATCATGCCGGCTTTCTGGAGCTGTTCCGGTCCGTAGAGGCCGAAGAACAGCTGGGTGAAGGTCCCCACGTCCAGCAGCACCTCCGGGTCGTCCAGGGTGTTTAGCAGCTGGATCCCCTCCCGGGTGAAGTTCAGCTTCACCAGCATGGTGTTGAGGGCGATCTGTTCGTCCTTCAGGGCCAGCACCAGGGTCTTCCCCACCAGGCTCTCCGGTACGGAAAGAGCCTTCAGGCAGGCCGCGGCGTTGATCACCCGGCCCATCATGAAGGGGGCCTCCCGGGGCGCCAGGGCCTGGTCCGGCAATTGGGTCCAGGTCAGGTCGTCTTCCGGCGCCAGCCAGTCCAGGGTCTTGTAGGTGCCCGCCAGCCCCTTGAAGTACTGGAGCAGACGGATTTTGGCCGGGGGTTCTGCAGCAGCCATTTCCTGGACGGTCACTTTGTCTCCCTCTCTATTATACAACGCGTAAGCCTTTGGTGCACCGTCATTCCGGATGATTACCGTCTCAAAATTTTCCTGGGCGGCAGTCAGAAGGGTGTTCTCCCACACCCGGTGGTCCCGGACCACATAGCCGTGGTACCCGGCCATGGCTTTTTCATAGACGGGAGCCACCAGTTTTTCCCCGCTCCGGGTGTCCACCCGTTCCGGTTCGTACCCGTCCAGAGGGTGTCCCGCCAGATCCAGTCCGGCCAGAGGCAGGGTGTAATGCTTCCGGAGATGGGTCCAGGCAAAGCCGTAGGGCTGGTAGATCCCGGCGTAAATGGGCATGAGGATCACAAAAGGCACCTTCAGGGCCCGGAGGGTGGTGAAGGCGGTTTCCATCAGGTCCCCCATCACATGGTGTCCCCGGGCCACCGGATCCGTGGCCACCCCCACAATATAGGGCACCTTCCAGTCCCGTCCCCGGAGCCGGAGCACATAGGGGTTCAGGTGGAGCATGGTCAGCAGCTTCCCGTCCTGGAATCCACCCAGGATCCGGTTCTGCTTCAGGGCATATTCCCCGAAATACCATTCATAAAAAGGCGTCCCCTTCTTTTCAAAGCAGTAATCCCACAGGTCCGCCGCCTGGGACAGGGTATCCTGCTGGAGCAAACGAAAATCCATGGCAATCCTCCTTCAGCGGATGATGGTATTGTATTTTTTCACCATGAACACAGGCTTGTAGGATTCCTTGGCTTCCCGGAGTCCTTCCTTGCCCATGTCCTCTTCCCGGTTGATGTAGGTCACATCGGGCCATTCATGAGCGATGTATTCCTTGTTGATGGCGGTGTACAGGCCCCGGATGTCCGGATCCGCCTTTTCCACATGGATCACCGCCGTGTTCTTCCCGGCCCGTTCCCCGAAGGTGAAGGCCTTCACCTGGCCGTCCAGCCGGATCAGACCGCCCCGGAGCTGGAGGGTATCCAAGTTGTTCAGCCCTTCCTGGATGGCGTCGAATTCCGCCACAATGGAAGGATCGGTGAGTTCCCGCTGTTCCACCCACTGTTTCCCGTAGGCAATGCATTCGTCCTTGTTGGCCGGGGTAATGGGCTCGTAGACGAATTCCGGGTTGTCCTTCAGGAACTGGTTGTAGTGGTTCTTCTTTCCGTGGAGCTTCCGGCCGCTGAGACTGGCCAGGCTGGCACGCTGGTACACATAGTCCCAGTTGTCCCGGTCCGGAGTGAAGGTGTTCACCTGGGGCAGGTATTTCTGGAACCGTTCGATGGTATGCTCGTAGATCCCGTGCATTTCGAAAGGTTCCCCTTTAAAGTACTGCTTCAGGGCGCAGATCACTTTTGGCAGGTCATCGTTGACCCCGCCGAAAGGAGGCAGCACGAAAGTGGTGCCGTTGACGGTGACCTTGATGATGAGACAGCCGTGGCTGATGGCCCAGTAGCTGTCATACTGCTTCCGCCAGATAAAGATGGACCCGAAACAGCATTCCGAGGCATGGTAGTCCTCTTCGGTAAAGTAATCATCGAATATCGGCTTGTCGTCGATACTGATATGCTTGAATTCTAAAATAAGAATCGCTCCCTCATTTGTAAGATGTTTATATGTATCTATTATTATAACAGATGAGTCAAGAGGCTTACAGCATCCCCATATCGTTCAGTTTGTCCACCCGGAATCCGTAGTCGGCGGTCTGGACCACCTGGACGAAGGCCGTGTTGGCCAGGCTCATCCGCCACATGTTGTCTATGGGGAACCCCAGGATCTGACACACCAGGAGCCGGATCAGGCCCCCGTGGCTGACGCACAGGATGGTGCCTTCCGGTTCCATTTGGTCCACCAGTTCCCGGAAGGTTTCCCATCCTCTTTTTTGGGAAGCGGCCAGGTCTTCCTCCGCTTCCAGGTCCACCTGTCCCGGCTTCAGGAAAATATCCCGGAGGGTATCCGGATCCTTTTCCTGGATCTCCCGGAGATGATGGCCGTCCCATTTCCCGAAGGAAATCTCCCGGAGCCCGGGAAGGGCCTTTGCTTCCATGCCCCGGGCCGCCGCCAGAGGGGCAGCCGTTTCCCGGGTCCGGATCAGGTCCGAAGTATAGAGGGCATCCAAAGGCACCCGGGCAGCCCGGGTCACCAGGGCGGATGCCTGTTTCCGGCCGGTGTCGTCCAGGGGGTTGTTGGACCAGCCCTGGAGGATCCCCTGCCGGTTGGCCAGGGTTTCCCCATGGCGCACCAGATAGATTGTCTTCATGTTTCTTTCCTTTATTCCACCCTCCGGCCGGGTTTCAAAAACCGCCGGAATACAAAATGGGGCTGTCCTGCGACAGCCCCCATTTTCTCCCTGTTATGCTCTGGCAATATAATCCCCGGTACGGGTATCGATTTGCAGAACGTCCCCTTCGTTGATGAACAGAGGCACTTTGACCACATAACCGGTATCCATTTTGGCGTTCTTGCTGCCGCCGGTAGCGGTGTCCCCTTTGATCCCCGGTTCGGTTTCCACTACGGTCAGTTCCACCGTGTTGGGCAGTTCCACACCCAGGATCCGGTCCTTGAAGGTGATGACCTTAACGTCCATGTTTTCCTTCAGGAAGTTCACGGCCTTGCCCAGCTGATCCTTGTTCAGTTCCAGCTGATCATAGGTTTCATTGTCCATGAACACATAGGTGCCATCGGCTTCGTACAGGTACTGCATGCCTTTTCTTTCCACAATGGCGTTTTCCAGACGTTCAGCCGCGTTGAAAGTCCGTTCCACCACAGCGCCGGTGCACAGGTTGCGCATTTTGGCCCGTACGAAAGCAGCGCCTTTACCCGGTTTTACATGCTGGAATTCAACGACCTGCCAAGCATCGCCGTCAATTTCAACCGTTACGCCAGTTTTAAAATCGTTCGTAGAAATCATGAAAACAACCTCCAAAAAAATATAGTTTATATGGGTAAATCAGAGTTCCTTCAGTTCCTTGGGCACGGAAGTGAGCCGTTCGCAGCCCGTTTCCGTGACCAGTACCGTATCCTCGATCCGGACACCGCCCTGATCAGGGAGATAGACGCCCGGTTCGATGGTCACCACCGCACCAGCCGGCAGAGGCTGGTCATTGGCCCGGTTCAACACCGGTTTTTCGTGGATGTCCAGGCCCACGCCGTGGCCCAGGCCATGGCCGAAGTTGGGTCCGTAGCCTTTGCCGGTGATGAAGTCCCGGACGGCTCCGTCCACCTGGATGCCGGTAAGCCCGGCCTTCAGGGTCTTTTCTCCCAGCAGGTTGGCCCGGAGTACGATATCATAGATTTCCTTCTGCCAGGGAGCAGCCTTCCCCACCACCACCGTCCGGGTGATGTCGGAGCAGTAGCCCCCATAGGTGGCCCCGAAGTCGAACGTGATGAAATCGCCCGCTTCTACCACCTTGTCAGAAGCCACCCCGTGAGGCAGGGCGCTCCGTTTGCCGGAGGCACAGATGGTTTCGAAGGAAGGCTTGGTGGACCCCAGCTTCCGCATGTTGTATTCCAGTTCCGCCGCCAGATTGCTTTCCGTCCGGCCAGCCCGGATATGGGGCAGCAGCTGGAGGAAGGCTTCGTCGGAAATGGCCACTGCCTTCCGGATCAGGGCCATCTCTTCCGGGGTCTTCACCGCCCGCATGCCCACCAGGTTCACATTCTTCCAGGTGGCATGGGGCAGGGCCGCTGCCAGTGCCCGCTGTTCCGTATAGGAGAAATAATCCCCGTCCAGGGCCAGGTTGTCCGACTGGGGCAGTTTGGCCGCTTCCGGCCAGAACCCGTGGAGATGTTCCACCAGTTCGCAGTCCGGAGCCTGCTGGCGCACCTGGAGGGTATACCGGGAATCGGTGATGATCACCGCCCGGTGGGCATCCACATACAGCAGGCTGTCCCCGCCGGTGAAGCCGGTGAAATACCGGATGGAAGAATCTCCCTTGATGAAGATCCCATCCACTTTTTCCTGTTCCAGAAAACTCCGGAGTCTTTCCAGTGCCTTCATCCTATCGTCTCCTTGTGCTTCGTCCAACAAAATCAGTTCGACTAATCTATTGTACTCTTAAACCCCGAAAAAAAGCAAGGGTTTCTATATACTTTGTTACAAATTGTTTTGTTTTATTTCTTCAGACGGCGGACCAGGGAGAAGGGAGCCATCCGTCCATCCCCTTTGGCGGTGAACACCATCTGGGCATGGGGAGCGGCGGTAAGGGGATTTCCCTCCCCGTCCTGCATATCCTCCAGGGTCCAGGAGAAGATTTCTCCCCCGGGAGTCAGCACTTCCAGCACTTCCCCGGCCTTCACATGGTTCCGCTGTTCCAGGGTCACCCGTCCGCTGGCCGGATCGAAATCCTTCACCAGGGCCACGAAATCCGCGCTCTGTTCATAGGAACTGGTGGTGTACACCTGGTCTTCCGGGCCGGTCTTCCCAAGGGCGAACCCGGTAGTATAGGGCCGGTGGGAGACTTTTTCCAGTTCCTGTCGGAGACTTTCCGGCACGGTGAAATGTTCCGGATCCTCCCAGCACAGATCGATGGCTTTCCGGTAGGCGCTGACCACGGTGGCCACATAATGGACGCTTTTCATCCGGCCTTCGATCTTCAGGCTGGTGACCCCTGCCTCCATCAGCTGGGGCAGATAGTCAATGAGGCACAGATCCTTGGAATTCATGATGTAAGTGCCCCGTTCATCCTCTGCCATGGGGAACACTTCCCCGGGCCGGTTCTTTTCCGTCAGGCCGAATTCCCACCGGCACACCTGGGCACAGGCCCCCCGGTTGCTGTCCCGACCGGTGAAGTAGTTGCTCAGCAGGCACCGTCCGGAATAGGAAATGCACATGGCCCCGTGGACGAACACTTCCAGGTCCGCGGTGATCTTTTCCCGGATCTCCCGGATTTCCTGGAAGGACAGTTCCCGGGCCAGCACCACCCGTTCCGCTCCCAGGTCTTCCCAGGCTTTGGCGGTGGCCCAGTTGGTCACGTTGGCCTGGGTGCTTACATGGAGCCCCAGACCGGGGACCACTTTCCGGGCCGTCATCCACACTCCCAGGTCGGACACCAGCAGGGCATCCACCCCTGCGGCCTCCAGATCCCGGAGATAATCCGGCAGGGGCGGCAGGTCGCTGTTGTGAGGGAAAATGTTCACGGTCACATAAACCTTTTTCCCCAGGCTGTGGGCAAAGGCCGTGATCTCCCGGATCTCTTCCAGAGAGAAATTGGCGGCAAAGGCCCGGAGCCCGAAGGCCCGGCCTCCCAGATAAATGGCGTCGGCTCCGTACAACAGAGCCATCCGGCCTTTTTCCAGGCTCCCGGCGGGAGCCAGCAGTTCAGGTTTGTTCACTGTGCTTCTCCTATGACTTCTCCAGGGTTCAGTTTCTGGATCATGGCCACATGTTCTTCGTAGGTTTTGGTAAAGTGATGGTAGCCTTCCTTATCCGCCACAAAGTACAGATAATCGGTCATCACCGGATGGATCACTGCACGGATGGCGTCCATGCTGGGGTTCCCCACCGGTCCCGGAGGCAGGCCCTTGTTCAGGTAGGTGTTGTAGGGAGATTCCAGCTCCAGGTCGTCGTAGGTGACTTCCTTCTTCTGGGCTCCCAGGATGTACTGGATGGTGGTGTCGGACTGGATGGGCATCCCCATCTGGAGGCGTTTTTCAAACACCCCGGCAATAAGAGGCATTTCCTCCTTGTGGGTGGCTTCCCGTTCCACCATGGAAGCCAGGGTCACAATGTCCCGGAGGGGCAGGTAGCTTTTCTGGATGTCCCTGCGCAGGTCCGGGGTCAGCTTTTTGTTGAACTCCTGGACCATCATGGCCACCATATCCTTGGCGGTGGCGTTTTCCGGGATGTTGTAGGTGGCCGGGCAGATGAACCCTTCCGCCTTGTACACCACATCCGGATTGCGGCTTTCCATGTAGGTGTAGGGAGTATAGTTCCGGCAGGCATCCTTGAAGGCCTGGGCGGTGGTCAGGTGTTCCCGTTCCAGCTTCAGGGCGATTTCGTTGATGGTGGCCCCTTCCGGCACCGCAAAGCTGTTGGAATGGACCTTCCCTTTGGACAGGATGTTGATGATCTCCCCGTCGCTCATGCCGGCGGTGATTTCGTAGGTGCCGGCCTGGAGATGGTTTTCCAGACCTTTCACCCGGGCTGCCAGCCGGAAGGATTCCGGAGTCTGGATCAGCTTTTTGTCGTGGAGCAGGGTGGCAATGTCAGAGGTGGTCATGCCTTCCGTAACTGTGAACCGGACCTTCTGACCGGTGGCCAGGCTGGTGTTGGTGTTGAAGTAGTCCAGGTACCAGTAGCCTCCGAACAGAAGGGCCAGCACCAGGGCGATCCCGATGGGCAAGAATTTTTTCCGCATAATGGGCCTTCCTGGTTACTGGGCATCCATTTCGTCCATGATTTCCTCATAGGCTTTCCGGACTGCTTCGAATTCTTCATCGGTGGGATCCAGGTACACCGGGTCCCCCTTGTCATCAAAATCCACCCGGGCAATGATCACATTGTCCTCTTCCTCCGGGTCCGTGTCGTCCTCTTCCGGGATCTGGGTCAGAAGGGCGAAGTTCTTCCCATCCATGGGGATCACCATTTCTTCCAGATAATAGGATTCGTTGCCTTTTTCGTCGGTGATCACCACCACCGCTTCCTGGTCTTCCGTTGCCAGCAGCTTTTCGTCGTCGTTCTTGGCCATTGTTATTTCCTCCTCGGGCTGTCCAGGTAATTCTGCAGGATGACCACAGCGGCCATCATGTCGATGATTTTCTTCCGTTTCTTCCTCTGGAGATCCGCCTCGATCAGGACTTTTTCCGCTGCTACCGTAGAGAGCCGCTCATCCCAAAGGACAACCGGGATGGACGGGAAGCGTTCCTCCAGGATGGTTTTGAATTCTTCACTGGCCCTGGCTCTGTCGCCAATGGACCCGTTCATGTTCTTGGGGTAGCCCAATACGAACTGCCCCACTTCTTCCGCCTCCACCAGTTCCGTGAGACGGTTCAGGTCGTTTTCCAGCCCCTTCCGGCGGATGGTCTCCACCCCCCGGGCGATGAAGCCGGTTTCGTCGCTGACGGCCACCCCGATGGTCCGGGTGCCCAGATCCAAGCCCATGATCCTCATCAGCGTTCTGATTCCTCCAGGTAGGCCTGGAGCAGGGCTTCGATCAGTTCGTACCGTTCAAAATGGCGGATCTTCAGCCGGGCATCCTTGTAGCTGGTCACATAAGCCGGATCCCCGCTCAGGAGATACCCGGCCAGCTGGTCGATGGGGTTGTACCCTTTTTCCTTCAGGGCCTCTGCCACCTCCCGGATGGTTTCCGCCACACTTTTGGTTTCCGGAACCGGTTTGAACATGGTGGTTTCCTGTGTAGTACGAGACATGTTTCTCCCTCCTTTGTAAAGAAGGGGCTGTTGCACGGCAACACCCCCCGCTTTATTCAATAAAAATACTGACTGATGATCAGGGGAATGGATTCCTGGAACAGGACCAGCATCACCTCGATGGGGACTTCCATCCCTTCCAGGATCCACCGCATGGTCATTTCTTCCCCACCGTAGATCACCATTTCCGTGGCGAACTGGATGTGGGGGTTCGTCAGATCCGCTCCCGCTTTTTTCAGCATCAGGTGATAGGCATCCCGGACAAACCGCCGGTTGGTCTGGCGGATGTCTTCCACATCACAGCTGGTGTACAGGTTCTGCAGGAACTTCAGGTTGGCCTTGTACAGCAGGAACTTTTTGTACAGAGCCTCGGACCAGCAGTGGCTTTTCAGGATATCCCGGCTGTGACGGGCCAGGATATGGAGATACACCCAGTGGGCCAGATCCTTCTTGTTCTTGCAGCAGCGTTCAAAATCTTCCTTTGTCAGCCCCGCATCCCGGACGATTTCGTCCACTGTGATGTCGTGGAGGTGTTTCTTCTCCAGCAGATGGTACAGGGCTTTTCCCAGTTTTTCCTTTGGATCCATTTCCACACCTTCTTGTCAACCCAATCTTTCCTGTTGGTTGGTTTTCTCAGTTCAGCTGGCCTTCCACCAGTTCCAGCGCCTTGGCCAGTCCTGCCTGGACCTTGGAGGCATCCTTGCCCCCGGCCTGGGCCATATCCGGCCGGCCGCCGCCGTTGCCGCCCATGGCCTGGGCAACTCCCTTGGCGATCTTCCCGGCATGGATGCCTTTCTGGACTGCTTCCTTGGAAGCCATCACCAAGATGTTCACCTTGTCGGCGCTCATAGGTGCAGCCAGCACAACCACCCCGCCGGTCTTATCCCGGAGGGTGTCCCCCATTTTCCGCAGGGCATCCACATCCTGTACCTTCACTTCCTGAGCCAGGAAGGGCACACCCTTCACCTCTTTGGCATCTGCCGTTACGCTGGCAGCCTGGGCAGCCACCAGTTTCTTTTCCATTTCATCAGCCCGGTGTTTTTCCGCCCGCAGGTCTTCCTGGAGGGCATTGATCCGGGTCACCAGGTTGTTGGGACGGCCCTTTACCGCAGCGGAAGCTTCCCCGATCAGATCTTCCAGTTCCCGGGTGTAAGCCAGGGCGCCCCGGCCGGTCACCGCTTCAATCCGCCGCACCCCGGCGCCAACGCTGGATTCAGACAGGATCTTGAACAGGCCGATGTGGCTGGTGTTGGACACATGGACACCGCCGCACAGTTCCATGCTGTAACCGGGCACATTCACCACCCGGACAATCTTGCCGTATTTTTCGCCAAACAGGGCCATGGCGCCCATTTCCTTGGCTTTTTCCAGATCCTGCTGGGAGATTTCCACATCCACTGCATCCAGGATCTTTTCGTTGACAATGTCTTCCACCTGGGCCAGTTCTTCTTCCGTCAGCGGAGAGAAATGGGAGAAGTCGAACCGGAGACGGTCCGGCCCCACATAGCTGCCGGCCTGGTTCACGTGGCTGCCCAGCACCTGTTTCAGGGCTGCATGGAGCAGATGGGTGGCCGTATGGTTCCGGGCAATGTCCCCCCGGCGTTTCAGGTTCACTTCGAATTCCACTTCATCCCCTACTGCCAGGGTTCCCTGTTCCAGGGTGCCCAGCTGGATGGTGTACCCATCGGGCAGCTTTTTGGTGTCAGTAACGTTGAAAATGCCCTTGTCGGACACCAGCCGGCCGGTGTCTCCCAGCTGGCCGCCCCCTTCTGCATGGAAGGCGGTGTTGGTGAGGATCACTGCCAGTTCATCCCCGCTTTTGGCGTTCTGGATGGGCTGGGTATCGTGAGCGGGGAAGATGGCGGCCACTTTGCCGTTTTTGCTGGCTTCGTCCACCGTCAGGTTCCCCAGTTTCAGATGACGGGTTTCATAGAGCACCGGTTTGCCCTCTTTGTCATTCCGGGCGGCACGGGCTCTTTCCCGCTGGGCTTCCATGGCTTTTTCAAAGCCTTCCTTGTCCATGGTGAAGCCCTGTTCTTCCAGGATTTCTTCGGTCAGTTCCCAGGGGAAACCGAAGGTGTCATACAGTTGGAAGGCGTCTTCCCCGTTCAGCACGGTGCTGCCGGCTTTCCGCATGGCATCGATCTTCTGGTTCAGGAGATCCGTGCCCTGTTCCAGGGTCTGGAGGAAGGAGTTTTCTTCCATGGCGATGACTTTTTCAATGTAGCTTTTCTTTTCCCGCAGGTCCGTGTAATGGTCCCCGTACATGTCGATGACCAGGTCCGCAGCCCCCACCAGGAATTCCTTCCGGATGCCCAGGAGACGGCCGTGACGGATGGCCCGGCGGAGCACCCGGCGCAGGATGTAGCCCCGGCCTTCATTGGAGGGCAGGATCCCGTCCCCGATCATGAAGGTGACGGAACGGGCATGGTCGGCGATGACCTTCAGGGAAATATCATCCTTGGGGTCCGCATTGTAGGTTTTGCCGGACACTTTGCAGGCGTATTCGATAATGGGGAAAATCAGGTCCGTTTCAAAGTTGCTGGGTTTTTCCTGGAGCACGGAAGCCACCCGTTCCAGGCCCAGGCCCGTATCGATGTTCTTGTGCTGGAGAGGAGTGTAGCTGCCGTCCGCTTCCTTGTTGTACTGGGTGAACACCAGGTTCCACAGTTCCAGGAACCGGCCGCAGTCGCAGCCGGGCCCGCAGTCAGGACTGCCGCAGCCCCGTTCTTCCCCCAGGTCGATATGGATTTCGGAATCCGGGCCGCAGGGACCGCCGCTGGCGATTTCCCACCAGTTGTCTTCCAGCTTCACGATCCGTTCCGCCGGCACCCCGCACACATCGTGCCACAGGTCATAGGCTTCCTGGTCCTTGGGGTACACAGTGATCCACAGTTTGTCCGCCGGCAGTTCCAGCACCTTGGTGAGGAATTCCCAGGCCCAGGGGATCACTTCTTTCTTGAAGTAGTCCCCAAAGGAGAAGTTCCCCAGCATTTCGAAATAAGTATGGTGCCGGGCCGTACGGCCCACGTTTTCAATATCCCCGGTCCGGACACATTTCTGGCAGGTGGTGATCCGGGTGGCAGGCGGTTTCACCTTGCCGGTAAAATACGGCTTGAACGGAGCCATGCCTGCGCCAATCAGAAGCAGCGTAGGGTCATCATGAGGAATCAGGGACGCACTGGGCAGTACCAGATGGCCCCGTTCCTTAAAGAAATCAAGATACTTCTGCCGAATCTCATTACCAGTTAAATATTTCATTACCAACTCTCCCAAATTCCCTCCAGCAAAAAGGAAAAAATCCCATCAGCCAGAAAATTAATTTCTCTTTCGTATCCCATAAATTATATAAAAAGAGAAGAAGGCTGTCAAATAAATAAGGGGCTGCTGATCAGCAGCCCCTATTCCCTGTACATCCCTGCTATGGCCTCTTCCACAGTCCTGGCCTGGATGATGGTGACTTCTTTGGGTTCTTTTCCTGGTGGGAAACTTCCTTTGGGGACGATGAACCGGTGGAATCCCAGCTGGGCCGCTTCTTTGATCCGCCGGTCCGCCAGGCCCACCCGGCGCAGTTCCCCGGTAAGGCCCACTTCGCCCACCGCCAGCACCCCCATGGGCACCGGCCGGTTCCGGTAACTGGAAACCAGGGCTCCCAGAATGGCCAGGTCCGCCGCTGGTTCCTTCACCTTCATGCCCCCTACGGCGCACACATAGGCATCCTGATCCCCGAAGTTCATGCCGCAGCGCTTTTCCAGCACCGCCAGCAGCATGTTCACCCGGTTGAAGTCCACCCCCACCACCGTCCTCCGGGGCAGCCCGAAGGGGGTGTGGGACACCAGGGCCTGGATTTCCGTCAAAATGGGCCGGTTCCCTTCCATGGCGGCAGTGATCACCGACCCGGATACCGGTTCTTCCTTGGCTTCCAGGAACAGTCCGGAAGGGTTGGCCACTTCCCGGAGCCCTTCCTCTTCCATGGAAAAGATCCCGCATTCACTGGTGGAGCCGAACCGGTTCTTCAGAGCCCGGAGCACCCTGTAGGTGTAGGACCGGTCCCCTTCGAACTGGAGCACCACGTCCACCATGTGTTCCAGCAGCCGGGGGCCTGCAATGTTCCCTTCCTTGGTCACGTGGCCGATGATGATCACCGCGATCCCTGTTTCCTTGGCAAAGGTCAGCAGCTTGGCGGTGCATTCCCGCACCTGGCCCACACTGCCGGCGGCGCTTTCCAGTTCCTGGTTGTACATGGTCTGGATGGAGTCGATGACCAGGAGACGGGGCTTCACCTGTCTGGCCTGGACCAGGATGGTGCCCAGTTCCGTGGCCGTCATGATCTGCAGAGCATCCGTTGCCTGTCCCAGCCGCTCTGCCCGCATGGCCGTCTGGGCTTCGCTCTCTTCCCCGGATACATAGAGCACCCGGGCACCCCGGGCCGCCGCCTTCATGGAAACGTCCAGGGTGATAGTGCTTTTGCCGATGCCGGGGGCCCCGCCCAAAAGGACCAGGGACCCGGGGACGATGCCGCCCCCCAGCACCCGGTCGAACTCATGGATGCCGGTGGTCATCCGCTGGACCTTCACCTTTTCCACCTGTTTCAGGGTCTTGGGGGTGGGGGCTTCCGTAATGGCAAGATAAGACGGCCGCTGCCGGCTGGGAGCCGGAGCCGCCGTTTCTTCCACCAGGGTATCCCACTGGCCGCATTCCGGGCATTTGCCCAGCCATTTGGGAGTGGAATACCCGCAGTTCTGGCAGACGTAATGGGTTTGTGTCTTGGCCACTTACTCCTCCTCCTGGAGCAGCTGGTACGCATTCCGCACGATCTGTTCCTTGTTTTCTTCGCTTACATGGTCCCCCAGCACATGGAGGAAATAATCCAGCAGCCGGGCCTCCCGGCCGGTGATCAGTTTGTGGGCCGCCAGCAGCTGGACCAGCTGGCCGGAGGATTTCACGTCCTTCCCCGCAGGAAGCTGGGGCTGGACATGGGGTTCCCGGGGCAGCCGGATGATCCGGATAAAGCCCCCGTTCCCCCGTTTGGATTCCACTTCATACCCCCGTTCCGGGGTGAAGCGGGTAGTCAGGGTGTAGGTGATCTGGCTGGGAGCACAGGACAGCTTTTCCGCCAGCTGGCTCCGTTTCACATCCACCCGGTCCTGTTCGTTGGCGAACAGCTCGCTGATGATGAATTGCTCTATGGCATCTGCAATATTGCGCATGATGATTACCTCCTACGGGACAGACAGGTTCTCCCATGCTCTATTATATTTGACAATTTGACGTTTGGCAAGAGGGAATTGTTTCACCCCAACACCCTGGCCCCCACTAAAACCTGCAGTCCCAGGATCACCGGCACCCCGATGGTGAATTTCAGATGCTTCGTCTTGTGCCGGAACAGGAACATGGCCAAAAGAGCCCCCACACTGCCCCCCAGGGCCGCCAGCCCCAGCAGCCGGATTTCCGGCACCCGCCAGGCCCCCCGTTTGGCACAGAATTTGTCATAGCCGTACACGGCAAAAGTAATAACATTGATCAAAAGAAGTCCCGCTGTAAGCGGGGTAAGTTGGAAAGACATGATATTGAGCTCCTTTATGGTTCATCGTTTAAGAAAGAAAGCAGACCGGCCCTGCCGGGAGGCCGGGACGGGCTCCCCTGCGGGTAGCCCCTACGGCAGGGAACAACGGTGTTCTCCGGCAGTGCATCCACCTTTATATATCCGCCCTTTTCAAGGGCGGGGGACCGTTGCGCTTGCGCAATGGTGGTGGGTTAGCAGCCCCGCTGCGTTTCTATTCAGGATCATCTGCCCTTGGCAGATGATTTCATTCGGCTAGAGACTAGAGACTAGTGACTGTAAGCTCCCTGATCCTTACCGGCGACGCCCCGGTCTTTCCGTCCCGCTGCCTCTGGTCCACCCTGCACCCTGCCAGAAGGACCAGCAGCAGGCACAGGGCTGCCAGGGCCGTGGTTTTTCCCAGACATTTCATCGTGGCCGCCCTCCTTGTTTCTTTCTATTGTAGCATACAAAGGAAACATTGACTCTTTCTCTTCTTTTCCTACGATGAAATTACCTGCAGTATAGTGGAAGAAATGCTGTCCCATGCCCAGGACGCCCCCACAGACCGAACCCTGCCGGGAGGCCGGGACGGGCTTCCCTGCGGGCAGCCCCTACGCCGTTGCTGTCGAAGGACCGATGCAACAACGGTGTTCTCCGGTTGTTGTCCCAGGCAGACCGGCCGCTGGCCGGACCTCTTGCACGGACAACCGCAGATCCCGTCCACCCGATTGAACAATCACCATCTGACCCTAACGTGGTAGGGGCGTGCCGCAGGCCCGCCCGTCCCGGCCTGCGGTTTCATACGTTTATGGAAACCCGCCCAGCGGGTTTCCACCACAGGTCTCATTTCCCGTTTCCTCAATCAAAATGTCTCCAGCTGCCACATCGTGGACAGGGCCGGATTTCTCCTGTTGCAGCGTAAGCAATGGTATTTAGGGAAGACGGCCCACCTCCGGCCGAATGTGAAAACTGCCCATTGTTCGCTCTCGGGTGCTTGCTTTCTTCCCATGCGTCCAGGGTCCGCTGCAGCCTGCCCAGCTTGATTCCGATCGCCAGTGCATCTTTTGTTTTCATCCTGTTCCCTCCTGTTTTCGGGTATAAAAATGCCGCCCCGCTAGGGACGGCTGGTGCTTTTATTCAAATTTCTATCTGATACGAAACAAATCCTATCATAATCGACGATAATGGATATCTTCCTCAGCAAGCTGTACCGCATATAGAATAGCATCATCACTGGTTACAATATCTCCATCCTTAATGGCATCAGCCATTTCTTGACGAAGTTCATCCGTTTTCAACGTCACTCTGATTCCAAATATAAAATCATCATGGTTCCATATCTTGCTAAGAACATCCATCATCTTTCTTTCAGTTGGCGTTGGCTCTGGTAATGTATGCTCATTCATTTTATTTTTTCCTTTCTAATGAATTCATACTGATTAAATCCTATATTTTTAAAAGTATAGCAATAATTTTCCACAGCTTTCTGCAACCATTTTTTCTTTCGTTCTTCTTTCGTAAGGTTTGTGTTAAGGACACTGACTACTTCAGCATACTCTTTTGGAGATAGGCGTATTGTGGTATGTTGCCGTTTTACATGTCTATCCCTTTTTAGGTTATCATTTTTTTGCTTGTCTATCAACTTGTTTTCAATACCTGGTGATTTAGAAAATCTTCCCCTAATTTCTGGGTCTCCCCCACGTGGATGCGCTGCTTTATTAAATTTGTCCATGGTGGCTACCCGCAGCATCATGGTCTTTAGTTTCAGCAGGATTCGGCCTTTATTCTCCATCGTCACATCATCCTCTCAAATTCTTTTTCCCGTATGGTCTGAATCCTGTTCCCCATGTAAATCCTGGCCGGGAAGGTCACCTGATCCAGGTCGATAACCGGCTCCGGGTAGCACCGGCAGTTGGGGCAGCAGCCCGCATGGTAATGGCCCAGGGTGTTCCGGCGGGGCTTCCCGTCTGCGTTGGGAATCGGGAATAGATCCTCCGGCGCTGGTGGATGGTTCCAGTTCACCAGGACCCCTTCAATCTTTTCGTGGCTGTGCCGGGTCCTGGCATCTCCGACGGCCCGCCAGATATACCAATGGGCCCCCAGTCGATTGGACCGCTGCCAGGTCAGGCTGGTGCTTGTCATGGAGGTCTGGGTCCGGGCGGATCAGTTCGGCCCTGGCCGTCGTTTTCTCTGGGAACATTTTTTGGATCTCTTCCGCGATGTCGGAGGCCCATCACCATCTTCATGGCAGCGGACTGGCACAGCTTCTGATATTCTTTTGTCCGGGTGATCTGGAGCAGGATCCGCTGGATTTCGTCCGGGTCATTCGTTTCTTTCACTTTCCGCACGATGGTCCTGGCAATGGCCAGCAGCCGGCGCCGGAACGCTGCCTCAATGCGGCGTTTGGGCTCCCAGAGAGAACGGTTCTTTTTCATGGTTGCTCACTTTCAGACATGAAAAAACCGCCGACGTTTCCACGAAGGCGGTTATATTAAATTCCAGGTACGCAATCTTTGATACCCTTGGCCATTCTCATGGCCATCTGCATCAATAGGATACGGTAAATGATTCGGATGTTATCCATCAGTAAATTTGCTTCCTTTCTTTCCAAGCCTTACGGGCTTCATCCAGGGACATTTTATTGGCGCCTCCAGAAAATTCAGGATTTCCTGCCTGTACTGGGTCATCTTCCCAACCACAAATACTGCAAATATCATAGAGTTGGTTGCCTTCCACAATCCCTTTTCCACAACAAAGACACTTGTGGTAGTTATTTTTTTCCTCCATGTTCCAAATCCCCTTTCTTCATTTCTTTATAATACTCTAGCTCCTTTACCGGTCTAAAATACGTATATATTCCACGATCTGGACGTCCTTTGGCAAACTCATTTTTCTCCACATCGTGCCTTGTTAAAATATTGTTTTTGTCGACATGCCCCAAAATGCCATTTCCAGTCCCAGATTGGACAAGCTCCATCCCTCTTTTAATATACTCTTCTCTGGTAATATTGCCAAACTCTGCAATCGGGGGTAAGAGTACGCTTTGCCATAGTATTCCACTCCTTTGCCTTTGGTCCCTTTCAGTATGAGGTATAAATAGATTTTGAGCAAGAAGCTTATGCATTTACACAAAATATTTTACACTCTCGATCATTCCGTTATCCAAGGGGATCATCTCCCCTGTCTTCACAAATTTGGTTCGCATATAGAATCATATCAGAAGGAGTGGTAATCTTTCCAGATTCGATAGCTTCTATGACTTCCCTACGCTCATCGTCTGTTTTTATGACCAGTCTATTTCCAAATATGAATTCATCGTTATTCCATACTGTACGCAGCTTATCTACCATCTTCTTTTCCAGTCCCTTTGGCTGAGGCATCCTTTGGTTCCAATCAGTCATTTGATTTTAACCCTCCTGTAGCACAGGCAGTTTGGACAGCAGCCGGCATGCTAATGATCCAGCTGTTTATCCATGGGAAGCTCCTTCATTATCCAGTTGAAGAGCATAATAGATGGCGTCTTCTTCTGTCTGGACATCGCCGTCTTCAATGGCATCACGCATTTCCTGGCGCAGCTCATCTGTTTCCAGGGTTGCACAGATTCCAAACAGAAATTTTTCATCTTTGGATATGCGTTCAAGGGACTCTATCATTTTTTGTTCGATGACCGTAGGCTTCGGCAGCTTATATCCGTTCATTTCAATTTCTTCTCCCTATAAAAGCGATATCCTCCGCCAGTTCACCGTCCCTATGAGACCAGGGACTTGCCCGCCAGGCCGGAGATTCTGTAGAGTACCGTCCATACGGCCCGTTCTACCGTCCCGCACTTCACGCTGCACTCTTCACTTTTCCTTTTTCACCTGTGCCACCACGTCCCGGTCGGTGACCGCCACTACTTTGGCAGGGGCTTTTTTCCCGAGTTTGCAGACGGAAGATATTTCTCCATTAGAAGCGGTTTAAGTTTAATATATTTTATTCACGGTTCGAAAAACTTTTTCCATTCCGGGTTCTCCCGATCAAATAAAGACTTTTGCTCATGCGTCAGTTTTTGGGGGTAGTCCGTCCACAAATTAAATTCATGGACCCGATCAAAGCTGAAGATCATTTCCCCAAGAGAATCGCCGTCTTTCCACCAGACCTTATCCAGGGGGTTGTTCTTGTACCAGGGATAATTATACTTACTTTTCATAGCCCCGTTCCCCTTTCTTCTGCTCATTCTTGTCAGTATTGATATGAGCCAGAATCTCTTTAAGAGTAGATTCTTCCGTCGTTTGGATAATTATCGTACACCTTCTCGTATCCTGGACTGTTTCCAGCGCCTTTCCCATCGTTGACCACAGCAAGCACACGGATTTTTAAATCCAGTTTTTTCCCATTCGAAGAGCTAATGAATGCCTCAGGGCAATAGTCCCCTGCACTCATTGCTTCCGGTGTGTGTCCAATTCAGGTATAGGATTTCTCCGTATACACTCAGCCCATTTTTCTTCCAGGATTTTTCTTTCCTTTTCATCTGTACATTTTTTTAATTTCTCGCATATTTCATATTCTTCTTTTGACGGTTGCATCATCATTTTCTTTCCCTCCATCAAAATGTCTCCAGCTGCCACATTTCCTGCAAACCAGGGTAATGGATTTTCTGCCTTTATCCAAAACAGTTATTTCTATATCCCTGCTGCCACATCGTGGACAGGGCCGGATTTCTCCTGTTTCAGCGTAAGCGACAGCATTGTCCAGCCAGGGGATATTTTTCCTTTTCCTCATTTTTTCTTTTTCCAATCCAAAAATCTGCAAAACATATAAATAACATACAAGCCCCAGATGATATAACTCAACGTGTCAATCTTGTGAGTGGATCCCAGTACACAAATTGTCATAAGGATATCAGTGGTTTTCAGTTTCATGCAGGATTCCTCTTTTTCATTTTATACAAAGGAGGCCGGGACGGGCTCCCCTCTCCACTCTTCACTTTTCCCTCTTCACCCGTGCCACTACGCCCCGTTCGGTGACCAGAACCACCTTGGCATGGGCTTTTTTCCCGATTTTGTCGTAGATCCGTCCGGCGCTGCAGGTGTCCCCCAGCACAGTGTGGGTACTGTTGGCCACGTATCCCACTTTCCCGATCCCCGGGATCTCCGCCCGGATGGCTTCTTTATCGTATTCGTTGTCCGGTTCCTTCCGCAGCACCAGTTCCATTTTCCGATGGAACACCTCATACCCCAGATAATGATTGCAGCCGGTAATGGTAATGAAAATCTTTTTCATAGAACTCCCACCTTTCCTTTTCTTACTTCCATTATAAGAAAGTATGTGGGTAAAATGGGGGACAGAATACACGAAAAAGGACTTCCCTTTCGGGAAGTCCTCTCAAATTCTCTGGCAGGAGTACTAGGATTCGAACCCAGATCGACGGTTTTGGAGACCGTTGCTCTACCATTGAACTATACTCCTATGGAGCGGAAAACGAGATTCGAACTCGCGACCCCCACCTTGGCAAGGTGATGCTCTACCACTGAGCTACTTCCGCATTGGCGACCCAGGACGGACTCGAACCGACGATCTCCGCCGTGACAGGGCGGCATTCTAACCAACTGAACTACTGGGCCGTTGTCGCTTTGCTTTCCAGCGCCGCTGACTTGTTTAGTATACGATAGAAAGGGATTTTTGTCAACAGGTTTTTGGAAAAACCTGTCAGCAGAGGCAGCAGCCTCCTACTCTCTCAGCTCTGCTTCAAACCGTTCCTGGACTTTCTTCACCACCTGGTTGATGATGTCGTTGATTTCCTTGTCCTGGAGGGTCCGGGTAAGATCCTGGAAGGTCAGGCTGAAGGCCACGCTCTTGCAGCCGTTCTTCACCTGCTTGCCGCTGTACACGTCGAACAGCCGCACATCCTTCAGCAGCGGGCCGGCCTGGGTGCGGATTTCCGCCATCAGGTCAACGGCGCTGACGGTCTGGGGCACCACCACGGCAATATCCCGGCTGGTGCTGGGGAACTGGGGAATATGGGTGAACTGGGGAATCCGTTCCGCCCCCTCCACGAAGCTGCTCAGATCCAGTTCCAGCACGAAGGTTTCCGCGCTGAGGCCGAACCGGTCCTGCACCTGGGGATGGAGGGCCCCCATGAAGCCTACGGCCTTCCCGTCATGGAGCACGGTGCAGCTCTTGCCGGGATGGAGGAACTTCTCTTCCGGCTTGGCGTAAGTCACGCCGCTGGCCTGGAGCACTTCCAGCACCAGTTCCAGGTCCCCTTTCAGGTCGAAGAAGTCCACCGCGTCCTTGCTTTCGGTCCAGTTCAGTTCATTCCGTTTCCCGGCCAGCACCACACACAGACGGGTCTTTTCCGCAGGCTGTTCTGTCAGGGGCAGAGCCTTGGGCAGGAACACCCGGCCCACTTCGAACAGGGCCACCCGGTCGTTCTGCCGGGCCAGGTTGTAGGCGGCGGTATTCAGCAGGCTGGGCACCAGAGTGGTGCGCATGGTGCGGAAATCGTCGCTGATGGGGTTGATGATCTGGATGGCCTGCCGGCGGCTGTCGTCGGCGCCCAGTCCCAGTTTGTCAAAGTCCCCGGCGTTGATGAAGGTGTAGGTCATCACTTCGTCCAGACCCGCATCCGCCAGGCAGTTCCGTACCTTGTCCTTCACGTCCTCGATGGGAGCCTGGCCGCCCCGGGCCATATCCAGCTGGGGCAGGGTGGACGGGATCTTGTCGTAGCCGTACATCCGGGCCACTTCTTCGGACAGGTCCGCATCGCAAGTGCAGTCGTTCCGCCAGGTGGGCACGGTGACCAGCCAGCTGCCGTCGGCCTGGGGTTCCACATCGAACCGGAGCCCTTCCAGGATGGAACGCATCTCTGCATCGGTAATTTCTTCCGTGCCGATCCGCCGGCGCAGGGCTTCCGGCAGGGCCTTGATCTTCACCGGTTCCTGGGGTACCGGGTAGTCTTCCACCACACCGGCTACGGCCTTGCAGGCCCCCATTTCTTCCAGCAGGTGCACAGCCCGGTTCAGGGCATCGTGGTCCCGGATGGTATCCACCCCCCGTTCGAACCGCTGGGAAGCTTCACTGCGCAGGCCCAGGTCCTTGGAGGTGTGCCGGATGCTGGGGCCGTAGAAGGTGGCGGATTCCAGCATCACGTTCACGGTCTTGCCGGTGACTTCCGTAGCCAGGCCGCCCATGACACCGGCCAGACCAATGGCTTTTTCCGGGTCGGCGATGACGATCATGTTGGGATTCAGGTCCCGTTTCTGGCCGTCCAGGGTCACCAGGGTCTCCCCTTCCTGGGCCCGGCGGACGATCCAGGTATGGTCCGCCACCGTGTCATAGTCGTAGGCATGCATGGGCTGGCCCAGTTCCATCATCACATAGTTGGTCACGTCCACCACGTTGTTGATGGGACGGATGTTCACAGCCCGGAGCAATTTCTGCATCCATTCAGGAGATTCCGTCACCTGGATGTCCTTCACCATCCGCATGGCGAACCGGGTGCACAGGTCTTTGCACTGGATTTCCACCTTGGCACAGTCGGCTGCGCTGCCGGCCGCTTCGTCCCGGGTGGCCAGTTTGGGCAGACGCAGGCTCTGTCCCAGCACCGCGGCAGTTTCCCGGGCCAGGCCCAGCATGTTGAAGCAGTCGCTGCGGTTGGCGGTCAGGTCGATATCCAGCACCACATCATCCAGCCCCAGCAGTTCCTTCACGTCCACCCCGATGGGAGTGTTTTCCGGCAGGATGAAGATCCCGTCCCGCTGTTCCGGCAGCAGCAGTTTGGCATCGATGCCCAGTTCCCCGGCGCTGCACAGCATGCCGTTGGAATCCAGGCCCCGCATCTTGGCGGCCTTCAGGGTCATGCCGCCGGGCAGATGGGAGCCCACCACGGCCACCGGTACCATATCCCCCTGATGCACGTTCTGGGCCCCGGTGAGGATCTGGACCAGTTCCCCCTGCCCCAGGTCCATCTGGCAGATCCACAGATGGTCAGAATTGGGATGCCGTTCGATCTGGGCCACCTTCCCGGTGATGACCCCTTCCAGGCCTTCGCCCAGATGGATCACCTGTTCCACTTCCAGGCCCACCCGGGTCAGTTTGTCCGCCAGCACTTCCGGCGTTACGGGAATATCCACATATTGTTTCAACCAATTAATAGAAGCTAACATTGTCCTTTGCCTCCCACTCAGAATTGACGGATGAACCGCAGGTCATTTTCGAAGAACAGACGGAGATCGTCGATGCCGTACCGCAGCATGGCAATCCGTTCCACGCCCATCCCGAAGGCAAAGCCCTTCATTTTGTCCGGATCGTAGCCGCTCATCCGCAGCACGTTGGGATGCACCATCCCGGCCCCCAGGATTTCCAGCCAGCCGGAGTTCTTGCACACCCGGCAGCCCTTGCCCCCGCACATGACGCAGCTGATATCCACTTCGCAGGAGGGTTCCGTAAAGGGGAAGAAGCTGGGCCGCAGCCGGATCTTTACGCTGTCCCCGAACATTTCCTTGCAGAACAGTTCCAGGGTCCCTTTCAGGTCCGCCAGGGAAATGTCCTTGTCCACCACCAGCCCTTCCACCTGATGGAACATGGGGGAATGAGTGGCGTCATAGTCGTTCCGGTACACGGTGCCCGGGCAGATCATCCGGATGGGGCTGTTGGGTTCCCGGCTCTGCATGGTGCGGGCCTGTACCCCGGAAGTCTGGGTCCGGAGCAGGATATCGTCAGTGATGTAGAAGGTGTCCTGCATGTCCCGGGCCGGATGGTCCTTGGGCAGGTTCAGGGCTTCAAAGTTGAAGTAGTCCGTTTCGATTTCCGGTCCTTCCACCACTTCGAATCCCATGCGCATGAAGACTTTCTTGATGTCCCGGAGGGTCTGGGTCACCGGATGGAGATGACCCAGGGCCGGTTTCCGTCCCGGCAGGGTAAAGTCCAGGGTTTCACTGGCCAGTTTTTCTTCCATCTGATGGGCTTCCAGCAGCTTCATCTGTTCGTTGATCCGCTGTTCCACCTTGGCCCGGACTTCGTTGACCATTTTGCCGATTTTCGGCCGTTCTTCCGCTGCCACGTCTCCCAGGCTCCGGAGAATGGAGGTCAGGGCCCCCTTCTTGCCCAGGTACTGGACCCGGATGTTCTTCAGATCTTCCACACTTTTGACTTCGCTCAGATCCTTCTGGATCTTCTCCCGCAGTTCCTGCAGTTTGTCACTCATGTTCACGCCTCCTAAAAAAATAGAACCTCCGTCCCCACAAGGGGCGAAGGTTCGCGGTACCACCCTATTTTTTCACTCATCTGGCCGATAACGCTGCCGGCGCCGGGCCTACTCCGTTCAGTCCGGTTGCTCCCAGGTGAACTTCCCCATTTCTTTCCGTGCGGGGCTCCCACCTGCTCCCCACTCTCTGTGACCTCCGGAAATGCGTACTCTCCTGTTCATGGCAAGGTATGGAATTGAATGGAACCATTATAGCACAGTTGAAGGAAGGGGGCAAGGGCTGTATAATAGTAGATACATTGCCACGAATCGGAGGAAAAATCATGGAACAACTGGAATCCATTGTAAAATCCATCCGGGAGAACCTGACCGGGAACTCCCAGAAAGACATCAAATACCTGCAGGGGTGCATGGAACTGTACCGGGACCACCCTCTCCACCGGGAAATCGCCCGGTTCTGCAGCCAGCTGCTGTACAAGCTGATGCCGGAGGAAAGCCGCCAGCATTTTGCAGACATGTTCAGCCAGGCTTTCGACAAATTCCGGGCTCATCTGGAAGAAGCCCGGAAGCTGACCGCTGCCCGGGATTTTGACAAGGCCCGGGAGCTGCTGGCCCCCCATATCCAGGAAGCGGAACATTCCGCCCTGTTCCAGCCGGATTCGGAAGTGGAATTCCGGTCCTTTGCAGAGCCCATGGAAATGGTGCTGTTCCAGCAGTTTTACCAGCCGAAAAAGAACGTCCAGCAGGCCCCCTTCCCCTTCCACCTGCTGTATCTGGTCCAGGGGGAACTGGAACTGGCCCAGGGGAACCTGAAAAACGCCCGGAAGGCCCTGGAAAAAGGGCTCCGGTGGGATCCGGCCAGCGCCCCGGTGCGGGCGGCCTATCTGGCGGTGCTGAAGGATGAGGCCGACTGGGAAAGCTTCGGCCGGGTGAACCGGGAAGCGTTCCGTGAGGCCTTCCGTCCTGCTGACCTGGCCCGGTGCTACCGGAACCAGGGAGCCCTGCTGCTCCATAAGGAAGACTGGCAGGGAGCCCGGTACGCCTATCTCATGAGCCTGAACTTCCAGGATTCGGAAGAAGCCAAAAAACAGCTCCAGACCCTGGCGGAAAACCAGAAGCTGGACGGGAAACCGGCCACCCGGGAAGAACTGGCCGCCTTCGCCCAGAAGGAAGCCATCCCCCTGGGCCCCAATCCGGAAGTCCTCCGGCTGGCCGCCGGAGGAGCCCAGGCCTGTCACAAAGCCGGCCGGGAAAAAGAAGCGGAATACTACCTGGGCCTGATCCGGCCCTTCCTGACGGAAAAGGATATGGAAGAGCTGAAGAAAAAGTTGGGATATTAAAAAAAGGTGCCTCCGGGCACCTTTTTTTGTCAATGGTCACTGGATCGTCCAGAGACCAGTGACCATTGACAGCCCGTTACCCCATCCTGATGATCCTCTGCCCTTCCATCATCCGGGAGAACCGGTGGGAGATGCTGAGGACGCTGCGGCCCTGGGCGGCCCTTTCCAGGGCTTTCAGTACCTTTTCTTCCGTCTGGCTGTCCAGGTTGGCAGTGATTTCGTCCAAGAGCAGCAGCCGGGGTTCTTTGGCAACGGCCCGGGCAATGTTCAGCAGCTGGAGTTCTCCCTGGGAGAACAGCCCGTCCGCCATGGGGGTGTCCTTCCCCTGGGGCAGCCGGTCCACCGCCTCCTGCAGGCCCACCAGTTCCAGGGCCCGGTCCGTCTGGTCCGCAGTCACCGATCCATCTCCCAGGGTCACCTGGTCCCCTACGGTACCGGGCACCGGAGAAAATTCCTGTTCCACACAGCCGTACAGGCTCCGTTTCTCCTCTTCCGGCAGGCTCCCGGCCCGGTATCCCATCAGGGCCACCGTCCCCTGCTGGGGGCCGTACAGCCCCAGGAGCAGCTTGAACAGGGTGCTTTTGCCGCAGCCGCTGGGCCCCATAAGGATCACCTGTTCCCCCGGCTCCAGGCTGCAGGAAAAGTCCTTCAAAATGGGTCGGGCCGGATCATACCCGAAGGTCACATGGGAAAAAGCCACTGCCTTGTCCCGGATTCCTTCCGGCAAAGGGTCCCGGCTCACAGAAGTCCGCTCCTCTTCATCCAGGAATTCCCCGATATGCTGGATCCCGGCCATGGCGCTCTGGATGCTCTGGATTTCCATGCCGATGCTCTCCAGGGGCCCGAAGATTTTCCCCACATAAGCGATCACCGCCACGGCGGACCCTACGGAAAGGCCGAAGAGATCCGCCCAGCCAGGGCCCAGGGCCGCCCCCACCATGATCACCGCCACCACTGCCGCCTGGGTCACCAGGATAATGGGAGAATAGATCCCGTCGAACACATTGGCCCGGTTGATGGCCCGGAAGCTGTCGGTGATCAGGGTATCGTACCGGTCTTCCATATACTGTTCCTTCCCCAGGGAATGGATGGTCCGGATGTTCCGGATGGTTTCCGGCACATGGCTGTTCACCCGTCCGATGGCCCGGCGGTTTTCCCGCTGGGCGGCCAGGGTCCCTTTCTGGAAGTGCCGGGTGAGCCCAAACAGCAGAGGCAGCAGCAGGCATAGGATCCAGAACAGCCCCTGGCTCCGGCTCCACAGGATCCACAGAATCCCCAGCAGCTTGCAGGCATCCGCCAGCATCCCCACGATCCCGTCAGAATACAGGGCATCGATGGTGTCCCCGTCGTTGACAAAAATGGACGTGGTCTGGCCGCTGGGATGGCCGGTGAAGTACCGGGCCGGCAGCCGGTCCAGTTTGGCGCACAGGGTGGACCGGAGACCGTGGGTCACCTTCTGTCCGAACAGGGTAATGGCCCCGTTCTGGGCGGTTTCGCAGCAGTCCGACAGCACCGTAAGACCGATGTACAAAAGGCCCAGCTGCCAGGGAATCCCCCGTCCTTCCGTCAGGCTGTTCACCGCCCGTTCCAGCACCAGGGGCGGCAAAAGGGAGGTGAACACAGAAAGGACCACCAGCACCGCCACCAGGGCTCCGGACCGGGGATGGGCCCGGAGGGTTCCCTTGACACTTTCCCAAACAGGATTCTTCCTATTCATCCAGATCCACCCCTTCCTGATGAAGCTTTACCAGCCGGGCATAGCCGAGCTCCTGCTCCATGAGCTTTGCATGGGTCCCGAAGACCCCCCGTCCCCCTTCCAGGAACAGGACCCCGGTAAATTCCGGGAAATGGGTGAGCCGATGGGAAATCAAAAGGATCACCCGGTCCGGGAAAGCCCGGCGGATGTTCTCCAGGATCTTTGTTTCCCCTTTCCGGTCCACTGCCGCAAAAGGATCGTCCAGCACCAGCACCGACCGGGCATGGGCCAGGGTCCGGGCCAGGGCGATCCGGGCCTGCTGCCCGCCGGAAAGCCGGGTGCCTTCGCTGCCCACCGGAGTATCCACTCCCTGGGGCATGGCCGCCACCTCTTCTGCCAGATTGGTCATGGCCAGGTATTTTTCCACATCCACCGGGTCTCCCAGGGCAATGTTCTCCCCAATGGAAGTGCTGAGGAGCTCCGGATCGTGGCCCAGATAGGAAACAAGGCTCCGGCGCCGTTCCCGGTCTAGGGTATGGAAATCTTCCCCATGGCACAGCAGGGTCCCGGTCCAGGGCACTTCATCCAGGAACACCTTCCCCAGAAGGCTCTTTCCGCAGGCCACCGGTCCCGTAATGCCGATAATGTCCCCGGGATGAGCGGCAAAAGAAATCCCGGAAAGGCCTTCCTCCTGGCCCGGATAATGGCAGGCCAGGTCCCGGACTTCCAGATCCGCCGGTTCCACCGGTCCCAATGGCTGTTCTTCCCCTTCCGGAGCCGCCTGCTGGAGCAGGGGCTTGATCCGCTGCCAGGAAACCTGGGCCTTCTGGACCGCATTGAACAGTTTGGCCGCATGGCTGGTCTTTACCGCCAGTTTGGTAAAGCAGGCCAAAAAGGTGGTGAAACTGGCAATGTTCCACAGCTCCCACCCGGTGCCCTGGACATTTTTCGCCCCGAACCAGAAGATCATCCCGGTGCCTGCCATGGCAATGGCATCGTACAAAGGCCCCAGGGCCCCTTCAAAGATGTTGGCCCGGGCGCTGGCCTTTTCGTAGGCGGTCAGCTGGTTTTCGTAGGCGGCATCCCGGTTCTGTTCCTGACCGTAGATCCGGTAGGTCAGGGCATGGCTCACCCGGTCCAGGGTCAGGGTGTTCAGCCGGGCTTCCGTGGCCTTGTAGACACCGTTGGCCTGGGCCACCTGTTTTTTCAGCCGGTTGGCGATCCAGTAGGCCGCCGGGGTAAAGCTGCAGGCCAGCAGGGTCAGCCGCCAGTCGTAGGCAAGCAGCAGGCTCAGGTACACCACCATCACCACCCCGGTGTCGAACACTTCCGTGGTGAATTTCCGCATCCCTTCCGCACAGGCATCCACGTCCCCCATGGCCTTGGTCATCAGGTTCCCCAGGTTTTCCTGCTGGAGCTGCCGGGCTTCCAGGCGCACCAGGCTGTGGTACAGGGTATGGCGCATGGTCCGGCTCACCCGGTTGGAAAACAGCCGCACACTGTAACGCTTCCCGGCCCGGGACAACTGGACCAGGAAGATCACCCCCACATACAAAGCTGCCAGACGGATCATGTCCCCGGCAGTGGCTTTGCCCTGGAAAATGTCGTAGAGGCACTGGGCCAGCTGGCCTTCAAAATAGGGCCCCGCCCCCATGCCCAGGTTGTACAGGATGCCGGTGACCGTCACCACCAGCAGGACGGCCTTTTCCTGTCCAAAATAGGAAAGGATCCGATCCGGCCGCTCCACCTCCCGGATTCTGCCTTCAAACATAAAAAAACCGCCCCCCAGTGCTGTCGTTGTATCTTTATAGTATACAGCACTGGAAGGCGGGGAAAGATAAACTTTTTGAAAAGGAAGGAAAACCCTCAGGCGTTTTCAACTCTTCACTCTTTACTCTTTACTCTTCACTCTGCACTATCTCTTCCTCACCGGCATCTTCTTATAGATCTCCTGGAGCCGTTCCAGGGCTGCTTCCAGTACCTCCGGGTCAAAGTGGTAATCCGGGGGCACCAGGGGCACGTAAATGGGGGCTGTTTTCGCACCCCTTTCTACTCCGCCTGATGCACGTGGATCTCCCGGATCACGCCCTGCCTTACCTTGAAGGCCAGGGTGGTGGTTTTGTTGGCATGGTATTCATAGATGGTTTCGTCCAGCCGGTCGTGGTTCTTCTGGTTGTCCTCTTCCGGAATCTTGGGAGATTCATACTTTTTGGTCCAGACGGCGTCCGCCTGGCCGTACACATCGTTCAGCACCGTTTCCGCCATCCCTGGCCGGACCCCGTCCACTGTGGCATCTTCCCGGTTGGTGGTTTTGATGTCCATGAGCAGATAGGGCATTTCCGGGCTGAAATGCACCAAAAGCAGCGTACGGGAAGGATAGGAATATTCCATGGTCCCCCGGCCGTATTTCACCGACTGGGGCGCCCCCAGCACCTCCTCCACCTGGCTCTGGGAAATGCCGGTACGCACCCCCGCCACCCCGGCCTGGCTTGGGTAGATGGAACAGCTGATGGTAATGGCTCCCAGATTGGACATGATCTCCGGTTCCCGGGCCAGGGCCGTTCCCCCAACCGCCAGAGAAAGCAGCAAACACCCGGCCAAAAGCCCCCGGGTGATCCGTCGTTTTTTCAGCACCATGGTTAAACACCTCCTGAAATGTGGTTCATCGTTTATCGTTCATCGTTGTGGATACCAGATGCTGACGCATCTGCTTTTGAACGTAAAAACCGGCGGCCGGGATGGGCTCGCCTCCGGCAAGCTCCTACGCCGTCGCTGTCGGGCGGACGATAACAATGGGCGCCAGCCCGAGTGTATATCCGCCCTTTTCAAGGGCGGGGGACCAGCCGCAAGGCTGGTGGTGGGTTAGCAGCCCTTTAGGGCTGCGTTTCCCTTCAGAAGCATCTGCCAGAGGCAGATGGTCTCCTTTGGCGTGAGACGAAAGACGCTGAGCCTGAGACTGAAAAGCGGATTTGCCGCTTTTCATCCTACTCCCTCCCATCCAACCTCTTCAGCTGCAGAGTAACGATATTGCCGAAATCACACTGGTCGGCCACCAGGTCGCAGGCCACATGCCGCTTCCCTTCCGGATCCATTTCATCGATGAACTTCAGAGCATCCCCTTCACTCTTCCATTCCCCGTCAATGGCCACCGGCCCCAGGAGACAGGCGGTGAACACAATAGTCCCCTGGTTGTCCTCGTCCCCCTCCTGGTAAATGACCTGATCCAACGGCTGCGCCTGAGGGTCCAGCTTTTTCAGCACCCCATCGAGCCCCGCCAGGGCCTTGTCGATTTTTTCCATAAAAGGCCGTGCCGCCTCCGGACTCATCCGGAACTCATAAAAATCCGGTCCCTGGCAGAAATTCACGTACCCATAAACCGCCGTCTCCACCGTACCAAAATCCATATCCTCCGCAAGAACAAAGCTCATGATCCCTACCTCCTTTTCTTTTCCTGGTTCCAGTATACCAAAAGAGGTGGGAAATTTTGGGGACAGAATGTCGTTCATCGTTTCGGATGCCAGATGCTCACGCATCTGCCTTTGAACATTAAAACCGGCGGCCGGGACGGGCTCGCCTCTGGCAAGCCCCTACGCCGTCGCTGTCGGACGGCCGTGAACAACGGGGTTCTCCGATATCCCCGTCCAACTGACCGTACAAACAACATCCCGACCCCAACGCCGTAGGGGCGGGCCCCAGGCCCGCCCTTCCGTGGCCTGGGGGGCTTTTCGCTCTTTTCCGGATTCCTCCAGCCTTTTTAAGTATAACAAAATTATCTGATTTTTCAACATAAAAAAAAGGGGGCTGCTGCGCATGCGACAGCCCCCTTCATATTGTGTAAAACCGGCGGCCGGGATGGGCTTGCCTCCGGCGATCCCCTACGCAGTCGCTGATGAGCGGCCGTGAACAACGGGGTTCTCCGATTGTGAGGCCGCTATGGCATCGCAATGGGTCGTCCGGCCCAGCCGTCCTTCACTCTGCACTCTGCACTCCTCCCTCTGCACTGGTTCCCTGTCGCCCAAAATATGATAAAATGAATTTATGATATGGTGTCCATGATGATGATCTGCCTGGGACAGCCGGACAGCAGGCAGGAGGATATTATCCACCTGCTCAGCGTCCTTCTGTCCACAGAAATGGACCCGGATGTGAAGAAAGATATCCTGGAGCGGGAATACAATATTCCCATGACCGTTGAAATGAAAAAGGAGGCGGAGACCATGTGCGGTATCGGACACGCCATTGCTAGAAAAAACCTGGAAAAGGGAATGGAACAAGGCCTGGTGAAAGGTCTTGAGAAAGGGCGCCTGGAAGGAAAACAGGAAGGCCGTCAGGAAGAACGGGAATCCAACATTGTTGCCATGCTGAAGGAAAAGATTCCCATGGAAACCATTTCCCGGATCACCCATTACTCCCTGGATCAGATCCAGAAACTGGGAAAGTTGCATGGATTGCTGTAGGTTGGAAAACGCCTTGGGCGTTTTCCTTCCCAATGATAAGGCCGCCGGATTTTCCGGCGGCCTTTTGGTTCATCGTTGGTCGTTGATCGTTCATCGTTTCGGATACCAGATGCTGACGCATCTGCCTTTGAACGTGAAACCCGCAGGCCGGGACGGACTCCCCTGCGGGCAGCCCCTACCACGTTGAGGTCAGAGATGCAACAGAAAATCAGAGAAACGGGGTTGTCAAAAAATCCGTTCCTGTGACCGTTCTATCCAACATTCGACCCCAACGCCGTAGGGGCGGGCCGCAGGCCCGCCCTTCCCGGCCTGCGGTTTTTATACGTTCCCAGGAACCCGCCCGGCGGGTTCCCACCTTCCGCTAGAGACTAGAGACTAGTGACTGTCAGCTCATGACCATCTGCCCCCGGCAGATGGTCTCCATCGGCGTGAGACGGAAAAGCGGCGGGCCGCTTTTCCCCTGTGAAGTCAGTTGAGCCCTCTTCTTACACATCTGTTCTTAAATGTGTATTTCCTCTGGTGGGTAAAACCTTCTCTACCCTGATCTGTTCCAACAGCATCCTGGAAACATTCAGCCGATATACAATGATAAAATGGCCTCCCGGTTTCCGGTTGGTCCAGGTAGGCACTGCAAAGGTGCCATCATTCTGATAATGAAGTTTCTTGAAACCTATGAACACTTTTTTTCCTATTTGACCATTGGGCCGCAGATACCAAAGCTGCTGGAGCTGTCCGTTCCGTATGAAATATGTCTCTGCTCCAAAGCCTCCCCCTCCTGATTCTCTCTGAGTCAGGACCAAAATATCCGGCTGTCTCCTGATTCCTTTTGCTACATAAAACCCATTCCGACTGGGATCAACTGGATTCACGATGATCGGCCGGTTATGATGCAATTCCACAGGCTGCCGCAGTGCCATCTCCTTGCTTCCCAGGCGTGCCATATACAAAGAATAATTCCCTTTATAATTTTGTTCCTGCTCATTTTTAGTCCAAAAATATTTTCCCCCTAAAAACTCCTCATTTTCTCCTACTACATAAATTCGATAAGAACCTCCATCCGTCCCCTTCATCAAAAAAGTTTCCCTGGCTCTTTCTGCGGCCTGACGCTGAGACAGGTAAGAAGGTGCTGCCGCAAGAGCCGCTGGCAGGAGAAAAGAACAGGAAAGCAGAACAGCAGCAAAAGTTTTGAAAAATGCCATATCAATTCCTCCCAAAGTAAACTACTAACATAAATATCGACTCTCCTTCTAAAAAAACGGACCCTCTCTCCAGAAGGTCCGTTTTCTTTACGCCAAACGTCTCCCGCCCCACGCAATAGGGCGCTGACCATACGGCCGACCCGTTTCACCGGGGCTTCGATGAAAGCCGGACTTTTATCCCGCCTTTACTGCTCAATCAGCTTCTGCAGCTTCTCCACGTACATCGTCCTGATTGCGTTCAACAAATGTCCCCAGTACTTCAACCCGATATCCGGATGAGTCTTCCGGTATTCTTTTATATGGCTGTTTTTCTTCAAGGCGTCCTGGTTCACCTGTTTGTCGTGGGGATCTTTTCCTGCATCGTAGGTTTCCATGAAGAATTCCAGGGCTTCCGGATCCACGCACCATTCCTGGGCGAAGCTGTCGATGATGGCCTTTGCTTTGGCCCGCACCCTATCATTCATTACATCCACGAAGCTTTGGTTCACAAAGGCTGCCGGATTGTCCCGGTATTCCTGCCAGATTTCTTCCAGGATCTGGGCTCTGGCCGGATTGGTTTTCCGGAACCGTTCGATTTCTTCGGCGATTTCCTGGAAAATCTTCTGGTTTTTGGCACTGTCCGCAATCATCAGGGCCGATTCATCAGGCCGGGTGGCCTCCATCAGTTTCAGGATGTAGTCTTCATCGATCTGGTCCCGATGCCAGCAGCGCAGTTGGTAGTTGACAACGATGTTGGTCTCTTCGTCCCCATCATCATCCTGATCCTTCTTCAGTTCTTCTTTTACATTGTTGAACTTGCCGCTGTACCCTTCGATGATTTCTTCACAGATCTGATAATCCCGTTCCAGGTCCCGGTCCTGGAATTCAGAATACACCTGGATATCCCCATAGGCATCGTCAAAATCCCGGAAGGCCTTCAAAAAGGCGATTTTCTGCTTTTTCGTCAGCCCATCCACCGCTTCCGGGCTGGCAGCTGCCTGGCGGAGTTTCCCCAGAGCTTCCCGGAATTTCATTTCCGCTTCTTCCCAGGTGGGTGCCTGGACAAAGCTGCCGCCCCCGGCGGAATACAGGGTCATGGCCTCATCCACCGCCCGTTTGAAATGGGCCGGCACCTGGAAGGTGACGATCTGCCCGAACCGTTTCTGGCTGTCAAACAGCCGGTTGGTCCGGGAAAAGGCCTGGATGATCCCGTAGGACCGCATGGGCTTCCGGTCGATGAACAGGGTGGACAGACAAGGAGCATCGAACCCGGTAAGCAGCCGGTCCACCACGATCACCAGGTCCAGCTGGGCGTCCCGCACCTGGTACTGGGCCTTCTTCCGGGCCAGACGATCGTTGACATTGGCGTTGTAGGCGTTCAGCTGGTCCAGGCCGAACTGGGTACCGAACATCTCGTTGTAATCCTGCAGGGATTCCTTCATCCGGTCCTGATTCACCGTGCTGTTGTCCTCATTTTCCGTGACGGAATAGGTGATGGCCACTTTGGGGAAATCCGCCAGTTTCCGTTTGATGGAGCTGCTTACCTCCAGCCCCGGCACTTCTCCGGCCTTCACCTTCTGGAACAGCTGGTAATACCTCTGGGCCTGCTGGATGGAACTGGTGGTGAGAATGGCGGTGAAGCTGTTCCCCTTCCCCCGGTCCAGTCCCAACTTGCCGCTGGAACGGTTGATGATGAAATCCACCACCTGGCGCATGTGCCCTTCGTCCTCGTAGGCGGCATCCAGGATTTTCTCCCGGAGCAGGGCCTTTTCCAAGCTGAACCCGTCCTGGTCTTCTTCCCAGCCGGTTACATGGTTCTCCCGGGCCAGTTCTTCCATGTCGAAGGTGTTGTGGTATTCCACCTGGAACCCCAGCACAGCCCCGTCGTGGAGGGCTTCTTTGATGGTGTACCGGTGGAGGCACTTGCCGTACTGTTCCTGGGTGGTCTTGGGCAGGTTCCCGGCGCTGTTCTTGGCATCCTGTTCAAAAATCGGGGTGCCGGTGAACCCGTACCACAGGGGCCGGGTGAAATACTGGTCCAGCTGAGCCTGGGCTGCCGGGGATACCGCCCGGTGACATTCATCTACCACGAACACCAGCCGGAGCTTGTGGAGCTTTTCGTATTTGTCACACCCTTCCGGGTACCGCTTCATAACAATCTGGAGCTTCTGGATGGTGGTAACGATCACGTCCCCGCCTTTGGCCTGGAGCTTCCTGACCAGGTCCCCGGTGTTGTCCGTTTCGTTCACATCGATGGTGTCATACTGGGCATAGGCCTGGAAAGCCCCGGTGGTCTGGTTGTCCAGGTCCTTCCGGTCCACCACGAAGATCACCTTGTCCACACTGGGGATCTGGGTCAGGTAATGGGCCGTTTTGTAGGAAGTGAGGGTCTTGCCGCTCCCGGTGGTGTGCCAGATGAAACCGGACTGGGTGCCCCCATCCGTATAGGGATTCACGGCATTTTTCACCGCTTCGATGGCGTGGATCTGGTAGGGCCGGAGCAGGATGATGGCCTTCCGTTCGCTGTCCAGCACCGTATACTGGGACACCATCCGATGGGCCGCGGGAATGGATAATACCTCCCGGGCAAAGGACAGGTAGTCGGTCTGAGGCTGGTTCTTGTCATCCAGCCACAGGGACAGGAACTGGGGATTCAGGCTGCTTTCCGCAGCGGCCGCAATGTACCGGGTATCCGTCCCGTTGGATACCACGAACATCTGGAGGGTAGAAAAAAAATCCCGGAACACCCCTTCTTTCAGGTATTTCTTGATCTGGTTGAAGGCTTCCATATAGGGATGGGCCCGGTTCTTCAGCTCGATGTGGATCATGGGCAGCCCGTTGATGAGGAGGGTCACATCTCCCCGGCGGTTCCGATCCAGAGCCTCCCTCCGGGGGAACTGAATCTGGTGCACCGCTTCGTACACCGAAGAACCCCCGGCCACGTCCACCCGTTTGAACACCACCGGATGGATGGTGCCCAGGCTGGCGTCTTCCCGCTGGATGTCCACCCGGGCCACTCCGTTTTCGCCCAGCATCCATTTGGCCCCGTCGTAAAAGGTGGGGAAACGGAGCTGGTTCTGCACCTGGAGGAATTCTCCGTCGGTGAGGGGATGGGCGTCAAACAGCTCCTTGTTGTTGTTCACCAGGATCCGCCGGAAATTGTCCCACAGGTCCTGGATGGTGTGGAGGTCCTCCCGGAGGGTCCACTGGGACTGCTGTTCCGTCAGCTGCCGGAGCAGGTGCTGCTCCATGCTTTCTTCCGATTCATAGGAAGTCATACGGTTTCCCCCTTACACAAACAGATTTTGCAGCAGGAATTTTTTCACTGCCTGGAGCTGGGTGATTTTTTGTTGGTGACAAGTGAGAAGGTTGTCAAGATTATCAAAGAAATTACCAATTTTAATCATTTCTTGCTTTGACGGCTTTAAAATCGGCATTCTTTCAAAACTGTCCCGGGATATATAAAAAATTGTTGATCCCGCAGACTGAAGTCTCATATAATTTCTGGCCATATCAGAATGGAAGAAACTATACCAGTATTTAATTTCATCTTTTTCATTTGGGACAAGCCCAATAAATGTTTGATTTGTAACTAGATTTCGAGTAACTATTGCTACAACACCAAAAGTAGCACTTGTTGAAACTATCAATGAATTTTTGGGAATTATTTTTAGGTTCATTTCTTTTATAGTTTCTTCTGAAACATTTCTGCCAGATAAGGAACCATTTAAATATTTTCCCTCTATATCTTCAATTCTTGTCCATGGAATATTTCCTTTAAATGTCTTTGGTTTATCTCTCATCGGAACAATAAAATCTGAGAAACAGTCTTTTAATTTTTTTCTCTCCCATTCCCCCGTAAACCCCTTGAACCGGATTTTCGGGACCTTCTCCCCTTTGGCAGGGAACAGGTTCTGGAGGAAATAGGCTTTCAACTTTTTCAGCTGGTCCAGTTTCTGCTGGTGGAGGGTGAGAAATTTATCCAACTTCTCTAAACAACATCCAATTTTTTTCTGCTCTTCCAGAGAAGGCAACATCATTTTTACTTGCTGAAGTTTATCGTAATAGAAGTAAAGTCGCACACTCCCCTCTTGCAACTTTTCAACCCATTTTGGAAAATAATCTGATTTAATCCAATGCCATAAAAATTGGTCATCAATAGAATCCTCTGTCTGAAAGACTTCATAAAGAGAGCTGACAATTACATTTTTTGTTCCAGAATAATATCCGATTGATCCAACATTGATTCTGGCTGGGTTATATGCAAATGAATTTGGAGGAACAATATTATAAACAGTCCGGTCAACATTATTCATGTATCCAAACTCACCATGCGCTTCTTTCTGGGCTATAAAACCTTTGTCATTTGTAACTGCATAGACTTCTAAAGGTAAATCAGATTTGTTCTTTACCGCAACATTTTTTGTAAACTCGCTAAACTTCCGCTGTTCCCAATCGCCCGTAAACCCCTTGAACCGTACCGCCGGAACCTTCTTCATTTCTTTTTTCATCATCCCATCTCCTTACTGAAACAGGTGAAGCAGGTCCTGGAGGTCTTTGGCCTTTTTCGGGTCGTCGGTGGTCAGCTCTTCCATCATATCCGCCAGTTCTTTTTCTGCAGCCTGGATCTGGTGGTTGGTATCCGCCATTTCCCGGTTCACTTCTCCCAGATTGATTTCCGGTTCCGGTTCGGAGGTATCCACATACCGGGGGATGTTCAGGTTGAAGTCGTTTTCCTGGATTTCTTCAAAGGAGGCCACATGGGCGAATTTGTCCACGTCCTTCCGGTCCACATAAGCCTGGAACAGCTTCTGGATGTTGGCCTGGGTCAGGGTGTTCTTGGCTTTGCCTTTTTCAAATTCCTGGCTGCCGTCGATGAACAGCACATCCCGGCCGGGACGGGCTTTTTTCAGCACCATGATGATGGTGGGGATGCCGGTGGAATAGAAGATCCCGGCCGGGAGCCCGATTACGGCATAGATATTCCCTTTTTCCAGCAGTTTCTGCCGGATTTTCCCTTCGGCCGCTCCCCGGAACAGCACCCCGTGAGGCAGGACAATGCCCATGGTGCCGGTGGATTTCAGATGGTACAGGCCGTGGAGCAAAAAGGCATAGTCGGCCTTGGATTTGGGAGCCAGCACCCCGTAATCGGAAAACCGGGGGTCACTTTCGAACCCCTTGTCCGCACTCCAGTGCTGGGAATAGGGCGGGTTCATCATGACCCCGTCAAAATTCGTCACTTCATCACTGGGCCAATCCCGGTCCAGGGTGTCCGCATTCCGCAGATGCTGGTTGGTGGCAGCGATCCCGTGGATGATCATGTTCATCCGGGCCAAGTTGTAGGTGGAGGTTTTGATTTCCTGGCCGTAATAGGCAATGGAATCCACATCCTGGATATAGTGCCGCACATTCAGCAGCAGGGACCCGGACCCCATGGCCGGATCGTAGGCGCTGAAGCCCTTTTTGGCTTCCTGGCCCCAGGTCACAATGTGGGTCAGCAGCTGGGAAACCGATTGGGGGGTATAGAATTCTCCCGCCTTCTGGCCCATATCGGAGGCAAAAGTGCCGATCAGATATTCATAAGCATCCCCCAGCACATCCCCGCTGTGGCTGTCCAGGTTCAAGGGAGCCAGGGCCGTCATCACCTGGGCGATCATGTCATTCCGCTTTTGGGGGGTGGATCCCAGCTTGGTGGAATACAGGTCCACATCGTCGAACAGATGGCCCAACAGGTCCGGATTGGACTGTTCAATATCCCGGAAAGCCTGGTTCAGGTTTTCCAGCTGGAAGGTCTGCTTCCGGATGGCGTCCATCTGGGCGGCAAAGGTGAAATCCGGCTTGATTTTATAGTCCATATCCATGGAACTCAAGAGATCCTCATGGGCGTCTTCATCATCGTAATATTGCTTATAAACAGCCTGGCGCTGTTCTTCCGTGGCCACCTGTTCCGGGTCCACTTCACCGGCATCCACCAGCACATTCGCTGCTGCTTCCAGAGTCTTATCGGACAAATGTTTATAAAAAATAAGGCCCAGAGCATAGTTCATGTAAGAGGCTGCCCCCATGGTCTGGCGCATCACGTTGGCAGAATCCCACAGAACCTGTTCCAGGCTTTTTTCGTCAGTGCTCATCGTTGTGAATCTCCTTTAGGATAATTTGGCGTGCTTGCTTGTGATATTTTTATTGTATCACAGAATCAGAGCCTCTTTTTCGTTAAATTTATTATACCCCACCCCCTGTCCAAAAAGGCAGACAAAAAAACGTCAGACTGGCCCTTGGGGCCGCATCTGACGTCTTACAAGAGCCCTCTTCACTCTCCCCTCTTCATCTTCTCCAGTGCCTTCCGGTACCAGCCGTAAAGGGTGGACAGGGGGCACTGATGGATTTCCTGGAGCTTTTTCCAGGGTATTTGCTGGATGGCCGCTTGGCGGACCAGGAGCCGTTCCTTGGGGGTGAGCTGTCGGAAGGCTCGGAGGATTTCTTCCTTCCGGATTCCCCGAAGAAAATCTTCCTGGTAGCTGGATTCGCCTCCTTCCATCACCTGGACTTTTTCCTGGATTTTGTTCCAGCGCGCCTCTTTCCGGATGTAATGGGACAGCAGAAAGGTAAGATGAGTTTTCACAAATCCAGGGAATCTTCTGGCGTCTTCTCCCGGATATTTCACGATGGCTTCCAGGATTCCCAGCACCAGGGTACTTGCCAGATCCGGCCGCAGAGACAGGTTCTTTTCCTGGCCGGCCAGTTTCTTTACCAAAGGGCGAAAGGCTGTAACGATGGCCATTTGGGCTTTAGGATCCCCCTGTTTGGCTTGGGGCAGCAGAGCTGCCAGTTCTTCGTTTTCCATGAGGGCTCCTTTCTTCAGGCAAAAAGGCTGGTGTCCAGATCCCACTGTTCCGTTTTTTTCCGTTTTTCCGTTTCCTGGGGAATCCACCGTTCCAGGTTCCACCGCCGGTCCCTGCCTTTGGCTTCCAGGTCCAGGGTCATGCCGGCGATCCGGCTGATGAGACGGTTGATGGTCCGGCTTTCTTCTTTTCCAATCCGGCCTTTTGCGTCCAGGAGTTTGGCCTGGAGTTCCGGCAGGGAGAAATTGCTGGTAAAAATTGTCTGCCGCCTGGCGGTATACCGGGCATCGATCAAGAGGAACAGCTGCTCCAGCCCCCATTCGGTGACTTTGGCGGTGCCCAGATCGTCCAGGATCAGGCAGGGGACTTCCTGGTACCGGTCCATCCGCTGGTTCCAGTCCCCGGTAATGTTCCGCCGCAGCTGGTTCAAAAGGCCGGCGGTGGTCATGAACCGGACAGCTTTTCCCTGGAGGATCTTTTCTTTGGCGTACAGGGCCGCCAGCATGGTCTTCCCCACCCCGGAAGGCCCATGGAGATAAAAGCCCCGGTTTTCCTGGGGATCTGCGGCCATTTTCCGGATGGTTTCAACTGCTTTCCGGTTCCCCTCGTCCACCTGATATTCTGCAAAGGTGCTGGAACGGAACATTTCCGGCAGACCGGCCTGATCCAGCAGATGCTGTTTCCGCCATTCCCGCTTCTGGATGTTTTCATAGGGACAGGGATGCATGGCTTCCCGGACGGTACCGGCGTAATAGACCACCAAAGGCATGTAGCCGGGAGTGGGCTGAATACATTTTTTTCCTCTGCACTGCCGGCACAGTTCCTGGGCCTTCAGGGCACGCTGGATGTGGATTTCTGAATAGAGGTACTTGGATTCGGGCAGCCGGATTTCCGGTCCTACCAGATTCTGCACGGAGATGATTTTTCCTTCGGCGGGTTTGGCTTTGACGGGGTCTGTGTGTTTTTCCATGATAAGGCTCCTTTCTTCCATGTCCACGGACAGAGGATTGAAAGGTCAAAGTCCGGCTTTGACTTTTCTTTTTCATACTTTTTCTTGTTATTTTACTCTATTCTTCTTAGTCTTATTCGGTGGACAGCTGGTATACCAAATGGCCGCCAGCTGTTTTTTCACCCTCTCACACCTCTTCCACCCAGCTGCAATGGGGCCGGGCGAAGGATTCCTCCTCTCTTTCCCGGTCTGCCAGGGGCCAGCCTTCTGACAGGCTGCTGACAGCCGGACGTCGGGGCAACGGTCCGTCCTCCGTCCTGCCAACCGCAGGGCAAGGGGCAGCCGGAAGATTACACTCGCTGTTGAGAATATAGATTTTCTCCTTTGTCAGTGTAACCAACCTCTTTTCGGGAAGGACGCTTTCGTGGTGCCGATCAGGGCGGATGTAGTTGTGCTGGAACCAGTGTTTCACCAGTACCACCCCGGAAGCGAACCGGATCAGGTAGCCTTTTTCTTCCAGCACCTCCAGATATTCTTTCCGGGAATCCACCATCCGCACCAGGGTCAGTGGGTTGGAAATGAATCCATCGTCGTCGGCTTCCAGCATCAGCTGATAATACAGCAGCTGGATAGCGTTGTTCATGGCCAGGAATATGTCACTCATGACAATCTGGCGTTTGATCATACGGCGTTCAGCCATATTTTCCCATCTCCTTTTCTTTCGAAAAATTCTGTCTATATGAAATGCCAGGCATCCCATAGGGCCCCTGGCGGAGGACAGCCATCAGGACTGGTTCCTGCCTGTTCAATCGGTCTCCTGGTCTTCTGGCTGGAAGGTAAGGATCTCTTCGATCCGCAGATCGGTCACCTGGCTGATTACCTCCAGGGTCCTGAGGGAGGGCACATAGTTGGGGTTCCGCTCCTTCCCGATTTTTTTCATCCGGCTCAGGGTACGGATGGAAATCCCGCTGATATGGGAAAATTCTTTCATGGTCAGATCATTGTTTTCCATCCAGGTGAACAGTAAGCGGCATTGCGCCATGGGCATCATCTCCTTCTTTGATAAGTTTTTACTTATGTATACTATTATACAATGTAAATATTTTCTGTAAACACAAAGGACACAAGTGTCCTGTAAAGGAGAACCGGGCGGCACGGCTCCGCCGGCCGGGGGCCGATGGAGGCCAGATGGGACGCGTTTGCAGGTTCATCGTTTGTCGTTCATCGTGAGTCGTTATGGAAGGAACCCGTACCCGGGTTCCTTTGAATAAGGACGCAGCTGACGCTGCTAACCCACCACCAGCCTGTCGGCCGGTCCCCCGCCCTTGAAAAGGGCGGATATACGCTCGGAGCTCCGCCCCATGGCTTTACGGTGGGTGCCATGACGTAAACCCGCGTGCCCACTATCCTCCTCGTCGGGGTGGAATCATCGCCCGGGGCTCCGCCCCATTGCTTTTGTGACACGCGAGCTGTGCCCTAGTGTCACTATCCGCCCTTTTCAAGGGCGGGGGACCGTTGCGCTTGCGCAATGGTGGTGGGTTAGCAGCCCCCAGGGGCTGCGTTTCCCTTCAAAAGCATCTGCCCGCGGCAGATGGTCTCCTTCTGCGTGAGACGGAAAAGCGTCCCTGCCTCTTTTCCCAATTTCCTCCGAAAAAATCCTCCCTGCCGTCTCTTAACCAGTGTAAGGAGGCGGTGACATGGAAGCAATCAAACGGCAGGAGGTTCTGGAACTGGCCCGCAGGGCCCGTGGGCACATCCGGAAAATTTACCTGCACTGGACGGCTGGAACCTATGACCAGCTGTTCCCGGACTATCACCTTCTGGTCCGGGGGGACGGGAGCCTGGTAACCAGTACCCGGGACTGGACCCGGATCCTCCCCCATACCTGGAACCGGAATACCGGTGCCCTGGGCATTGCCCTGTGCTGTGCCAAAGATGCCATGCTCTACGCAGACGGCACCTTCGACCTGGGGGATTATCCCCCCACTCCCCTGCAGGTGGAAAGCACTTCCATCCTGCTGGCCACCCTGTCAGATGTCTGGAAACTCCCTCTGGAGCCTGCCCAGATCATGACCCATGCAGAGGCTGCCGACCTGGACGGTTACGGGCCAAGCATGGCCGGGACGCCCGCTTTTGAACGGTGGGATCTGTGGAAGCTGAAAGACTATGACGGAGTATGGCGCAGCGGCGGGGCGGTGCTCAGGGGCAAAGGACTGTATTATCAGTGGGTGAAGCGGAAAAAGCCGTGAGTCTTTTTCCGGTCCGCGGGCAGCGGCTGTTGTCACGTCTCAGTAGGAGGCCAGATGCTGGCGCATCTGCAGGTTCATCATTTGTCGTTCATCGTGAATTGTTATGGAAGGAACCCGTGCCCAGGTTCCTTTGAAAGAAAACGCAGCTAACGCTGCTAACCCACCACCAGCCTGTCGGCTGGTCCCCCGCCCTTGTAAAGGGCGGATAGTGGGTACGCGGGCTTACGCCCTGGCACCCACGTAAAGCAATGGACCATCAGGCCGCACACCTATATCAAGCAATGGGGCAAAGCCCCAAGCGTATATCCGCCCTTTACAAGGGCGGGGGACCGTTGCGCTTGCGCAATGGTGGTGGGTTAGCAGCCCCCAAGGGCTGCGTTTCCCTTCAAAAGCATCTGCCCCCGGCAGATGGTCTCCTTCTGCGTGGGACAGAAAAGCGGCCCTGCCCCTTTTTCACTCCCGCCCCCTTACACCCTGTGATGCAACCCGATTCTGACAATCCAAAGGAGGAATGAAAATGGCAATCCAAAAGAACCTCACCGCAGTGACCCTGCAGCTGGAAATCAGCAACGGGGTGGACAAAAATGACCAGCCCAAATTCAAGAACATCAGCTACGAAAAGCTGTCCACCGATGCCACC
>NZ_JBQKCH010000015.1:0-55007 GCF_052122455.1 Acidaminococcus sp. HCP3S3_G9_1 | reverse complement strand
CATATCGAAATTCCAAATGAGTATAGATAACTGCAAATAACAGTTTGTAGGGGAGTTCTGATACTCCCCTATAAAAATGGCTATTTATCAACTGTTTGTTGTGACATAGCCTTTTCTTAAATTCATAGCTGTGTTTTGCCATAAAAAACTGCCCCCCAATTGTTAGATTTTTGGTCTAACAATTGGGGGGCAGCTCACAACAGCTCCTTTTTGAATATATGCCCCCTGGGCGGCCGGGACGGGCGGGCCTGCGGGTTTTACAAGTTCAGAAGTATCTGCCCCCGGCAGATGGTGTCCAGCAGAGTTTACTGCCAGCAAAGGAACAACGCCCGGTCTGCCAAACAGGCATACCGGGCGTTGTTACTCTATTTTTTACTTCGCAGAAGCTTTCACCAAGGCTTTAAAGAACCCCATGCAGATTTCCGTATCGCAGAACTTTTCCTTGTCCTTCTTTTTGATCAGCACTTCCGTCAGATCATTTTCCGGATGGAACTGAAGTCCCACACTGAAGGTGTTGGCGGGGTACTCGATTCCTTCAATCAGGGAAATCCCATTGTCCGTAGTTTCGGCAGTCTGGATCAGCGCCGTTCCAGCCAGACTTTCAATGTTCTGATGATGCCAGGAGGAGATGTTCTTCAGTTCATCTTTCCCTACAATGGCCCGGAGATGGGACTGTACGGGAAGGATCCGTACATCGTGCCGGGTATAATCCCGATTGGGGGTTCCTGGAGGCATCCGATGAAGATTATCATAAGATTTCTTGTGGGCTTTATAGTAATCCGGGATGTCCTGCATGAATTTGACCCCGGACACAATGCCCATCATTTGTTCACTGCGGCATACATTCAAAGTAGGGATATTGTTTTTCAGGCAGTAGGCCTGCAGGGTATAATCCGAAATGTCCCGGGTAGCATTGATCTCTTCCCCATGGTTCTTTTCCTTTTCCGGATGTTTGTAAAGAGAAGGGCTGATATCCTCTCCCCCTGTTCCAAATACCCCATCGATGCCCTGCATCACGGTGGCAATATTGGTGTTCCCGAAGTTCTGGTCTTTGATTTTGTCCGCATATTTCTGTTTCAGCATTCCCGACGGTTCCAGACAGGTCTTGTCCACCGCACCGTTTTTATCATACTGAACATCCGAGCTTTTGATCTGCCCCAGTTCCACCGAAATCCCTCCGGCCATTTCAATGATTTTCTTGATGGGAGCATAGTCGCTTTCCTGATCCGCACTTTCCCAGGAAATCCCGATGACGGGTTTGCCGCCTACCATGGCCTCCGCCCTGTATCCCAGGCCCAGTGCCATTCCCAAAGACAATGCTGTAACCGCCGCAATCCGACCAAACTTCTTGAACATCCACTTCACATCCTTTCGAAGATATATATTGTCAGTGTATTATGAATATTTTGTTCTGTCAATTGATTTACCCTATTTCAGCTCTGCTATTGATTCTTTTCATGATTCAGAAAATGAGAATGAAAAAATACGATACTTGTCTTTATGATTGTTTTCAGCTCTGTCTTTCCACTTACCCACCTTACTTTTTGACAGGTTCCCCTTTCCGGACCATTTCCTGGATTTGCTTCACAAAGGCAGCCGGCGTCGTGCCCATGTATTCCTTGAATACTTTGGTAAAATAACTCTGGTCGTAATACCCACAGGCCTGGGCCGCCTCTGCCAGCGAGCAAAAGGGATTTTCCAACAGCCGCCGCAGCACGCTCTGGAAACGGATGTTGTTCAGTGCGGTCTTGGGGGCCAGTCCCACATGTTCCAGCATAACCCGCTGGAGATAGCGGGCACTGTACCCCGTATCTTTTTCCAGTTGGGCAATCTGCAGAGAACCGTGCTTCTGCAGGGCATCTTTCATCAGATACTGGACCAATCCGTCACTGGTGTCCCGCAGTTTCCGGTTTTTCCACTCTTCAATAAACCGTCTGATGATTGCCATTTGGTTTTCAAACCCTTCTGCCGTCGCAATTTCTTCCGGCACGGTCCCCACCCTGATAAAATCTTCCAACGGCGCTTCCATATCCGTCACCTCCCGGCTGGGAATTCCAAAAAGACGGGTAAACTGCCCGGGAAAGAACTGACAGCACAAGGTATGATGGACGCCGTAAAGAGGCACTTTTTTGCTTTTGTTCAGCAGCCCGCAGATCATGGCCTGGGGTTTCTCCTTTTCCAAAGAGAACATAATACCCAGCAGTCCGATTCCCGGTACACTGGTCAGCCCATCGGTTTCCTGTCCTGCTGTCAGTTCGTAAGCCACAGCCACCGGACCTCCAAGTTCCGGATCTGTCAATATGAATCGATTGTTCTTCTCTGCTTCCCAAAAAGGCTGTACCGATAAAATTTTCGCATATTTTTCCGTTTCTTCCATATTGCTTCCCCTTGTTCCCTGCAGATCAGTTCCGATTTTTACCAAATCAGTTTCCGAAAATTCCTATATCAACATAGCATAAATATAATACGATACTAACAAAAGAGCAAATAAAATATTGTATTTATCAGTAAAATGGCTTATTTTCTTACTTTTCTATTCTTATTTCTACCGTAAATTTCATGCAGAAAGAAAGGAGTCTCACCATGCTGCTGGCTAGTTGGATCATCACATTTCTCCTTATCATCGGTTTTGGCATCTATGCCGGGACGCGGATCACAAAATCCGATCAGTGGAACGGCAGTGACCGTTCCATGGGGATTTTCTCTGTCGGTGCCATGCTAGGTGCCTGGCAGATCGGAGGCATGAGCATTGTGGGTGCCGCTCAAAATGGGTACACCATGGGTATTGCTGGCTGCTGGTACTCCATTGCCGGCGGAGTCTATTTCCTTCTGATGGCCGCTCTGGCCAAACCCATGCGGAAATACATGAAGGCAAGCTCTCTGCCCGTGTTCCTGGAAAGCCGTTATGGTCCTTCTGTTTCAAAAGTCCAGGCCTATATCTGGATCGTCTTTGGGATTCTCTACGTCCCTATCCAGCTGAAGACCGTCGCCTCTGTAATCCAGATGGTCCTGCCCGGCATCAGCCTTGATCTGGCCATGTTTGTGGGCGTCACCATTGCAGCAGCCTATACAGGATTTGCCGGCATGAAAGGTTCTGACATAATCGGACGTATTGTCTGCATCGCCACCTATGTGCTCCTGATCGGTTTCGTCTATCAGAATCTGGATGCCATGGGCGGCTACAGCGGTCTGCTGACCCGTCTTCCCTCTGGTTACAACAACCTGACGGCCATGCCTGTCCAGCAGATTGTTGCCTGGGCAGTGGGTGGGGCCCTGACCACCATCGTCAGCCAAGCGGCCCTGCAACCCATGTTTGCTGCACGAAGCGACCATGCAGCCACCTGGGGCTGCATCCTGGGGTATGTGATTGCCGCTCCCATCTGCATTCTTACCGCCATTATCGGCATGATGGCCAAAGCCAACACCAGTGCCTTGGGAGACGGGGCCAGTGCCTTTGCCTGGAGTATCGCTCACTTGTCCCAGCCGTTGGTGGCAGGGATCATCTTCGCCGTCATTACCATGATTGTCGCTGCCACCATGGCCACCATGATGATGGCCACCGGCACGGTCATTTCCAATGTGTATTCCAAACAAATCAATCCCCAGGCATCCGATACGACAGTCCTGAAAGTATCCCGCTGGGGCACCATCGCCGTTGCCTACATCTCCCTGGCCGTAGGTTTCCTGATTCCCTCTGCTCAAATGGTCAATATGTTCCTGACCCTGAACTACCTGGTCTATGCGCCCTTCAGTTTTACTGTCATCGCTGGCCTGTTCTGGGATAAGGTTACAGCCAAGGCTTCTCTGCTGAGCATTTTTTCCGGTATTATCATTGCCCTGTTCTGGATTTTCGCCGGTCTGAACGGTAGGATCAATGTGGTGTATCCCACCATTGCTGTCAGTTATCTGGTTGGTTATGTGGCAACAAAAAGCAGTGCGCACTGACTGTTCTGTTTTCTGAAGGAGGTCTTTCTTATGCCCAATCATCCTTATCTTGGCTATCAGCTGAATGATATCTTCTATTATCGGCCCTATCCCTATGGGAACCAGGGCGCCGTTTCCTCCAACAGTCCCTATGCCACCGCCGCCGGACTGGAGATCCTGAAAAAAGGCGGCAATGTATTTGATGCAGCCTGTGCCGTTTCTCTGACCCTTGGGCTTGTCGGTCCCTACCACTCCGGCATTGGCGGTGGCTGTTTCTACGTTTTCTACCATAAGGGCAGCAACCGGTTCTACTGCTGTGATGCTCGGGGAGTAGCCCCCATACATGCTTCTGAGGATATGTTCCTGGATGCCGACGGTAATGTGGATCTGAGCCTGACTGAATTCTCCGGCCGTTCCACCGCTGTCCCGGCTCTTTACCGGGCCCTGGATGGGATCCTGCAAAAGTATGGGACCATGAGCTGGGAAGAAGTCTCCGCACCGGCTATCAATCTGGCTCGAAAAGGATTCTGTTGCGGTTTCCCCTATGCCCGGATCTCCGATACTCCGGAAGCGGAACACAACCGGGATGCCTATGAAGGGTTCAGTAAGTACTATCTCCACAATGGGAAGCCCCGGATCTATGGAGAAAAAATCACCAACCCGGATCTGGCCGACACCATGGAACAGGTTGCCCAAAAAGGCGTTGACTGGTTTTACACCGGGCCCATCGCTGATGAAATCATCCATTATGTGCAGAAAAACAAAGGCGTTATGGTCAAAGATGACCTGGTCAACTGCCGTCCCAAGGCCCGTACGCCTGTACGGGGGACCTTCCGGGGATATGACATCATCTCTATGGCACCTCCATCCTCCGGCGGCACCCACGTAATCCAGATGCTGAATATCCTGGAAAATTTTGATCTGAAAGCCATGGGATACCATTCAGCGGCTGCCACCCATGTAATTGCTGAGACCATGAAGATGATGTTTGCAGACCGCTCCGTGGCAATGGGCGATCCCGACTTTGTGAAGATCCAGCTGGACAAACTGCTTTCCAAAGAATATGCTGCCCAACTGGCCAAAAAGATCGATATGGACCAAGCCCAGGAATTCGCTCCCACTGAAGGCATTGAGGCAAAATCCTATCCGGGCTGTACCACCAGTTTTTCCATTATGGACCGGTACGGAAACGTATTTGCCCAGACCCAGACCATCCGCAACTGGTGGGGCTGCGGAGTAGTGATTCCCCATCGGGGCTTTATCATGAACAATGCCATGGCTGATTTCAGTCCCAAGACCGGGGTCCGGACCACCCAGGGCTTGGCCTATGGAGAAGCCAACTCCGTCCAGCCTGGAAAGACACCTCTGTCCAGCATGTGCCCCACCCTTGTATTCAAAGCAGGGAAGCCTGTACTGGCCGTAGGCTGCGCCGGCGGTCCCCGGATCATCACCAGCGTGCTCCAAATGATTCTCAACACCCTGGAATATGGCAGGATGATGGAACCGGCTGTCCGCACTCCCTTCATGTGCTGTCTCACAAAGGAACAGGGGCTGGAACTGGAAGACGGTTTTTCTCCTGACACGGTTGCTCTTCTGGAAAAGAAAGGACACAAAGTCATTATGCCCCCCAATGTAGGCGTCATGTCCTGCATGCCCAACGGCATCATGTACAAAGACGGTCTGTTCTATCCAGCCGGGACCAACCGGGTAGACGGCGGCGGCGGTGTTCTGACAGAAGACGGCTCCATCGGAATTGACGGATTGTGTTTTAAATAAAAAAGAAAAACAAGGGCACTTGAACCTCTGCCCTTGTTTTTTTACGGATGAAAAGGCTCTCCATCTTGCATTAGTAGAAAATCCCTGCAGGGTATATGGGTTTAAAAATAACGACTGAAAGTAAATATACCGTCTGTTCCTCTTAATTATTATAATAAGACTTGGAAAGGGTGCTGCTTTGAAATATGCGGCACCCTTTTGAATCATCAGTGTTGTCTTCCGTCTCTACTCCTGGCTTACGCCCTCCAACACCACATGACCATCCGGCAGCAAAGCTCCTCCGCAGCCGTCCACCCGCTGGGTACCGGCTGCATAATATTCTCCATCCCGGCACATGACGCTGTTGAGCATGGTGCTCATGGCCTGATCACTGGGGACCTTCACAATGGTATGACCCCGTTTCCGCAGTAGGTCCAGGGTATCCTCCGAAACCCCCAGTTCCACTTCCAGGCCCTGTTTCCGGGTCTGACAGTGGATGTAAGGAAGGCCTACCAACCGCTCCGGTGTCAGGCCAAAATCCACTCCGTTGACAATTCCCTGGACAATCCCGGTGATGATTCTGGGGCCCCCTGCCGCTCCGATGGCCAGGAAAGGTTTTCCATCCCGGCACACCATGGTGGGAGCCATGCTGGAGAGTGGGGTCTTCCCGCCGGCAATGCTGTTGGCCATGCCATAGCTGAGCCCCTGGCTGGTAATGGCACCTGCTTCCGCCGAAAAATCGCTCATGGCATTGTTCAGAACGAATCCCAAGCCATCCACCACAATGCCGCAGCCGAACCAGTCACGGACGGTCTGGGTCTGAGAAAAGGCATTTCCTTCTTTATCCATGACCACAAAATGGGAGGTATTCCCGGGATAGTCTTTGGCGGCGATATTCTCTGCTGCTGCAAATTCTCCGGCTTCTTCTGTCATAAAAGCTGCTCTTTCTTCCGCAAATTTTTTGCTCACCAGCCGGTCTGTATCCACTTGGACAAAGTCCGGGTCCCCCAGAGCCTGGCTCCGGTCAGCAAACCCCAGTTTCATGGCTTCTGCCAGTGCATGGATGGTAGCCGCTGTATTCTGCCCGGTTTTCCTTACATCTCTGGTTTCCAGGATATTCAGCATTTCCAGTACGGCACAGCCGCCGCTGGGCGGGCCGAAGGACACCACATCCGTCCCATGATAGGAGGTATGGAGCACCTGGCGGTATTTGGGCCGGTATTCCGTGAAATCTTCCAGGACAAAACAGCCGCCCCTTGCATTGATCAGATCCACCATCTGTTGGGCTGTGCTGCCAGTATAAAAAGCATCAGCCCCTTTTTCTGCTACCTGTTCCAACAGCTTTCCGATTTCCGGATTGGTCTGTTTTTCTCCAAACCGGTACTGGCTGCCGTCCGGCTTCAGATACAGTTTCCGGAAAGCGGCGGAAAGTCTCCGTTTCCGGCGGACAGAATCGTCCTCCATGGTCAGAGATTCCGTATATCCTGTACCAAAGCCTTCTTCCGCCAAACGGATGGCCGGTGCTGCCACATCCTTCCAGGTCAGGGTTCCGTATTTTTCCAGTACTTCTTCCAAAGTCCGCAGCAGTCCGGGAACAGCCACCGATTGACCTCCCAGATCCTTCCATTCATCCTGGACTTCTCCATCTTTGATGAACAGATCCGGGCCGGCCGCCTTGGGAGCGATTCCCCGTCCGTCCAGGGCAACGAATTTATTTTCTTTGGCCACGTACAGCAGAGAAAAGCACCCGCCTCCCAATCCGGAATGATGGGGTTCCACTACGGAAAGGGCCAGTGATACAGCCACCGCCGCATCAAAGGCATTGCCGCCTTTTTTCAGGATTTCCAATCCCGCACGGGTGGCATAGACGCTGTTGCTGCTGATGGCACCACAGGATCCATGAGCCACCGGACGGCTCCAGTAGGAAGGCCACATATAGATTTCTTTTTTTGTCTGAGTCATGCTGCTTCCTTCTTTCCAGTCATCAGAGACACGATGATCCCCACAGAATACGTTACGATTACCACAGGATACACCGCTTCCAGCATATCCGTCAGTTTCAGGAGCATCCAGGCAACCCCCACGATCATCCCGCAGAGCATGCTCCAGAAAGCCCCCTGAGGAGTAATCTTCTTCCACATGATCCCTGCCAGGATGGAAAAGCTTACCGGTGCCGCAGCCACATGCTGCAGAGTCAGGAACAGGTTGGTCAGCGCATTGCTGGGAATCAGGTTGGCCGGCAGCAGGGTCAGGTAAGCAAAGATAAAGGTGATCCACTTGGAAATCTTCAGCACCTTGGCATCATCCGCCTGGGGATTGATTTCCGTCTTGTACACATTGGTGATGATGGTCCCAGTGGCCAACATCATGGTGGCCATGGTGGCCGCAATGATCATAGTTGCGAAGGCAAAGACCACACCAGCGAACAACGGGCTGCTGAACGCTTTGATGGCATAGGCAAAAGCTGTGGTCCCATTCCCCAGATCAGCGCCGGAAGCCTTGGAGAACATACCGCAAATAGCCGTCAGAACGCAGATGGGCGCAGCAATCACATACCCCAGGATGGACCCGGTCCGGGCCGCTTCAGGAGATTTTGCCGACAGCAGAGGCTGGAGTACGGACTGCATCACCGCCGTACTGATGCACCCGCCTACGATCCAGGCAATAATCCGATGGGTGGGCATGTTGTGCCAGGAGGCATACTGGGCCGGCAGTTTGGCCAAGAGGCCGCTGTAGTTCCCGAATTTGGGCAGCGTGGTGAAGACAAATGCCATCAGCAGGATATAAGTCCCGATGCAGACCACCCGGCCTACGGCAGAGGCACCCCGCATACCGGAAAAGCTGGTGTAGACCACCGCAATGGTTACCCCGATCAGCATGGCCCAGCTGACGCTCAGCCCCGGCAGTACGATCTGCACAATACTGGAAACCGTCTTCAGCTGGATAGGAATGTACAGGAACCCGTAAACGATCCAGGCGTAAGAATACAGCCGGGCCGTCTTCTGTCCAAATTTCAGCTGCAGATATTCCGGCACGGATTCACTGGGCAGGTTTTCCCGGATCAGTTTGGCGAAGAAGGCCAGGAAGATAAAATAAAAACTGCCCGCAATGGAGTACCAGGCACCTGAAATGCCCAGGTTGTATCCATTTTGAGCAGCTCCCACTATTGCCATACCGCCAATCTGCCAGGCCGCAAAAACGCACCCCAAAGACCAGGCTCCCAGAGTACGGTCACCTCCGGACCACTGACTGGCCGCTTTGATGCTGGAACCAGCATACACACCGATGCCGATGATCAGGCAAAAGGTAATGACCCAGATTGCCACCAACATAAAAATCCCTCCCTTAAAAAATATGATTGCAGCAGCCTGCACGAAGACAGACTGAAACATCCGGCTTTAGGAAATATGTTGATGGCTATCTTGTTTCCACTTCAAGAAATATATTTCTTATCCTCTGCAGCAGAATATATTCGGTATTTTTTTCTTTATTTTCTTTCAGTATATCTGATTTCCCTTTAATTTTCAATAGTTTTTGTCACATTAATTTATTCTAAAGTAATATATTACTTCTTCCAATATTCCGGCAAAGTCCTGGCAAAAGAGTTCTTCAGATGGGTCTCCATAGCCTTATAGGCTTTCTTTTCATCTTTCTCTGCAATGGCCTCATAGACTTTTCGGTGCTCCGCATACACTTTTCGGGCATCAATGGAATTGTTGTAGACGCTCTTCACTTCAAACCGGAGATAATGGTCCAATACCACATCCAGGAACCGGAAAAAGATTTCGTTGTGGGCAGACTGTATTACAGCCCGATGAAAGCTGTGGTCGATTCGGTACAGCCGTTGCCCATCTTCTGAAGGAAGGCCTTCCTGAAGAGAAGTCAGCAGGCTGTCCATTGCCTGCCGGTCTTCTTCATTGGCCCGCTGGGCTGCCAGCTGGGCGCAGATGGGTTCCATGGTCATCCGTGCTTCCAGGATATCATGGGCTTTTTCAAAGGATACCGGCTGGATCAGTACTCCTCTGCCCCGGCAGAACGTCACATACCCATCAGTCTGGAGTTCCAACAGAGCTTCCCGCAGAGGTGTTTTGCTGATACCCAGTTCCCGGCACAAGCTTTCCTGAGAATAAATGGCGCCAATCCGGAAACGGTTGAATAAAATGGCATCCTTGATCCGGTCATAGGCAATATCCTTGTAAGAAAGTTTTCCTGCAGTCCCTTTTTTCTGTTCCATAACGGGTCCCTTCCTTTCGTCACTGTCGATTTTATTATAACGGGTACCGACAGTCATGGAAAGAGACTCTGCCAGAACAGGAAACCGCCATTTGAAGAAATCACTGCCAACAAAGAAGTGTGCAGCCAACTTCCATGCTGCACACTTTGTAAAGCATTTCTTCAGATCTTCGCCACGAACCGGTTGTAATGGAGAGCGGACAGATCCACTTCGGTCTTGTTTTCCGTAACCAGCTCTGCCAGCTGATTGCCCACTGCCGGGCCGATGCCAAAGCCATGGCCGGTAAATCCGCAGGCCAGCATCAGACCGGGGACTTCTTCCACGTTCCCCAGTACCGGAACCAGGTCCACACATTTGTCTTCTTCTCCGGCCCAGGTCCGGACGATTTTGGCTTTGGCCAGATCCGGAAAATATTTCATGATGCCCCGGCAGACACAGGGAGCGGTAATACTGCAGTTGCTCTTGGAGTTGGGGCGGTCTATGGGGTCTTCCGTAAACCCTTCCAACCCGCAGTCTCCACCGAATACAAAGGATCCATGATTGGTCTGATGTCCGTAAAAATCCGCTTCGGCCGTCCCCAGCATCTGATTGAACATATGAGGCTCCGCTTCCGTGACCAGAGCTTCGATGATATTCACTTCAATGGGGACATCAATGCCTACAGTGGCAGCCAGGGCCCGGCTTCCGTATCCAGCGGCCAGGAGCACTGTATCCCCTTCATAGACAGCTCCGCTTTCCGTAATCACCTGACGGATATGTCCCTTGATTTTCCTCAATTGAATTGCTTTATCTCCACTGTAATACCGGACCCCCAATCTTCTGGACGCCATATAAAAGGCCAGTGTGGTAGACAGGGGATTGGCATGTCCATCAGTAGGACACCAGCTGGCTCCAATGACTTCTTCGGAAAGATACGGATTGATGGCCCGTACTTCATCTCCGTCAATCATTTTTACATCCACACCGCAGGCACAGGCGGAATCTGCCAGTTTTTTCAGGATCTGGAGATGTTTTTCCGTTTTCCCCAGCCGCAGGTTCCCATCCTGATGATATTCGCAGTCATATCCCAGTTCTTCAGAAATATGAGGCCAGATATTCTTCACTCCATACTGCATGAGAGGCAGTTCCCTGGCATCCCGTCCGGACTGGCGGACGCCCCCTCCGTTTCGGGAAGACGCACCGTTTCCCACATTTTTGTCCCCTTCCAGGACTATGACACTGCATCCTCGTTTAGCCAGATAGTAGGCCGTGGAATTTCCCACAATGCCGGCTCCCACAATGATTACATCTGCCGTACTCATCATTTTTCCGCCTCCCCTGTTTCCCGTGCAAAGACTTCCATTTCAAGAGGACGCATGGGAGCCCGGCTGGTGGCCGGTTCCAGCTCTGCCGGGCTGACTCCCAGTTCTCTGGCTATGATGCCTTTAACCAGCTTGGCGCAGGTCTGGCCCTGACACAGCCCCATGCCGCAGCGCAGGAACCGCCGCACTTCTGTAATGGTATACAGTCCTTCATGGACGGCCCGCCGGATTTCTCCCTTGGTGACTTCTTCACAGCGGCAGATAATCATGTCATCATCCGGCTGCGGAACAAATTCTCCAATATCTCTGGAACGATCAATGATTTTTCCCATATCCTGTCAGTCCTTTCCTGTTCCGGTTGATCTCCGTCCGTTACGCCTTTTTGAAGAACCGTGCCTTCATGGCATATTCCAGAGGGACTTTCATGGTCAGAAGACTGGTCTTGTCATAGGCAGGGCTGCTCTTTACGGCAACCACTTCCGCCGTGCAGACTGTTTCCCCGTTTCTGCCCAAAGCCATCCCTTTATCCCCGCTCTTGGGCAAAGGCAGGAATTCATAGGGAAGAGTGATTTCCGCAGTTCCCTCGGACTTGTCTTCCTTCAGCAGAAAAATGGCCTGACCAGGACAGCTGGCCACACAAAGACCGCATCCCGTACAGCGTTTTTCTGCACTGAGACAGGGAAGAGCCGTAATGTTGTCTCCTACCTTGATACAGTGGTTGGGACATACATCCTGACAGGGATTGCAGGGAATATTCTGGGTACATTCGATTACCGGATGGATCTCCTCTTTTTCCGTTACCCCAGGGAAGCGGGTGATTTCCTCGTCAGTCACATACCCTTTCTTCAATAAAGTAGTGGAAATGGGGATGCCTTCTTCCGTTTCGGTAATGGTCTTGCCCCGGTTCCTGGGAGCGAACATTCCCTGCCGCAGTCCATCCAGGGCTTTGTCCAGCCCTTCCAGACTTTCCGTCTCTTCCTTTTCCGTAGTGTACCCCAAGTATTCCGCCGCCAATTCTCCGGCCATCCGGCCTTCGATCATGGCCGAACTGGCTTCTTCGATACCGGATACATCTCCTGCCACAAACAGACCGGGAATGGAAGTCCGTCCATATTCATCACAGATGGGAACCTGGCCGCCCCGTTTTGGATTGTCTTCCATCTCACAGCCCGCCATTTTCAACAGCTGGGACATGGGAGACAGCCCAACGGCCACACAGATGGTATCTACATCGAAATGTTTCTCCGTTCCGGGAATGAACTGGAAATGGCTGTCCACTTCCGCAATGGTCACCCCTGTCACATGTTCCTTGCCTTCCGCCTTCAGGATGGTGTGACTGGTATAGAAGGGAACCCCAGTCCGGGCCACCTTGGCTGCATGGACACCGTAGCCGCCGATTTTAGGTGCCGCATCCACCAGAGCCACCACTTCGCAGCCTGCCTGGAGCAGCTGGAAGCTGACCACCAGTCCCACATTGCCGGACCCCAGCATCAGGATTCTATTTCCCGGACGTACTCCATACAGATTCATCATGGTCTGGGCTGCACCGGCCCCCATGACTCCCGGAAGGGTCCAGCCATCAAAAGGAACCATGTTTTCCGAAGCTCCAGTGGCAATGATTACCGTGTCCCCTTTAATATGATGTATGGCATCATCCATCCGATAGACCACTTCTTTGTCCCGGTACAGACCGATTACCGTGGCATTGAGTTTTACCTGGACACCCAGGGCATCTGCTTCTTTCAGCAGTTCTTCCCCGATCCGGAAGCCCCGGATCTTGGCTTTGTGTTCCTTGGACCCAAAAAATTTATGGATCTGTTTGAAAAGCTGTCCCCCAGGCCGTGCATTTTCATCCAGAACAACCACATCCAAGCCCTTTTTGGCTGCTTCGATGGCAGCGGACAGACCAGAAGGACCAGCGCCTACAATCACCAGATCATATCGTGTCATTTGCATCTTCATCTCTCCCATCTGCTGAATCCGAATTTTCCTGTAACCCCTGCAGCCTCATTTCTGCTGATCGAAAGGCAGCGGACTGACTCCATACTGGGTCTTCACGTCCATTCCCGCCTTCAGCGGCGTCATGCAGGTACGGATATTGGGTTTGCCGTCCACAATCATGACACAGTCCGTACAGCGGCCAATGGCACAGAAGATGCCCCGGGGCTTGTGCTTTTTCTGGGTATACCGGTGGATCTGGACCCCGGCAGCCTTCAGGGCAGACGCAATGGGCTCGCCCTCATACCCTTTCAGAGTCTTTCCGTCAAAAGTGAATTCCACGATTTTCTTTCCGATGTTCTGTTCTCCCAGGATCGGATGTTCCAGGATACGGGATGCTTCTCCAAGTTCATTCTCTTTTTCTGCTGTACACATACGTTTTTTCCCCCTCTATGCAGTTCTGGATCAAATCAGGACAAGCTTTCAGTTCTTGGCCATGGCCGCCACAGCAACCCCTTCCGGAGCCTTGGCTTTTTCAGGTGCATATTCTGCAAAAGGATGCCAGGTACCCAGGACTTTGGGGACAAAAGCCAGAACCAGTGCCAGAGCCGTGGTAGCAATGGTACAGTTGATGTATCCGTATTTCATCACCCAGTAGGGCATCATGGCGGTCAATACTCCGCCGCCGATGGCCCAGTCACTGAAGGGACTGGAGAGTGCCAGGATTTCCAGTGCATTGGATTTCAGTTCCGGATCACAGGTCTTCAGCAGCAGCATGCCTGTGGCAAACACCCCGGTGGCTTCTCCATAGTGGAGCATATTGTATTCAAACCAGTCTTCTCCGTAGAAGTGCCGCACATACCAGATATGGCCGAAGAACATCACTGCCATCATCACACCCTGCTGGATGATCAGCGGCACGGCAAATTTTACAACCACTGGAATATTCACAGACGCCACAGCTCCGGTAACCAGCAGCTCCAGGCAAATGCCCTGAATCCGGCTCATGATGCCCCGGTCCAGGCAATCCTTCCAGGGCGTGTGGTTCATGACTTTCCGCATCAGCAGACCAGCAAACAGGGCCGTAACATACCAGGTAATGGAAATATGCAGATAGGTGTCAATCAGTTTTTTCCCGATCCATCCCAGATAAACAGCCACACAAAGAATGGCAAAATGGAAAGCCAAAGGATCGATGACCCCATTTTCAATGGTGGCCCGCCCCACTGCCGGCCGTTCCTCTTCCGGATAGACTTCAGTGGCCTCCGCTTTCAGAGATGCTTTATCGTGGAAATAATGGGTCCAGCCTTTCCGTACGGCAATATTGATCAGGATCATGCCACTGAGGATGCCCCAGATCAGTCCAACTGTAGCAGAAGTAATGGAAAGAGAGGCACCGTCCGCCCATCCCAGTTCTTCAAACACCTGGGCCATGCCCCCAGCCGTACCATGACCGCCCAGCCAGCCTTCTTCCACAATGACACTGAACAGCGGATCCACATGGAACAGCGGAATCAGGATCAGGGCACTGAGAAGCATGGGGATAGCATATTGGGCCAGAGAAACCATCCATCCGAAGGAAATGGTACTGGCCACTTTTTTCACAGTTCCCTTACCGCTGCGGACACTGTTGAACATCAGCATGGGAGCAAACACAAAAGTGATGAGCCGTCCGGCAAATCCGGCCCAGGAAGACGTGATTTCCTTGGGAATGACACCCAGGAAAAAAGGCCCCAATGCCAACCCGATCAGCCCGGCCACCAAAGAGGCCGGTACATGATATTTGCGCAGAAGGCCCACTTTCAGGCGGACCATGGTACCCACAATCAGCAGAATGCCCAGCAAAGAAACACTGAGCACCAGGGAATCCAGTGTTCCCCCGTTCAACGCCGCAATCTTCGGAATCATACATACCCCTCCCCTTTTGAACCATTCAGACCACACTTTGCTTCCATCCTGCGCTGTCTGTTTCCGCGCCTTCCAGTTTTTCTTTATTACGGTAGAGAACTGGTTGGATTGTGTACAAGTTTAGCACTGTATAAGGAAAAGTTCAATATATTTTCGAACTGTTTTTATTATAATAAATTTATTGTTCGTGTTTTAACAGTTTTAGCACAAATTATCCTGGATTTTACGAAATTATTTTCTTTCTTTGTATAAATACATGAAATTTTCTTTTTTCTAAATGCTTGTAAAATGAAAACAAGAGTGTGGGTATTCTCCTCACACTCTTGTTTTCATATTTAATTTACCAAAACAGAACTATATTTGGACCTGCATTTCTTAATCAAAAAGGCATTTTTTTCAGCCATACCCTCACTTTTTCACACTGATCAGCCGTTACTTTTGGCATGGGAACCGTACACCAATTGTTTGTCAGAATTCCCTTCTGGACCATGGCTTCTTTTAAAATGGGAATGAATGGATCCCCGATTTCATAAAGTTCCATTGCCTGGTCCACAATTTTCTGATACTTGATGATTTCATCAAATTTCTTTTCATTTAACGCCTGAGCCAATCCATGGAACAGTTCCGGACAAACGTTGGACAGACCCCCAATACACCCGTTTCCGCCGCTGATCACATTATGCGCCATAAATTCCTCAAAGCCGGAAAGAACGACAAAATCTGGGAATTCCGGCCGCAGCAAATCGATTAATTTCCGTGTATGGCCCATTTCTGTCACAGTATCTTTATACCCCACGATGTTGGCATGTTTTCTCGCCAGCCGCAGCGTCACTTCCGGAGAGACATCATAGCCCGTACGTGCCGGGAAATTATAAATATAAATGTTCCCATTGATCTGGCTGGCCAGATTTCCATAATAGGTTTCCAGAGTCTCCTGGGAAAATTTGAAATAATACGGGCTGACAATCATCACTGCATGGGCGCCTTTTGCCAGGGCATAATTGGACAGTTCGACCGTTTCATCGGCCACCATCCCGCCTGTACCGATCAAGACTTTCGTCTCATCCGCATATTGGCAGGCAACATCGATCAGCTGCTTTTTTTGTTCTTTCGTCATGCTGAAGAACTCGCCCGTACTCCCCATGACCACAAGGCCATCAATACCCTTTCCGATCAGGTATTCATAAATTTTCTGGTTTGCGGTTACATCAATATTTCCCTTTGCATCAAAAGCGGTTACCACCGGCGTTAAAATTTCTGCTTTCTTCATCCCAATCACTTGTCCCTTCTTTTGAATTGCTGCCACGAAATGATTCCTTGGCAATCACACGAAATTGCAGACTCTGGCGATAGCCATTTCCGTATACCCAAGAGATTCCGCTTTAGTATACTTTCCATCTGCCACTTCCTGGATTTCTTTCAGAATTTCGTCTCCCATCTCCTCCAGCGTTTTGGTTCCATAAATCAATGGGCTGGCATCAATATCGATATTGTCTTCCATGTTCCTGTAGGTAATCTTATTGGCGGTAATTTTGATCACAGGCGCCAGGGGATTTCCGGTAGGCGTTCCCCGTCCCGTAGAAAAGACAACGATTTGTGCACCGCCGGCAACCATGGCCGCCACGGAAGAAGGATCATTCCCGGGGGTATCCATAATCACTAGGCCCTTTTTGCTCTCTACCTGTTTAGCGTAATCATAGACTTCGGTAAATTGGCGGTGTCCGGATTTATGGATGCAGCCCAGGGATTTTTCTTCAAGAGTGGTGATTCCCCCCGCTTTATTCCCAGGAGAAGGATTCCCTTCCCGGACTTCTTCCCCCACAAGCTGCAGGGCTTTTTCATACCGATGGACGATCTCAAAAATTCTCTCTTTGACTTCAGGAGTCTTCGCTCTCCGGGCCAGAATATGTTCGCCCCCGATCAACTCCGTGGTCTCTGATAAGATGGACGTGCCTCCCAAATCTACGATCCGGTCACTGGCTTCCCCAATCAGGACATTGGATGCCAGACCGCTGGTGGGATCGGAGCCTCCGCATTCTGTCCCTAAAATCAGTTCAGACAGGGGGAATTCCTCTTTCTGCAGCAAGGAAGCTTCCTGGACAAACTCTTTCGCAGCACGGGTTGCTCTCTCTACGGTTTTAATGGTTCCTCCGTTTTCCTGGATGATAAAAGTCGCCAGGGGCTTATTGGTTCTTTGCTTAATGGCATCGACTACCAGATCCATCTGGCAGTTTTCACAGCCCAGAGAAATCACAACAGTGGCATAAACATTGGGATTGGCCGCATACCCCGCCATAACATCCATGGTCAGCTGCTGATCGCTGGGTACCTGAGAACAGCCCAGCTGATTGTTGAACGTTACGGCTCCCTTCACATTTTGTGCCACCAGGCGTGCTGTATCAGAGGCACAGACACTGGCCGGCAAAATCAAAACATAGTTTCGGATTCCAACCCGTCCATCAGGTCTTTTATATCCATGAAATGTTTGCATCATTGCTTTCCTCCTTTTAAACTTCCGCTTCCAGATTTTCCCTATGGCTGCCCACATTGTGGACATGTACATAGTCCCCTTGATGGATATCGCAGGATGCAATGCCAATATGCTCACCATATTTCACAACCGGCTGGGCCTGTGGAATATCGCGGATGGCAAATTTATGATAAATCGGGATATCCTGCGTAACCGCCAATGATGCTTCTTTTCCATTTTGGAACCGGATATTGGCCTTTGAGCCTTTTTTTAACGGTTCGATCGCCACAGCCACGTTGTCCTTCGCATCAATAACAACTGCGTTTACCATACTTTTCCTCTCCTCTTAAATAACATTTTCTTTACCGAAGTCCTGCCCGGCCAGTGGATATTTGGGGCATCCGTACTTTTTGGCCCACCAGGACGTAATAAAAGGTACCATAATGGCAGTCACCACTGCAGCCGCAGCTACTTGAGCCGTCGCAACAGATTCATAGGGAGCCCAGGCCGGATCAATCAGCGCAACAGCTGCAGGGACGGCCACAGCATTGCCGGCCGTGGTAGAAACGCCCCATGCCGCATATCCTGGTCTGTGCCCAATGAACCGTTCACAGGCCACAATAAAGATTCCTCCTACTAAGCAGCAAATCAACCCAAGTAAAATCCCACCAAATCCTCCTTTGACCAGATTTGTTAATTTTATCCCTGCACCCAAGCAAAAACCAACAAAGGGAATCAAAATCGTCCCTGCCGGAGCCACAAACTTTGGAATCTCCTTATCTAAATTTCCCAGGATCATCCCCATCAGCAAGGGGCCTACAGCAGCCACTAAAGCCACAAGAGGGATATTGGCCAGCCCGGAAGCCCCCATGGCAACCAACGTCAGGAACGGTCCATCGTTAATGGAAAGCAATGCCATGCTGGCACAATCCGTTTCATCTCCATATTCCGTCATTAAAGCCAGATAAACGGATCCATTGGAATTCGTGACGGCACTGATCACCGCCAGGGTCGTCAATCCCAAAAATCCCGCCTTGCCACAAAGCATGCCAATTGCAATGCCGATCGCAGCTCCGATAATAAATTTAGCAATCAACAGCAGTCCTCCGCGCTTCAAGACTTTTGGCATATCACTTAATTGAAGCGTAGTACCCAGGCAAAAGAGCTGGATACCAATAGCAGTTGCTGTCCCTGCGCTGGTAAAGGTAGCTGTTGTAAAAGACCCAATTTTCACAATTTCCGGTACAAACGTATTGATCAGAGAACCAAGGACCATTGGAACGACCATCATTCCCGCAGGTACTTTCCTAACATTCTGCAAAATTTTCATAACTTGTACTCTCCCTATTTGTTTATTCGTATTCTCGTCTTAATTTGTATATACAAACTTTATGGCGTCATCATACCATTCGCATTTTCAAACGTCAACTTGATTTACGAATTTTTTCTTTTTCTTCTTCACAAAAAGAGGAGAAAAGCAGACAAAACATGGTATAATAAATTTGCGTACGAATATACGAACTCTTTCTCGAAAAGGAGGCAACATGATGGTTGAATCAAGCCAATTCCAGATTCATCGACCTACCGCGCGAGTACTGGATATCTTGGAACTGCTGGCGGCCAATTCGGAAGGCTTCACCCTCTCTGAAATTGCCGAAAACATTCATGCAGCCAAAGGCACTCTGTTTCCTGTTGTCCGGACTCTCTGCCAGAGGAAATTCATCTTACAGGATTCTGCCAGTGGAAAATACCGTATTGGAATCAGTGCCTTCTGTGTAGGAGAATCCTATACGAATGACCGAACCATTATGCAGTTTATTCGTGAAGAAATGAGTTCTGTGGTAGAACAAGTGGACGAAATTTGTCAGTTGGGGATTCTCGACAAGGGAGAAGTCCTGTATATCGCAAAGATTGACAATAAAGAAGCCATCCGCTTAATGTCCCATGTGGGAAAACGGCTGCCAGCCTACTGCACGGCTTTGGGAAAAGCCCTTCTGAGCGATCATTCCATTGAAGAAGTCAAGAAACTTTATCCTTATGGATTAAAGGCATTAACGGAACATACCATTACTTCTTTTGTACGTTTGGAAAAAGAGCTGCACGAAATCCGAAATACACAAATCGCTACGGAAAATGAAGAATCCTCAAATTACTTAACTTGTTTTGCCACTCCCCTGCGCGTAAACAAACAAATTGTAGCGGCTTTAAGTGTAAGTGCGCCTTCATTTCGCATGAACAGCAAAAAAGCCGATACCATAAAGAACATCCTGTTATTTGAAAAGCAAAAAATCGAAACCTATCTTACGGCAGAACACTTTGACGGAAATGACTTCCTTTTTACTGAATGATTGATAAGGATTGTCTTACGTCCATAAATCGGAACACAAAACAGCGTTGTTCTCTTCTTCAAGACAAAAAAAGCTGTGGAAACCGCCGACCATCCAAGGTCAGCCGTTTTCACAGCTTTTTATTTTGTTGCAATAGAATTTTATGCTTTGCAGAATCTCCGTCTTACCTGTTTGATCACTGCCCACAGGATGACCCCGATGGAAATGGTCAGGAACACGGCGGCAATGGGGGATTCAAAGAACCGCAGGAAGTTGCCGTCAGTGTACTGCATGCCCCGGATCAGGTTCTGTTCCACTTCTTTCCCCAGCACCAGGCCCAAGATCATGGGAGCCTGGGGATATTTGTACTTGCTCATGAAGTAGCCGATGACCCCGAACACCAGGGAAGTCCAAACATCGAACATATTGTGGTTGGTGCCGTAGGTCCCCACCACGCACAGGACGAAGATAATGGGGAACAGGATGTATTTGGGAACGTCCAGGACCCGGACAAAGGCCCGGATGCCCCCGTATTCCACCACCAGCATCACTACTGTAGCCACCATGAGACCAGCAAACAACCCATAGACCAGTTCACCGCTCTGCTGGAACAGCAGAGGACCGGGGATGATGCCATGGAGCATCAGGCCGCCCAGGATAATAGCGGTTACCGTATCCCCGGGGATTCCCAGGGTCAGCAAAGGAATCAGAGCCCCGCCGATGGAGGCGTTGTTGGAGGTTTCGGAAGCCACAATGCCATCCATGCAGCCGGTACCGAATTTTTCCGGATGCTTGCTCTGCTGTTTGGCCACACTGTAAGCCACGATATTGGACGTAGCGCCGCCGATTCCCGGCAGGATGCCGATGCCGATGCCGATCAGGGCGGACCGGATGAAGTTCACGAACTGGTCCTTGAATTCCTGGAGGGTAAACCCAAAGCCTTTGATTTTGTATTCCAGGATCTGGCCTTCTTTGGCTTTCACCCCTTCTGCGGCTGCTTTCAGGATTTCAGCCGTGGCAAAAAGCCCGATCATCACTGGCAGCTGGGAAAATCCGTTTTCCAGTTCCGGGATTCCGAAAGTGAACCGGGCGGAACCGGTGATGTCGGAAATCCCGAACAGGGAAATCACGATGCCGAAGACCCCGGCCATCACCGCTTTGAACGGGTTGTCAGAAATCATGGCAGCAATCATGGTCAGCGCGAAGAGACAGATGGAAAAGGTTTCAATGGGGCCGAACTTCAAAGCAGCTTTCGCCAGAGGCGGAGCAATGAAGAACAGAGCCACCATGGAAAGAATGGTTCCCAGGAAGGAGTAGAAAATGCCGATGCCCAGGGCCCGGCCCCCTTCGCCCCGTTCCGCCATGGGCGCCCCGTCAAAGGTGGTGGCTACGGAAGAGGGTGTGCCGGGGATTTTCAGCAGGATGGCGGAAATCAGACCGCCGGAAGTGCCTCCCACATACAGGGCAATCAGCATGGAAATCCCGTTAAGGGGCGACATCCCAAAGGTAATGGGCAGACACAAGGCCACCGCCATGGTGGAAGTGAGCCCGGGAATGGACCCAAAGATGATCCCCACGACAACCCCTACCAGGATGATCAGCAGGGTTGTGGGATTCAGTACGGATAAAATGCCTTCAGCAACCATAACAGCCTCCTTAGAACAGGATCCCGGCAGGCAGGATCAGGGAAAAGACTTCTTCGAAGATTTCATTGATCAGCAGGGGCACTACGATGGCCAGGATTCCGATCATCATATAGTGTTTCCGGTTCCGGCTTTCCAGGGGAATGAAGATCAGCATCTGAGCTGCCATATACAAAATGGAAGAAATCACGAATCCCAGGGTATCCAGCAGGACGATATAGAGGAAAAGAGCAAGAAAGGTAAGTCCCAGACATTTCAGATCGGCAGTGATGCCTTTCTGGTGATCATCCGGCGTGAATTTTTCCCACAGCAGCAGACAGAGACTGATGAAGATCCAGATCTTTGTGCAGACCTTCGGCATGAAATCCCCTCCGATGCCGATGGAGGATCCTGGGGAGATACTCTGGGCCGCTGCCGCCAGGGCGATGCCCACCACCAGCAGGACCAGATCGATGGTGTATTCCGCAATCTTTTTTGTACCCATATTCTTTCCTTTCGTAAATGGAGAAGCTGGTGCCGATTCCCTGCAGAACCGGCGCCAGCTTTGTTTCCCTTCACCCAGGGTTCCTGTCTCCGTCAGTTGCTCTTGGCAACTTCCGTGAACTGGACACTCTGGAGAACCTTTTCATAGGCATTGAACTTGGCCAGTCCGTCGCTTCCCGGCAGGAAGGTGGGTTTCTGGAAGTACATGTTGTAGATTTTACTCTGGTAATCCTTGTCGTTTTCGATGATGTCCTTGGCCGCCGCATTGAAGGAATCGATCAGAGCCTGGTCGGTGCCTTTGGGGAAGGCCACGAAGTAGTAGAAGGGCACGTAGGCATCAAAGCCCTGGTGTTTGATGGTCTTCACATTGATGTTCTTGTCCGGAACCACCAGATCATTTTCCCCATCCATAGCCAGCGGAACCATTTCCCCTTTAGCAATGTAGTCCTTGACCCCGCCGTAGGGAGAGAAGATAACGTCCACATGACCGCCCAGCAGCGCGGTCAGCCGGGAAGCCGCAGCTCCTGCATCCACCATTTTCAGTTTGAAGCCCTGTTTCACCAGCTGGGAAGCGATGACGTAGGAAGTGGCACCAGTCTGTACGGCGATTTTCAGTTCATCCGGATGCTGTTCCGTATAGGCTTTCAAGTCTGCCAGGGAATTGACTCCCAGTTTCTTGTTCACCACGATTACGTTCCCCGGGTTCAGCCCTACGATGGAAGCAAAGGAGAAATCATCAAACCCGAAATCAGAAGCCTTGCTGGCCTTGTTCACTACAAAGCCCGTATGGTTGAACAGCAGGATACTGCCATCCTTCTTGCCGTCCTTGACTTTCCGGGATCCGGTGGCGCCCCCGTTGCCTTTGATATTGGAAACCACAATGTTGGTTCCCAGTTTCTTGCTCAGCTTCTGGGACAGCAGCCGGGCATTGAAGTCCGTATCCCCGCCTGCACCGTAAGGAACCACCACTTCCACGTTCTTGGGCCACTTGGCCTTGGTCCCGGCACTCCCCTTGTCCTTGGATCCGCCGCAGCCGGTGACGGCCACCAGAAGAGCTGCTGCCAGCCCTGCACACAACATTTTTTTCAGCATGATCTTCCCTCCTCAAAGTTCTATGAAAATTGATTGATGCAAGAATAACCAGTAAAAAAGCAACTGTCTGAATTTTCCGTAACACCTTGTTACGTTTATTATATTGCCCTATAATGTAGATGTACACTTAATATATCGACAGAGAATCCTTAAATTTTTTTCTAAGTCTTACCAGCGGGGAGGTCCTTTCCACTTATGGATACCAGACTAATCGAACACATCCTGAAAATTGCAGAAGAAAAGAGCATCACCAAGGCGGCGGAAAAGCTGTTCCTGACCCAGTCGGCCCTGAACCAGCAGCTGCTCCACCTGGAACATGAGCTGGGGACGCCTCTTTTCAAGCGCAGCAAGGTAAACTGGGGCCCTACCCGGGCCGGGGAAATCTACCTGGAAGGGGCCCGGGAAATGCTCCGGGTGAAGCAGAACACCTACAGCCAGATCAGCGACCTGACCCACGGATACACGGGAACCATCCGGGTGGGGATGACTCCCGTCCGGGGGCCGGACATGTTCATCCATGTGTACCCGGCTTTCCACAAGGAATATCCCAACCTGGTGGTGGTCCCCTATGAACTGAACGTGTTCCAGATGCAGAAGCTGGTCACTGCCGGGGATCTGGATCTGGGGTTCATGACTCTGTTCGGGAGCCAGCGGGACGACAATGAATATGAAGACCTGTATGAAGAGGATATCCTCATTGCAGTACCGGAAGACTGGAAGCTGGAAGGAGAATTGCCGGCGGCAGAGGGACAGCGTCCCCGTCTGCCTCTCCTGGCCCTGAAGGACCGTCCCATAATCCTGCTGCGGAAGCAGACCACCATGCGTCCGGTGCTGGACCGACTGTTCCGGGCCCGGCAGATGGTGCCCCGGATCCTGTTTGACACCGCCAATCCGGCCACCATCCTGGAAATGGTCCGAGCGGGAATCTGCTGCGGTATTGTGGCGGAATCCACCACCCGGGGCTTTGAACAGGGGATCCGGTATTATGCCTTTGAAAAGCCCCTCCACTGGAACGTGGCGGTCAGTTATCCCAAAGGAGCTTTTTTGAATCAGGCAGAAAAGCTGTTCATCCAACAGGCCCGGGAATACTGGATAAAGAAAGCCAAGGCTAAAGTGCAGAGTAAAGAGTAAAGAGTGCAGAGAAAAGATAAGAGTGAAGTGCAGGACGTAAAACAGACCCAAAGGGCCGCTCCCGCGCAGGGGCGGCCCTTTGGGTCTGTTGGTTTCCAAGGATGTATGGTTTTGATACATTGTTGGCGATGGAAGATCACCGGAAGATGCCCAGGGCATAGCCGGCCACCAGCCACAGGATGTTCATGATCCACAAAGGAGCGAAGGAGAACTTCACATAATCCTGGAGCTCGGTCTGGTCCGCCAGGTCGCAGGCCAGGTAAATCTGAGGCTGGGCCACCGGGGAAACCATGGCCCCCATGTTCATCAGAAGGGTCATGACCACGATTTCCTTGGGCACGCCGTAGTTGGCGCTGACCCCGGCCACAATGGGCACCAGGGCATACTGCCAGATATCGTTGGTGAAGATCAGCATCAGCGGAGCACTGAAGATGGCGATGATCAGGTACACCCAGGGTCCCAGGACGCTGGGGATGATGCCCACCAGGAACTGGACCATGGCGTCCATCATGCCGCTCTTGGACAGGACCCCTACCACCACGCCGGACAGGAACACGGCGCAGGCGGTGGAATACATTTCTTTGGAGTACTTCTTCAGCAGCTGGTTCTGGAGGCTCAGATCCGGATAGTTCACGGTAAGGGCGATGACCAGGCCCAGGGCGAAGATCACATAGCCGGGAGCAGGCACCACACTCAGGCCCACAATCAGCAGCACGGTGAGCAGCAGGTTGAACCAGAACAGTTTGGGCCGCCGGAGTTCGGACTGGTCTTTCTTTTCCAGGTCTTCCATGATGACGCTTTCATCCACCTGGCCGGCGCCTTTCTTCATCTGGAACCGGGCCAGCAGCACAGCCAGCCCAAGGCACATGGCAATGTAGATCAGCATCAGGGGCAGCATGTGGACGAAAATGTAGTTCTGAGGAGCGGGAATCCCGTCCAGCAGGGTGGCTGCCCGGAGGGTACGGCCGTTCCAGGGCGTAATGAACAGGGCGCACATGGTGGCGGAGCACAGGAGCAGCAGACATTTGGGATCGATCTTCAGCTTCTTGTACAGAGGCAGCATCATGGGCACGGTCACCAGATAGGTGGAGGTTACGCTGCCGTCGATTTCCGTAATCAGAGAAACGAACACGGTAATGATCATCACAATGGTGACGCTGAGCTTGGTCCGCTTCAGCAGGAATTCCACCATGGTGTCGAACAGTCCCACTTCATTCATCAGAGAGAAATAAGGCAGGGAGAAGAAAATGATGAACATCAGGTCCCGGGTCTTGCCCAGGCCGAATTTCACGTAATCGCAGACTTCCTTTACGTTGGCCCCCAGCAGGAAGGCCCCGATAATGGGGATGATGGTGAAGGCAAACAGAGTACTGACTTTCTTTTTCAGCAGCAGTGTGGTGATGAGGATCATCATCGCAAAGCCGACAAAGGCCGCAAAGCTCATGGATAGGTTCCCCCTTTTCTCTTACCGCACCAGACAGGGTTTCTTGCAGTCGTATTTCCAGTTGGGGATCAGGTACTGCATGGCCATGGCGTCGTCCCGGTCGTGGGAAGGCATCTGGTTGTACAGCTTGTTGGCTTCCATGACCCGGTCCATGTCCAGGGTGACCCCCAGCCCCGGTTTCCTGGATACTTCCAGGAACCCGTCTTTGATCTGGGGAGTATCCTTCAGCAGGTTCTGCCCATCCTGCCAGATCCAATGGGTATCCAGAGGAGCCGGATTCCCCGGTGCCGCAGCCCCCACTTGAGCGAAGGTGGCCAGGGTGATGTCAAAGTGGTTGTTGGAGTGGCTGCCCCAGGTAAGGCCCCATTCCTTCAGCAGAGCTGCCATCCGCAGGCTCCCTTCCATACCCCAGAAGTGAGGATCCGCCAGGACGATGTCCACGGCCTTCAGGGCGGCTGCATGGTAGAACTGGCGCCAGTTGGTGGCGATCATGTTGGTGGCTACCCGGAGAGAAACGGCGTTCTTGAATTCCGCCATCACTTCCCGGCTGGAGAAGCCCGCTTCCGGGCCGGTGGGATCTTCGATGTAGCTCAGGACCCCTTCCATGGGTTTGCACAGCCGGATGGCCTCATCCAGGCTCCAGGCCCCGTTGGGGTCGATGTTGATCCGGGCATTGGGGAATGCTTTCTTCAGAGCCCGGCAGGTGTCCATTTCATAAGACCCTTCCATGACCCCGCCTTTCAGCTTGAAGTTCCGGAAGCCGTATTTTTCGTGGAGGATCTGGGCTTCTTCCACCACCTGTTCGTGGGTAAGGATTTCGCCTCGGCGGTACCGGAACCAGGGATCCTTGCTGTCAGATTCGTCCAGGTAGGGCAGGTCCGTTTTGTTCTTGTCAGATACATAGAACAGATACCCCAGCATTTCCACCTTGTCCCGCTGCTTGCCTTCCGCCAGCAGTTCGCACATGGGAACACCCAGGTACTGGCCCAGCAGGTCCAGGAGAGCACATTCCAGGGCCCATTCTGCCCGGACCACGAATTTCAGTTTGGAAATGTCCAGGGTCTGGATCCCTTCCCCGTCATCTCCTTCGGCTTTTTTGCCTCCTCTGTGGATGGTGCCCAGGATGGAACGGTATTTGCCGATTTCCTGCCCCACCACCAGGGGAATATAGCTGTCCAGACATTCTTTCGTATATTCGCCCCCGTGGATTTCCCCGATGCCTTCATGGCCGGCATTGTCGTGGAGAATCACCAGGTTCCGGGTGAAAAGCGGTGCGTGGGCCCCGCTCAGAGTCATTTCCATGCTGTCATACCCGGCTACGGGGATGACCTTCATATCTGTTACAATCGGTGTAGTTGCCATTGTTTTTCCTCCTTGCAATCCTTATCGCGCGCTTTTGAATGTTTCAAATTGTCTGTAATCAATATAGCCAATTTGCTTTTCCCTGGCCAATATGTAATAATGATTCCTGCAATCAGTTTTGCTAATATTATCTGATTATTTGAATAGTTTTTCTAAGAGGCACTCTTACTTTTTCTAAGTCTGCAAGGAGGCTTGTTTTATGGATACCCGTCATCTCCAGTACATCCTGACCATCGCCCAGAAGCAGAACATGACCAAGGCGGCGGAAGAGCTGTACATTTCCCAATCCTCCCTGAGCCAGTACCTGGCCAAACTGGAACAGGAAATCGGTGTGCCGCTTTTTGAAAGGACTCGGAACCGGATGCTCCTGACTCCCGCAGGAGAATTGTATGTGGAAGCGGCCCAGCGGGTCCTTTCCATTGAAAAGCATCTGTACGAAAACATCCGCTCCATGAACAACAAAAGCCACATCACCCTGGGTCTCACTTCCCAGCTGTGCCTGAAAATGCTCACGGCGGTGGTCCCCAGTTTCAAGGCGGAATTCCCGGAAGCCACTGTGGAAATCACCGAAGGGAACGTGATCGATCTGAGCCGTATGCTCCAGGAAGAAGCCATTGACTGTGCGGTGATGGCCATCCATGACACTTCTCCCTTTTCCCCGGACCAGGTGGATATCCTGGGGGTGGAGGAAATCCTGCTGGCAGTACCCAAAAACCATCCCTACTGCAAAAAAAATCCAGGGGATACGTTCCCCTGGAAAGATCTGGAGGAAGAACTGGGCGAAGACAATTTCCTGATCTGCAAAAAAGGCTCCACCCTGAGGGAAGTGACGGACCTGATTTTCGAAGCCATCCGCCTGGACCCCAGCACCATGTGCGAAACCAACAGCATCGTCACTACCCGGGCCATGGTGGCCATGGGCATCGGCATCACCTTTATCGGAAAATCCTGCATGGAATATGAAAACAAGATCCATTATTACCGGCTGGATCCCCCGGTGACAAGAAAATTCGCCCTGGTCCGCCGGAAGAACTGGGTAATGCACACCCCGGAAAAAAAGCTGTGTGAAGAGATCCGGAAATATTTCAAAAGGAAAAGTGTGAAGGCGCTGATGAAGTGAAAAAGGGGCTGTTGCATGGGCAGCAGCCCCTTTCTGTCAACGGTCAGCGGCAGGGGATTCTATGGGATTACACGAAAACAACAAATGTTTTAGGCTAATTTTGCACGAAAACGATAAATCTTTTTATGATTTTCTCCGTATTTTTAAGCGACTTTGAATAAATAGATTGCTGCAGGGGCTGTACAACAGGCCGTCTGCGGGCGGCCGGGCCTGCCGCCCCTACGGACCCGGTACAATCGTATTGTCCATTGCAGTAGTGCCCTGCCGGGAGGCCGGGACGGGCTTGCCTGCAGCAAGCCCCTACGCCGTTGGGGTCAAGGGTCCGGGCGAAATCACAATAACGGCATTGCCGAAGCCCCCGTTTCTCCGACCATTGGTAACCATAGTCCGACAGCAACGAGGTAGGGGCGTGCCGCAGGCCGTTGACCGTTAACAGCTGACCGCCTTCATTTCCCCATATGTTCCAGGATCACCTGGCTCTGCTGCTTTTCGGCGGCTTTTTTCCAGGTTTCCCGGTTCTTCTTGGTGGGTGCCGGTTCGGATTCCCCGAAAATGGCCCGTACCCAATGGCCGTCGGTGGGGTTGGGCATGAGGATGAATTTTTTCCCGAACAGGTCCTTGTCCTTTTCCATCAGGGCATTCCGCTGATCCACGTCCTTTACATAGTACACCCGCTGGAAATCATTCAGGCTGTCCCCCAGATACACGGCAATATTGTGGGTCTGGGCGATTTTTTTCTGTTCCTTTTCCTTGTTGGAGGTATCGATGAGCACGGTAAGATGGTCCTTGTCTGCATAGGGGAAGGACAGGTCCTGGAGGTTCTTCAGGGCATAGCCGTAGGTGCCTTCTCCCTGGTCCCGGCTGGTGACGTAGAACACTTCCACTCCTTTGGATTTACAGTAGTTGAGAAAGTCCAGGGCTCCGGGAGCCGCCGTCAGTTTGTCCTGTTTGATATGCTCATCCAACAGGGGATCGTCAAAGGCGTCGTGTTTGGTGGCAATCAGGGAGCCCCAGTAATCGGGATGGAGGATCAGGGTATCGTCCACATCGGTGACCACACACAGGGGTTTGTCCCCGGGCTTCCGGGCAGCCAGGGCCTGGTCCACCCGTTCCTGAGCAATGTTGAAAGCCTGGTGGTACAGGGCCCGGTATTCGGCAGCAGTCTGTTTCCAGGCCACAGCCACAGTTAAAATATTCCCTTTTTTCTCCCCGTTCCCGTATTTGTAAACAGGTTCCGCAGCCAGGCTCCGGGCCATGCAGGTCCCCAGCAGTCCGGCAGTCAGGATGGCAGTCATCAGTTTTTTCATGGCAGTTCCCTCCGTGTATATTTATGCTTTGATTTGCATATTATATAGCTTTTAATAAAATTCTGCCATGGGTATTTAAAACAATATTGGTTGTACGAAGGTTGTATTTTGGGTTGATATACCCCGTAGGGGATGACCCAGGGTTGCAACCCAATCCCGCCCGGTCGTCCCGGACCTGCTGTACCGATTGTTGGGGCATTGGCGGGCGGCTCTGGCGGCATTTTGCTTTGCAAAAGTCCTGAACCGGCCCCTACGGAGTCGATTTTATCATTTCATATGATTATAAGCTTTATGGAACTCTTGATTTTATATTTTTTGTTAGTCTATACTTTACGGTTTTTTATATATATGATAAAGTGTTAAATATAGAATTTTATTGAAAGGGTGTGAATCCATGATTCTTCGCACACACTACTTGGAACAGGCCATTCCTTTTGTGGACCAGGACCTGATCAAAATTTTCACCGGGATCCGCCGCTCCGGGAAAACCGTTTTGATGAAACAGATGAGAGACTGGCTGCTGGACCATGGACGCCATCCGGAACAAGTCCTGCTGTTCAACATGGAATCTCTGCAAACCCGCCGCAAGGCGCAGGAAGGCCGTTTGTACGATGATATCCTGTCCTATGCCAAGGCCCATCCCCAAAAGCTCTATCTTTTCTTTGATGAAATCCAGGATATTCCAGACTGGCAGATTTTCATCAACTCCCTGCGTGTGGATATTGACTGCGATCTGTATATAACCGGTTCCAATGCCACCCTTCTTTCCAATGAACTGGCCACCTGCCTATCCGGCCGTTATATCCAAATTCCGGTCTATCCTTTTTCCCTGAAAGAAGCCCGGGAGTTCCAGAAGCAGCAGGGAACCTTCCAATCCGATGAAAAACTTTTCCAGGACTATCTCCGGTTTGGGGGCTTCCCACAACGTTTCTATCTGCCGGACGCCGCCTCCGCAGAAACGTATCTGCGGGATCTGTTCGAAGCGGTGGTCCTCCGGGACGTGCTTTCCCGCCACAAGACCCGGGACACCGTTTCTCTCCAAAGGGTCCTGGCCTTTGTCCTGGACAACATCGGCAATCCCTGTTCTGCCCGCAAAATCAGCGGGGCCCTTACATCTGCCGGCCTGAAGACATCGGTTCCCACGGTCCTGAACCAACTCCAGTGGTTCCAGGATGCCTTTATCATTGAACAGGCTTCCCGCTACGATATTATAGGCAAAGAACTGCTGACCACAACGGAAAAATACTACGCCGCTGATCTGGGCCTGCGCAATGCCATCAAATCCAGCGAAAAACTGGATATCAGCAAGCTGTATGAAAACCTGATCTATCTGGAAATGCGCACCCGGGGCTATCAGGTCCGGGTAGGGAAACTCAAGGACCAGGAAATCGATTTTATCTGCCAGAAGGGACGGGAAAAGTTGTATATCCAGGTGGCCTATCTGCTGACTCCCAAAGACATGGACCGGGAATTCGGCAATCTGAAAGCCATCCAGGACAATTATCCCAAATACGTCATCAGCAGCGATCTGGCAGACATGAGCCAGGATGGTATCATCCACAAGAATATCCTGGAATTTTTGTTGGAATAAGGGGCTGCCGCCTCCTATGACTGCCCCAATTGCCGTCTCCCTCCTCACTGCCATCCCACAAAAGTCCCAAATAGGATGGATACGCACAGGACTATAGCCACCAGGCTGTAACAGGGCAGGATGAACCGGTACCACCGCTGCAGGGAAATGGCCGAAAAGTGTTCTTCTATACTTTATGAAAATCTTATTTCTAGGTTTTTATTAGTCTACACTTTACGGTTTTTGGTTTACTCTCTTCGAGGAAACAGATTTGATGGGGCTAAAATAAATTTCGTACTAAAAATATTTGATTTTTGATATTTTTAGTACGAAATTTATTGATTAGCTTGTCTATTTCCCTTGAAAAATATTTTTCATAAACAGAATCCCCGGTGTGGCCACACCGGGGATTCCTGTGCTTCAAGAGCACTGTCAACATTTTGCCTGCTGCCAGTATATCATCTGACCTGGAGAATTACAAGACAAGGGAAATCAGCCGCCTGTACCCCGTAAGGGATGACCCAGGGCTGCATCGCAATCCCGCCCGGTCATCCCGCATACAGGACAACCGATGGAATGGAGGCCGGGATGGGCTCGCCACGGCAAGCCCCTACGCCGTTGGGGTCAAAGGTCCGGGCGAAATCACAATAACAGCATTGTCGAAGACCCCGTTTCTCCGACCGTTGAAACCATGGTCCGACAGCAACGAGGCAGGGGCGTGCCGCAGGCCCGCCCTTCCCGGCCGGCTGCAAAAAAACGCAGCCCGAAAGCTGCGTTCTCAATAAAAGGAACCCGCTGCCCGGGTTCCTTCCTTCCGCTAGTGACTAGTGACCAGAGACCAGTGACAGAACGGCTGCCTGCGGCAGCCGTTCTCTTTACAGGGTCACAAAATCCGCGCTCTGGATCCCGTCCAGGCCGGCGATCATCTGCAGGGTGGCTTTTTCCACCGGGCTGTCCACGGTCATGATCATCATGGCGTTGCCGGTTTTGGGCTTCCGGGCCACCTGCATGTTGGCAATGTTCACATGAGCCGCCCCCAGGAGGGTCCCCATCTGGCCGATCATCCCGGGCTTGTCGTCGTTCTTGGCCAGGATCATGTAGTGTTCCGGCACCAGGTCATAGTGGTAGCCCTGGACTTCCGTAATGTGGGGCGTTTCGTCCGGTGCCACCATGCCGGCGGCGGTGAATACCTTGTTCCCGCTGGAAATCTTCACGGATACCCGGTTCAGCCGGTCTTCCCCGTTCATCTTCCCTTCCACCACGGCCACCCCACGGGTTTCCGCAGCCAGTTCCGCATTGACCATGTTCACCCGTTCCTTCAGGATGGGATCGAACAGGCCCTTCAGGATGCTCCGGGTGATCAGGGTGGTTTCCAGGTTGGCGGCAGGGCCTTCATAAACCACTTCCACCTTATCCACCGGATCCTTTTCCAGCTGGTAGTACAGTTTGCCCAGGCATTCACCCAGCTGCAGGTATCCCAACATCCCTTCCAGTTCCTGAGGATGGAGGGCCGGCAGGTTTACCGCGTTGGGCACCATCTGACCATTGAGCACGTTCACCACTTCCTGGGCAATGGAAATGCCCACCTTGTCCTGGGCTTCCACGGTGTCCGCTCCCAGGTGGGGCGTCAGCACGCACTGGTCCAGACCGATCAGGGGAGAAATGGGTTTGGGTTCGTCCACCAGCACGTCCAGACCGATGCTGGCCACCTGGCCTTCCTGGATGGCTTCCGCCACTGCCTGTTCATTGTACAGGCCGCCCCGGGCGCAATTCACCAGACGGACGCCCTTCTTGCATTTCTTCAGTTCTTCCTTGCCGATCATGTTGATGGTTTCTTCCGTTTTGGGAGTATGGATGGTGATGATATCGGCCTTGGCCAGCAGATCATCCAGGGTTTCGCATTTTTCCACACCCAGCCGTTTGAACCGGGCATCCGGGATGTAGGGATCGTAGGCGATGACCTTCATTTCAAAAGCCTGCATCCGTTTGGTTACCAGGGTACCGATCCGGCCCAGGCCGATGATCCCCAGGGTCTTGTGGTACAGTTCCACTCCCTTCAGGTTCTTCCGGTCCCAGACCCGGCTTTCGATCATCTTCTGGGCCCGTACGGTGTTCCGGCAGGAGGCCAGCATCAGGCCGATGGTGTGTTCGGCAGCGGAAATCACGTTGGCTTCCGGAGTGTTCACTACAATGATTCCCCGTTTGGTGGCACCTTCGATATCGATGTTGTCCACCCCGTTGCCCGCACGGCCCACCACTTTCAGGTTCTTGGCCGCCTTGTAGAATTCTTCGTTGACTTTGGTGACGCTGCGGACGATGATGGCGTCATAGGCCCCTACGATCTTCAGCAGCTCTTCCCGGGGAATGTCGAACTTTACATCCACTTCCAGGTCCGGCTGGGCCTTCAGCATTTCCACGCCCTTGTCCGAAATCCGTTCCACCACGATGACTTTTTTCTTGTCCATGATTGTCTCTCCTTCGCCCCTCACGGGTACCTTGTATAAAATAAAAACTCCCGTGCCTGACCCCCTAAACGGGTATGTCAAGGACGGGAGAACCTCTCACGTGGTGCCACCTTATTTCGCTGCACTGCAGCCTCATTTCCAGGATAACGGCTTGGCCGGATGGGTTGCTGCCCCCATCGTCTCAGGAGTGGATTCCACAGGGTCTTCCGCTGCTTCCCACACCCAGCAGCTCTCTGGAAGAAAAGGCCTTGTGTACTTGGTTCCTTCATGGACAGTTTATTCAGTATATCTATTTAGGTACATCAAGCACTTGCTTACGATTTTACTCATTCTCTACTGTATTGTCAAGTGCTTTCGTAAATTTTTCTGCCCGGTCCAGGTGCTTTTTCAGAATCCGCGTACGGTCCCCCACGGACTCCATGGCGGACTGGGCTTCGGCCACTGCCATTATCGAGTTTTTTTCGAGTTTTTTCAGAAGAGACTCGATAAAAACTCGATACACCGATAAGAGCCTTCACTGTTTCTTCTCACTCAGTCCTTTTTCTCTCATACGGACATATTTACTGGCCCTGCCAGCTCCCGTAAGAGCAATCAGTTTTTCCTTTCTCATTTTATCCAATGTACTGCGGGCCTGCTGTTTCGTAAATCCACATAATTCTCGAGTCTGTTCGTTTGTAATGGATGCTTTTTCTCCCATGTACTCAAGAATCATTTCTTTTGCTTTAAGGAAACGGCATCACTATAGATTTTATATCTTGGATACGGTTTACCAACTGCCAGGGTATCCTTGAAAATAATATCCACACCCTGTCCCGTCCGCTGTACATATTTCAATCTCTGCAGCGTTTCTGCAATCAGTTTATTCCGGGGCAAATCAGTTGGAAAGATTGTCCATTTCCTTTGACGAGACCAAGATCTTTCAAAAAAGGAATATCTTCCATTTCAGAAAGTGTGGATTCCGGATCCCTGTTTTTCAGTTGCTGCTTCAACCGATAAACTTCCACCTGATCAATGTCTTCTATCGTACTTTCTGGCAAGATTTGTCCTGAGAAGTCCGGAATCTGATCAATGGAATACCGATGACTCATTTCCTCTGGGTAATAAGGCTTAGAATTCTTCCCCAATCTTTTCAGGCAGCGACCATCAGTTGTCGCGTAAACGACCCCATCAGATTGAACATGGAGCGCCAAAACCTCCCCGTCCGGATGATTGATCACTTCCACTTGTGCGAAAAGGGGCGGTCGAGTTCTATCATAAACAGCTTCAAGGATTTTCTGAGTGTCATACTTTGAACAACCTGTAATAGTACCATCATCTTCAACCCCCATATAAACAGTTCCACCTTTTGCATTGGCTAAGGCAATCAGTTCGTCAACTGCCAGGCTGATTCTTTCTCTTTCATTTTTAGCTTTAATCCAGGATTTAAATTCTACAGTTTCTGTTTCTCCCTTTGCCAGGATTTTATCCAGTTCTTCAGGGGTCATCTATTCTCCTCCTCTCCATCAAGTGCTTTCGTAAATTTTTCTGCCCGGTCCAGGTGCTTTTTCAGAATCCGCGTACGGTCTCCCACGGACTCCATGGCAGACTGGGCTTCGGCCAGTTTCTTTTCCGCCCGTTCCACTGCCGTTTCGAAGGCACCCAGGTCGGTGTTGATCTGGGCCACCAGCCGCCACACCTGGCTGGTCTGTTTCTGGACCACCAGGGTACGGAAGCCCATCTGGAGGCTGTTCACCACAGCGGCCAGGGTGGTGGGCCCCACCAGGGTCACCCGGTATTTCCGCTGGAGTTCGCTGATGAGGCCCGGCCGGGACACGGCTTCTGCAAAAAGCCCTTCCAGAGGCAGGTACAGCAGGCCGAAATCCGTGGAATAGGGAGGGGCGATGTATTTGTCCCGGATGTCCCTGGCCTCGCTTTTCAGCCGGATTTCCAGCTGTTTCAGGGCCAGGGTTTCGGCGTCGGCGTCTCCGTCTTCCCGGGCCTGGACCAGCCGCTGGTAGTCTTCCAGAGGGAATTTAGCGTCAATGGGCAGCCATACAGGGGCATCCCCGGTGCGGCCGGGCAGCCGGATGGCAAATTCCACCCGTTCCTGGCTCCGGGGACGGATGGCCACGTTGGTGCCGTACTGTTCCGGAGCCAGCATGTCTCCCAGCAGGTTTCCCAGCTGCATTTCCCCCCAGATCCCCCGGTTCTTCACATTGGTCAGGACCTTCTTCAGATCCCCCACGCCCTGGGCCAGGGACTGCATGGACCCCAGGCCCCGGTTCACCATAGCCAGCCGGTCGCTGACCACGCTCATGGACAGGGTCACCTTCTGGTCCAGGCTGTCCCGGAGCCGGTCCGCCTCCTCCCGGGCCTGCTGGGCCCGGACTTCTTCCTGGGCCCCCAGGGATTTCTGGAGCTGGACCAGCAGCACGATCAAAACAAGGAGGGCGCACAGCACCGCCCCCAGCAAAATGGTTTCCATGACAGTTTCCGCCTTTCGTAAAATTCTTCTTCCATTATAGCAAAAAAGAAGGGCAGCAAACAGGTGTTTTTGCCTTTACCCCCTCCCTTTTCTGCGTTATAATTAAATTAATCACATAACTAATTATTTTAAGTAAAGAGGGGAGCAATCATGCACAGACGGAATTCGGAAGAAACCATGCAGCGGCTGATGGATGCCGGGGCGGAACTGTTCGACAAAAAGGGATACCACAATGTTTCCATCAAGGAGATCGGCCGGCTGGCCGGATGCAACAGTGCCCTGATTTCCTATCATTTCGGCAGCAAACAGGCCCTGTACCAGTCCATTATCGACAGCCAGCTGAAAGTGCTCCACCGGTTGGAAGAATCCATCGAAAAAGAGGAAAAACCGCCTCTCCAGCGGCTGAAGAAATACCTCCACGCCATTTTGCAAAGTCAATTGGATCCCCACCAGCACATGATCATCCTGTACCAGGAACTGCTCACCCCCTCCGGGCTCCTGAACGACGATTCCTGGCAGCGGCTCACCCGGCTGGGAGACTACATCCAGAGCCTGCTGGTAAAAGCGGTGGAGGCTGGCGAGCTCCGGACACCCCAGCAGGACCACGGCTATGAATATGTCACCTTCATCCTGACGGCCATTACGGAAATGCTGTTCCTGATCAAAGACCGGCCCCTGTCCCTGAACCCGGAAGGATGTCCGGCGGAACAGCTGCTGGATAAGCTGATCGGGTTCGTGCTGGAACCGTTGAAGCCGTGAAAAAAATGGTGTGTTGCACAGAACGCGCAACACACCATTTTTTACGCTTCCATCAGATCCGTCATGCTGTGGAGACTGATGGCAATGGTTGAACCATTGTGGAGCAGGGCTGTGGTGGCCGGGGGCAGGATACCCATGACCCCCAGGCCGATCAGGCCTGCATTGAAGGATACCACGAAATCGTAGTTGAAGTTCACCCGCTTCATCAAGAGGGTGCTGATCTGTTTCAGCACCACCAGCTGCCGCAGGTCGTGAGCCGAAATGGTGATGTCCGCGATTTCCCGGGCAATATCCGCCCCTTCGGCAATGGCCACACCGGCATCCGCTTCGGACAGAGCCGGGGAGTCGTTGATCCCGTCTCCCACCATGACCACCCGGTGGCCGCTGGCTTTGGCCTCTTTCACGAACCGGGCCTTGTCTTCCGGCAGCACTTCCGCGTAGAACTTGTCCACGCCGATTTTCGCCGCCACTGCCGCCGCAGTCCGTTCGCTGTCCCCGGTCATCATCACCAGCTGTTTGAAGCCGGCTTTCCGCAGTTCCCAGAGCACCGCCGGCGCTTCCGGCCGGAGCGGATCCTGGATGCAGATAATGGCCACCAGTTTCCCGTCCAGGGCCATGTAAATATGGGAATATTCCTCCGGACGGCTTTCGTACAGGGCTTCTTCCCCTTTGGGGATCACACATTTCTCGTCGTCGAAGATGAAATGGCCGGACCCGATGACGATCCGCTTCCCATCCACCATGGAAGCGATCCCGTGGGCCACGATGTATTCCACCTTGCTGTGCATTTCCTCGTGGGTGAGCCCTTCATCCGCCGCCTGGCGCACAATGGCGTTGGCCACGGAATGGGGAAAATGTTCCTCCAGGCAGGCCGCATACCGGAGCACTGTGGCCCGGTCGTACCCGTTGAAGCAGAGCACATCAGCCACTTTGGGCTTGGCCAGGGTCAGGGTACCGGTTTTGTCGAAGACAATGGTATCTGCCTGGGCCACCGCTTCCAGGAATTTGCCCCCTTTGACGGTGATCTTGTGAGTGCTGCATTCCCGCATGGCGGACAGTACCGCCAGAGGCATGGACAGCTTCAGCGCACAGGAGAAGTCCACCATCAGGATGGACATGGCCCGGGTCAGGTTCCGGATCAGCAGATAGGTGAGCAGGGTCCCGCCCAGGCACCAGGGCACCAGACGGTCGGCCAGATGGCTGGCCCGACTTTCCAGGTTGGATTTGAAAGCTTCGGAATCCTGGATCATCTTCACGATCCGGTCGTACCGGTTGCTGCCGGCGCCGCCTTTCACCCGGACGGTGATCTCCCCGTCTTCCACCACGGTGCCGGCGTATACCGTCAGCCCCGGAGTCTTGTGGACAGGCATGGATTCCCCGGTCATGGAGGCCTGGTTCACCATGGCATCGCCCTTGGCCACTTCCCCATCCAGAGGGATGGTGCTGCCCATTTTCACGCTGACCAGATCCCCGGCCTGGACATCGGACAGGGATACTTCCACTTCTGTGCCATCCACCACTTTCCACACCGTGTCGATGTGGAGGGACATATTGTCCGCCAGATCATGGACGGATTTCTTGTAGGTCCATTCCTCCAGCAGTTCCCCGATCCGCAGCAGCAGCATCACGGAACCGGCAGTGCTGATGTCCTTCTGGAGCATGGCCGCCGTAATGGCCGTAGCATCCAGCACCGGTACATCCAGACGGCCGTGGCGCAGGGATTTCAGTCCCAGGCGGATGAAGCCCAGGGTATGGTACCAGCCTCTTGCCATCCGGATCGGCAGGGGCAGGAACCACTTGCAGGCAAAATGCCGGGCCAGGAGGGTCAGCAGCCGGTTCCGGTACTGCCGGTTCAACATCAGGGCTCCGGCTTTTTCCTTGGTGGCTTTCCGCAGTTCCGGATCGTTCATGTTCAGCCGGGCCAGGGCCTGGAGGATCCCTTCCCGGATTTTCCCCAGGTCATCGGGACGGTACAGCACGGCGATCCCGGCAGCGCCGGAATACAGCTTCACCTTCCGGATCCCGGGGACCCGTTCCAGACCGCCCAGGATGGCCGCTCCCTGTTCCAGGCTGAAGGAACGGACCATCCGTCCCTCCTGGGCCAGGCAGCGGACCCGGAGACGGCCGGCTGTTTCATGTTGAATTTGGAATTTCATAAGGCTTCCGCTCCTTTCCCTGAAGAAAAGAGCTTATTTGGCCTGGTCTTCAACAACGGCAGCCGCCGCTTCTTCTTTGGCTTTTTCAGCCGCTTCCGCGTCTTCCAGTTTCTGGTTTTCTTCCTTGGCAGCGGCTACGATGTCATCAGCCTGTGCCTGGAGGGAAGCAGAGCTTTCAGCAGCGCATTTCTGCACCCGCAGGGCCGCAGCAGTGGTCTTGACCAGGGCTTTCTTCACCAGCTTGGATTTGACCACCCGTTCTCCCAGAAGGCCCAGTACAGCGCCTCCAGCAACCAAACCCGTTTTGATCCAATCTTCTCTTTCCATTGTAAAATGGCTCCCTTCTCCGGCTCCATAAATCCTATGGGCCTTCGTAAATTTTCCCCGGAGCATTTCACCTATTAGGAAGCTGTGTAAACATGAGCATGGCAGAGCGCCCGATCTTTGGGAACGTCCTAATCCACGTCCCCAAAGCCGCATTAAAATCAGATCTCAGATACCTTACTCCAGTATCAACCGGGATAATAGAATATTATAGCACAGGTGTAGGGAATCGAGGAACAGGAGATTCCGTCACTTTCTCACCCTCAATTGTTCCACCAGGGCATTCAGCCGGCCGTTCCTGACATCCAGCTGGGTGTCAGATCAAACTTTGTTGGAAGAACAGCAAAATTTACCGTTTTTCATTTGAGCAGAAATAACTTATAGAAGTCATAATAACTATCTGGAAAGGTCTACCACTGAGATCCTGCGATACCCTTTAATCGGTTTCGGCTGCTTATGGGTTGTAAAGGATGTTGTGAAAGATGAGACGGCTATCACTGATATTCCTATAGGCATGACGGACATCTGCTTTAAAACGGATGCTTTCCCCTTCACAAAGGCGAAAGCTTTCATGTTCTATTTCCAGTTCCAACGCCCCAGAGAATACGGTGATAAACTCAATGGTCCCCCGCATATGCATCTCAGACTCCCACTGAGCCCCAGGATCTATATCCATGTAATAGACACTGAAACGCTGGGAGCCATCCCCAGGAAAAATAACATAGTTCCTGACCCCTGCATCACCTATGATGGGATCGATATCCGCTAATTTCACAACTTCATAAGGCAAGTGAGGCCGTGTCACAAGCGTGTTAAAGGGAACCATGAGACCATTGGCAATCTTCCAAAGCGTGGACAGCGACGGATTTCCTTTACCCCGTTCAATTTGAGCCAGCATAGATTTGCTGACGCCACTGATTTTGGAAAGCTCCTCTAGGCTGATACTTTTTTCATTACGGATCCTGCGAATATTTTTGGATACGATCAAGTTGATAGTGTCCAATATAAAAAACCTCCTTGACAATATAATAACACAAAGTGTATTATTATATTAGCATTTGGCATGCCAATATATTGCTACTTGTTCTCTCATCAGGATATCCTATCTGCTGTTTTTTTTCAACCTCCATGCAGCTTCATCGTAAAAGATACCGAGAAAGGATGAGTCTATCGTGACTTTTGATGAATTGATCACTGCGGTTGATAATTTTGCCTGGGGACCTACGTTGGTCATATTTTCCCTGGGCTGCGGCCTTTTATTTTCTATTGCCTTAAAGTTTCCTCAGATACGCCTCTTTAAGGAAATGGTCCGCTGTTCTTTCCGCAATAAAAAGGGAAAGGCCGGGCTGACCCCTTTCCAGGCGTTGTCTATCGCTATTGGGGGAAGGGTTGGAACAGGCAATATAACAGGGACTGCTAGTGCCATTATGTTTGGGGGTCCGGGTGCTGTTTTCTGGATGTGTGCGATGGCCATTGTCTGTTCTGCCTCTGCTTACATTGAATCAGCCTTAGCCCAGATATGGAAACGCCGTGTCAATGGTGAATATGCCGGTGGCCCTTCCTTTTACATGGAAAAAGGCCTTGGCTCTTCCTGGATGGCGGGATTCTATGGTTTTGTCAGTGTCGTTTTTTGATCATCTTCGCAGGCGTGCAGACAAATGCATTCAGTTCCATTGTAACGACCAGTTATGATGTGTCTCCACTCACAGTCGCAATAGGATATACACTCCTCCTGGTCTTTGTGATATTTGGAGGTTCAAAGGTCATTGCCAGCGTTGCTGACAAAGTAGTACCTTTTATGTCCATTGCGTACGTAGGGGTTGCACTCCTACTTATTTTAATCAATCTTTCTCATGTGCCGTATGTACTTTCATTGATTGTATCATCTGCGTTCAGTACCCATGCAGTTTTTGGCGGAATGGTGGGAACATCTATATCATGGGGTGTCCGCAGAGGTGTGTTTTCGAACGAAGCAGGTCTTGGTACAGGAGCTTGGGTGGCAGGATGTGCCGACGTATCCCATCCTGCACGCGCGGGTTTATCTCAGGTCTTTTCTGTCTTTATTTCTCTCTGTATTTGCTTGGCCACTTCTCTCATGATCCTCGTGACGGAAAGTTATAGTGTCGTATCGAGTGATGGCAGTTATGTCGTGCAGCATATCCAGGGAGGCTACGATGTCTTCGTCACAGAGGCTATCAATTCAACCGTTCAAGGGTTCGGTTCCTTTTTCATAACAGCTGCCATGGGGCTCTTCACTTTTACGACCATCATGGCCTATTCCATGTATCTGTCTCGGATTTACTACTATTTTTTCAGTGATTGCTTAGATAAACCCATTGTAAAAGCCGTCAATATCGCTATCAATGCAGCTACTGTCGCACTTGGATTTGTCAGTCCATTGGTCCATTCTACGTTAATATGGAATATGGCTTCAGCACTTTGCGGCCTGCTCTCTCTCGTAAACCTTGCATGTCTTGCTTTTCTGTATAAACCAGGTATCGCTACCCTTCGCGACTACGAGCGACAGCTTGCGAAAGGCATTGAACCGGTTTTTATTCCGGAAAGATGTGGCATCAAGGGTGCTGAGTATTGGAACCAAATTATAAAAGAAGATTATCCTGAAGAGTTATCTGCCTACCAGAAAGCTTTTGCAAAAAAATCATGAGGAGGAACCAAGTATGAGCAAATTGAATCTTGATGAATTGCATGACAGAAGAGGGACCGATTGTGTAAAGTGGGATTTCATGGATTTCGTCGATCCCCGTGTCCCTAAGGATGCCCAGCCATTATGGCTGTCCGATATGGAATTCCCGGTAGCCAAAGAAATCCAGGAGGCATTGATTAACCGGATCAAACAGGGGTTCTTAGGGCATTCCATGCCTGGCAGCCGCTATTTTGAATCCGTCCAGGGATGGTATAAGAGACGTTTTAACTGGGATATCGAAAGACGCTCTATATTCTACTCTCCTGGTACCCTACCTGCACTTGGATTTGCCATCCGGGCTTTCACAAAAGAAGGTGATGGCATAATCATTCAAGAACCCGTTTTCTATCCCTTCGCTGAATTGATTGAAGGAAATGGCCGCAAAGTTGTTAACAACCAGCTGATCAATGAAAATGAAAACTATAGTATGGATTTCGATGATCTGGCCGATAAAATCAAAGATCCTAGAAATACCATGATGATTCTTTGCTCACCACATAATCCCGTAGGCCGTGTATGGACAGAAGAAGAAATTAAAAATGTGGCTGACCTCTGCCAAAAGTACAATGTCCTTCTTTTCTCTGATGAATTGCACTGTGATGCAACGAGAAAGGATGTGACACATCATCCTACTATGACAGTTACCGATTACCCTAAGGTCATTACAGCTGTAGCTTTAGGGAAAACGTTCAATGTCGGAGGTGTCCCCATTTCCCAAATCATTGTCCGGGATGAAGAACTGAGAAAGATTTGGTATCATGAAACACGGCTGAAACATTATATCAGTTTCGCACCGCCTCTTGATATGGTACTGACAGAAACTGCCTATAGCAAATGTGACGGATGGGTCGATGAAGTCATGGAATACATCGAAGGAAATTTCGATTTTCTGGTCGAATATCTCCAAAAACACTTGCCTCTGGCAAATTATAAGAAACCAGAAGGGACCTTCCTTGCTTGGATTCATTTGGGAGCATACGGCGACCCTGAGCGGCTCTTTGAATTGATGATAAAAAAGCACAAGGTCCTTATTGAAGATGGCCGTGTTTTTGGTCAAGGAGGCAGCGGGTATTTCAGGATGACGGTTGCCTGTCCGCGTTCCTTCCTAAAAGAAGGACTCGATAAAATCGTGGCCGCAGTCAATGATCTGCAAGCTGAAAACAACAAATAGCACACATGGCTATCTAAGGAAATGGAGGGGCTGTTGCATGTGTGAGATTTTCACACATGCAACAGCCCCCCTTCTTTCTTCAGTTTCAAAGTCTTCAATGGAAAATCAAAAAAACATCTCAAATTCCCTGAAATTGAGTACAACAATGTAAGCCGTCCATTTTGGCGGCTTTTTTTGCCACTTTTTAGTTCTTCAAGTGGGTCAGGCCAACTCTTTCAAGGGAAATAGATATCTGCCCTGGGTTCCGTTCTGGATCTTGTGGTGCAATTTGTTGAAGTTGTGCGCTAGGACGCAGATTACAGTCTCTGTAAGCGCGTTCAGATGCCCGGTCCCCAGGAATCGCCGGAACAACTGAGTTTCCTTCACATCTGCAAAGACACCTTCAGCCTGGATCGACCGGTTCATCCTCAGCAGTTTTCTCTCTTCCGACGTTATCCGTTCCTCATCTTCTGCCCGCAGTTCCAGGAGCCGTTTTGAAACCTCAAAATGTTTCTCTCTCTGCTCCAAGGGCTGCTTGGAATTGTTGCCCCTGATGCAATCCTTCTTGTACGGACATCCCGTACAATCGTGGCACGCATACACTGTATTCTCAATCACGTATCCGCTCCGGCTCTTTCTTTTTTTCGTGCCTTCGCATTTTACCTGTTTTCCATTGGCACAGAGATAACTGTCAGTTGCCGCATCATAGGCCATGTTTTCTCTGCGCCAGATTGCGTCTTGGAAAGAATGCTTCTTGGAGATTTCGTAGTTATTCGGCTTAATGAAGGAGATCATTCCATTTTTCAGGAGATACTCGTAATTTTCCTCGCTTTCATACCCCGCATCGGCAACTATCTTACGGTAGTTGCTTCCCAGATGTTCCCGCAGATCTTCCAGGAAGGGAATCAGTGTTTTCACATCGGTGGGCCAGGGGCTCTCTCCCGTCCACACTACATATTCCACATCTACAGCAAACTGGATGTTGTAGCCCGGCTTCAGCTGCCCATTGAGCATGGCGTCTTCCTTCATTCTTATGAAGGTGGCATCATGGTCTGTCTTTGCATAGCTGTTGCGGTCTCCGCAGATATGCAGCGCCGTTTCGTAGTCCTTCAAACGGGAGATGTAACCCTGCAGCCGTTCCACAGCCTTCTGCAGAGGAGTCTTCCTTTTGCCGGTCCCATGGACGAAGACAGTGTTTGACGCTTTCTTCATCTTAAGAAGTTTGCGCAGTAACTTCTTAAGATGCCGCTTATGCAGTTCATCTCCATGACGGATGCAGATCCCGAAGGTCGTTTCAGTTTTAAGGAAGAAGTCCGGAATCTCTTCCAGCATCTGGCGTGGGTCCACTTCATTTCTCTCCAGATGAGAGTAAGTGCTAAACAATTTGCCTAGGTTCATCCTTTCTACACCATCGCGAACCAGCCAGACCGAATTATCTTTAGGAATCGAATATTCAATATCCATAGGCAAATGGAGTTGCAAAACTGTGCCCAATTTTGTATAATCCTTAGGTAAATTTTTTTGTTGCATACTGAAATTTTACACCACTTCCGGCCTCCTAGAGACCGGAAGTCCTTTTTTATTGTAATTTTTTAGACAACAGAAAGGACAGAGCCAGGCGGGGTACCACTGAACGACCCTTGAGCGGAGCGTGAAAAAATTTCCGGTTTCGCTCATCCGCTGGGAGCCTCGTTCAAGCGTCAGCGCGTTGGCGGGAAGCGGATTCGAATGGCGAGGCCGAAAATTTTAGCGACGGGAAGCGGCGTCGGGCAGGGGTGCCCCGCCTGGCGGTGACAGCAACGGAGACAACCGGCGTCAATCGACAGACACCCCCACCACCGGGCAAGCACGGTCCCCCGCCCCCAAGGGGGCGGACTGAAAGACAAAGAAAGAGGCATTGAAAAATGATCCATCATTTTTCAATGCCTCTTTCAGTCCATAATGACAAGACACAGATAAAAGGGCTTTCAAGAGGTCTCATCGACCATTAACGTGCAACAGCCCCTTTCCTTGGGCTGCTGACAATCCCCATTACTTCTTTGCACTCAGCTGTTCCACCAGGGCCGTCAGCTTGTTCAGCCGGTCGTTCATGGCGTCCAGCTGGGCGTGGACTTTCTGGTTGTCCTGACGCAGGGTTTCGTTGTCGCTGCGCAGCTGCTGGACCGTCCGCATCAGAGCGATCCGGCTCTGGAACCGGTCCCGCCGCTGGGGATCCAGAGAGAAGGTCACCCCGGCATTCACCATGTTCTCCCCGCCCCCGAAGCTGCCGCCCACATTGAAGCGGACGCTTTCCGTAGGCTGGTAGAAAGCCCCGATGGCCGCCGCATTGGCGCTCCGGTAATGGCCGAAGCCGGCGGCGAAGTTCAGTTTGTCTTCCGGATCGAATTCCAGCGGATGGAGAGCCGCCAGAGCAGAGGCGCCGGCCCCCACCCGGTCCACCCGGCTGTCCAGACGGGTAATGGCATTGTTCACTCCATTGACCACACCCCCCAGCTGGCTTACGTTCACCGCATCGGTGGGTGCCGTGCCGGGAGCCACATCGTGGATCTGCTGGCCTCCCATGCTTACATTGCTGCTGCTGATTTCCACATTGTGGGTCCCCTCCCCATTGGCGGCAATCTTGATACCGCTGTTGGTGATGGTCGTACCGGCTTTGCCTTCACTGTTGTTGATGGTCAGGCCATCATTGTTCAAGGTGCTGTTGCCGGTGGTGACGCTGGTAAGGCCGGTCAGTTCCTTGGACAGTTTGATGTCCAGGCCGGTGCCGTCGGCGTTCTTCACCACACCGATGTTCTTGTCGGTGAGTTTGGCCGTATCTGCCCCGCCGGACAGTTTCATGGATTTGCCCAGTTTTCGGGAGATTGTTTCTCCGTCATCCCCGGTAAAGTCCCGGGTACCCAGGCTGTCCACAGCCCCCTGGGCCGCTTCACCGGCCAGTTTCTTCACATCGCCGATGTTGGCGGCGTTGGTGTTGTCGCTGTCATCGCCCTTGACGATGCCGCTGTTCACGTTGGTGATGTTCTTGCCGCCGGCATCAATGCCACTGTTGTTGATGGTCACGCCACCAGCAGAAATGGAGCCTTCAGAGCCCAAATCCACATTGTTGTTCAGCTTGATGTTGATGGACTTGCCATCTTCGGACACGGAAGTGGTGATGTTGCTGCTCCCTTTGACGGAAACCGTCTGGCCCAAATCCGCTTTAACCGATTTCCCATCATCTGCCGTCAGCCCGAAGCCGCCTCCGGAAGTGACTGTGGTAACGCTGCTCATGGCCTGTTTCAGCTGTTCTTCCGTAGCTGCCCGGCCTTTGGTGGCAAAATCAGCAGATGTAATGGTGGTATTGGTCAGCCCGGTGATGCTTTCGATGCCGGTAAGATTTTTGGCCAGTTTCAGCTGCAGGCCGTCGGAAGAAGCCACCACACCGATATTCTTCCCATCGGACAGACTGTTTACATCTGCACCGCCATAAATCTTCAGGGTGCCGTTCAGGGTCCGGCTCACATTGTCATCAGTATCCCCGGCGAAGATCAGCCCATCCTCCAGGGTAGCCACCTCATGAGCCTTGTTGCCCTGGTCGGTATAGGTAAGCCGAGTCTGGTCCTGCTGGGCCAGGTTCTTGGCAACGGTATGGACGGATACCGTAGCTTGGGTTCCAGCCGTCCCCGTCAGATCCAGATAGCCTGCGCCGTCAGCCTGGCGGAGAGCAACGGCCTTTTTGCCATTGTCGCTCAGGGTGATCCCGGTATCGCCGGTAATATTTACTTCTTTGGCAGACTTGCCTTTAAACTGCATGCTGCCGTCCGTGCCTTCGATGGTTTTACCATCCCCATGGACACCCACGTCCAGATGATCCTGGAGTTCTACGGAAACGTAATCATTTCCATCATGGTCTTTCTTCACCTTGGTCAGGATATTGGCCTTGCTCCGATCCCAGAAATCCCCGGAGCCATCGTTTTTCTCGTTGGTTACAGGGGCATCCCCAAAAATCCGGATGGCACTGCCCAGATTCTGTTCAATGGTGGCATCCACGGCTTCCCCTCTGCCACCGGCCGTAATGGCAAATGTCCCATTGCCCAGGACTTTGGTAATGGAATCATTGACCTTTTTCAGCTGGTCTTCCGTAGCCGCCCGGCCGGAAACATAATCCTTCCCATCCCAGTCTGTGTTCTCAAGCCCGGCAACAAAGTTTCCTGTTTCTGTAACCTTGCCGTCACTGACGACACTCTGATTCCCCATAACAACCGTGCCGGCCGTCACCGTATTAAGGCCGGTGATATCCTTGGCCAGCTGCAGGGAGAGGGTGGTATTGCCATCTTTATCCTGGCTGGCAACGACGCCGATGTTGTTGTTCTTCGTGGGGTCCGTGGTATTGTCCACCAGCTTGTCCTTCGCGACGCCGCCCTTGATGGTCACCTTCTTGTCCAGGGTGGTATTGAGGGCTTCCCCATTGTCCCCGGCCAGCTGCAGCCCGTCTTCCAGGGTAGCCACGGTGTGGTCATTTCCATTACCGCCCTTATAGGTAATCCGGGACATGGCCGTCTTCATGGCTTCTTTGTCCTGATTTCCCCGATAGGTGACACCGATGGATACCGGGCTCATCCCATTATCCTTGTTGGTCCCATTGAGGATCAGCTTCCCTGCTTCCCCTGTTCCCGTTCCGGTGGATGCTTTCCCCAACGTCAGGGTATGGGCATTGAGGTCACGATCCAGCTGGACCGTCAGCGTATTGGCATTCTTATCCGCCTTGACCTGCACATTGGCGCCGCCGTCGTAGTCACGGCCATCCGCGCCGGTTCCCTGGATGGTCAGGGTGTCGCCCAGATTTCTATGGACAGTGGTGGTAGCGTCATTGCCCTTGAAGTTCAGGCCCTTGTCCGTCAGTTCTGTTTTCACACCATTGCTGACGGTCTGCAAATCGCCGATAGTGGCCCCATTTTGCAGCATAGGGCTGCCTGCCGTAATGGTGGAGATATCCACCGGCTTATTCTGTGCCGTATCATAGAGTCCGCTCTTCACATTGGTGATCTGCTTGCCGCCATTGGACAGGCCGTCGGCGGTCAGTTTCACCTTGTCGGCTTCGCTTCCCTGGTTCGGCGTCACCACAATGCCCTTGCCATCCACTACGGCAGTGGCTCCGCTGGTGCCGTCCTTGAAGGTGGCACTGGTCATATCGGTCAGCGTCCTGCTCAGACCAATGGTGATGGCTTTGCCAGTGGTATCCGCTGTGGTGGTCAAATTGTCGTCTGCCGCCTTCAGCTGGATGGAACCGCCCAGATCCTGCTTCACCACATTGCCTGCATTGTCGCTGAGGCCGAAGCCACCGCCGGTTTCCTTCCCGTCCACAATGGACTTGGCCACCTGCTGGAGCTGGTCTTCCGTAGCCGCCCGACCGCTGACGATGCCATCTTTCGACCATTTGGTGTTGGTCAGGCCCGTAATGTAATCCCCAGCAGCATCATTGGGGCTGGTGCCATTGTTGGCGATGGTCTGAGAACCAATCTTGATACCACTGCCTGTAGTCCCTGTAGTGGGTGCAAAGCTGATGGTGCCCATATTGGTGAGGTCCTTATTCAGCTTGACTGCCAGGCCGTCGCCAGCATCGTTCTTCACCACGCCGATGTTGTTATCAGTCAGATTGCCGGCAGCACCGCCGGTGATATTTAGGGTGCTGTTGAGGGTTGTGCTGACGACTTTGGATGTATCATTTTTGGCATCATCACCGGCAAATTTCAGGCCATCTTCCAGGGTAGCAATGGTATGATAGGTGCCTTTGGCGGTATCCACATCATATTTCAGCCGAGGTGAGCTGTCTGCAGAATTCAGGAAACCGGCACCGCCATAATCCTGATAAAGAGCAGAATACCGGCCGCCATTGTTCCCCATATGGAGGGACCCGTCACTGCCATCCATTTCAATATAAGCTCCGCCGGTACCGGTCACTCTGACCGTACCGTTGACCGTACTGGACCCGGCCGTCAGGCTGTGAGCCGTCAGGTCATTGTCCAACTTCACTGTGATGGTGCCATTATCCATGGTAGTGGTGATATTGTCCGTATTGTATGTATGGCCGTTCTGAGCAGCACCACCCTTGATACTGACTTTGCCGCCCAGCTGAGCCTTGTAGGCAGCACTTCCGCCCTCCTTCTCTGCCTCATTGGCTTCAAAATTCAAGCCCTGCTGCAGAGCCGCATTGCTGGCAATACCAGAAATCACCACATCCGTAGGAGTGCTTCCCGCTGCGTTATTTTTCACCTTCAGCGTTACCTTGCCGTCGCTGCCTACCGTGTATTCACCACTGTCGGCAGCCACCAGATGGCTGTCCTGATTCAGCTTCAGCACATTGGTCATATCAATGCCCGGAATGGCATCACCGCCATTTTTCGTCAGATTCAGGGTCTTACCATCCGTGCTGACACTGCCGCCGGTGACATAGTAATCGTGGAGCCCGGTGAGTTGCCCAGTGGTCTTGTCATTCTTCCTGACTAAAGTCCCTGTGCCTTCCCCATTATTGCCATAAGAAACGGAGCCACTTTCTACATAAATATCCGAAGCACTGGCTTCCCCTTTGATGGTTTTCGCTACTTCATTCAGCTGATCTTCCGTAGCTGCCCGGCCGGACATAAAATGGTCCGTCACCCATGCTGTATTTTTGAGTCCTGTAATACTGGTAATGTTTGACGTGGCACTGCCGTTGGCACCGCCGCCGGGCTGGCTGCCGATGTAAATACCATCGGTTCCATCCGTACTTCCCACACGGACCGTGGTGAAGTTTACATTGGGTTGGGTAGCAATGGTAATGGTTTTGCTGCTGTCAGTTGGTGTAAGAGCAATATTATCTCCCGCTGTAAAAGTAAGGGTCTTATTGGCAGGAGTAACCGCCAGGATCTGGTCTCCCACTTTGGCATTCCAGCCAGTATTCACTGTATCAGACACACTCTTCAGCTGATCTTCGGTGGCCGCACGACCACTCACAGCTGTACCATCCCAAGTTTTGTTGGTCAGGCCGGTCAGATATGTATCCGAGCCAGACTTGCCAAGGGTGGCTCCGCCAATGGTGGCCGTTCCTGTATTTCCATTCAGGGTGACTTTATCCCCTACAGAAACAGTGCCAGCCGTGCCATCAAGAGCGATTTTCTTGTCGGCATCGCTGCCCAGAGTCACGGTGTCATTCAGGGAAACCTTGTAGTCCACTGTTCCGTCTGTGGTATTAGGAGTTCTTTCGACTTTCGTATTCGCCCCATCTCCGCTGACGGTTACGGTCTTGGCGGCGATATTCTTCACATCGCCGATATTGGCGGCATTGGTTTCTGTTTCATAAACAGGGTTGCCGGATTCATCATCCCTAGACTTGCCACTGGCTACATCGGAAATCTGCTTACTGCCGCCGCTGATGCCGCTGAGGGTGACACTGGGACCATTGTTGATGGTCAGGCCGTTGCTGCCCAGAGTAGAAGAACCAGTGGTCATATTGCCACTATTTCCATCCACCGTAATGGTTTTATCTCCTGTTCCCACAGTCACCTTGTCCGCCGTAAGCTGGGTGTCCATCTTCACGGTGATGATGCCGTTATCGTCGATTTCCGTGGTCAGGTTGTCCGTCTTGTAGGTGTGCCCATCCTGAGCATCGTTGGCGCGGACGGCCACCGTATCGCCCAGGTTCTTTTTGACCGTCTTATAGGTGCCATCTACCTTGTTGCTGGCCGAGAAATTCAGGCCTTGGGCGATGGCTTCCGTATTGGTGGTAATCTGGGTCTTGTTGCTGTCCACCACATCGGACACGCTCTTCAACTGATCTTCCGTAGCCGCACGGCCGGTGACAGGCTGGGTCTGCCCTACGGTCCAGGTGGTATTGTCCAATCCGGTAAGATAGTCACCGCTTTGGGCAGGATTATTCCCGTCGGTCTGGGTGCCCAATTTAGCGCCCCCAGCGGTCACTGTATCCAGCCCGGTGATATCCCTGGCCAGTTTCAGGGACAGGGTGGAACCATTGGCGGTAACGCCGATATTATTGCCCGTTGCCAGGTCAGTTGCACCGCCCTTTACGTCAAGCGTCTTGTCCAGTGCAACGCTGCCCGTTCCCGTATCTCCAGCCAGTTTCAGACCATCCCCGAGAGTAGCCACCGTATGGGCCGCGCCATCCCCATCGGTGTAGCTGAGGCGGCCCGTGCCAGTGGTACCGGAAAGTTCCGGTGTATCAACATAACCGGCAGTGATGGTGGTGGCCTTGTTGGTACTGCTGCTGTCCGCTCCTACGATCTTGAGGGAGCCGGCCTGGCCTCCGTCAGCGGAAGTCCTTTCCGTACCGGCAGTGACGGAATCAAACACTGGATTCTTGTCCAGAGAAATGGAAAGCCGGTTGTTGGCCGTATCCGTCAGCACCTTGATGTTCTGGGTGGAGTATTCCGTATCTTCCTTCCGGCCGCTGCCCTGGATCTGGAGAGTCCCCCCCTGGTCTACATGGACAGAAGTGTCAGTATCATTGCCCTGGAAGTTCATGCCCTTGGTTTCCACAGCCTTCAGCTGGGCCACGTTCACCGCATCGGAATCCGCAGACCCGGCAGCCAAATTGGTGATCTGGCGGCTGATGGTCTTACCTTCTACATCTGTCCCCCCCAGGGAAACACCCCCGGAAGTGGACACCCAAGTGGCTGCCTTAGCTGCATTGGCAGGATCCGTCATATCCGGAGCCAAATAGCCGGTAGATCCTTTTTCCCGATTGGCAACAGAGTGTGCGCCTAAAGCTACGCCACCATCTGCCGTGGCATTAGCACTGGTACCAAAAGCGGAAGATTCGACAGCATTTGCCCCAGCCGAATAGCCGTAAGCAGCAGAACCGGTTTCCACCGCTTCTGCACCATAACCCACGGCCACAGCGGCTCCATGTTCGGTGGACTCTGCATCATCATTTTTCGTACCGGCCTGGGCTCCAAGGCCCATGGCAACCGAAAAATTTCCGCTGGCGTTGGTACTGTTGCCCACAGCCACCGACTGGGTACCAGCAGCCTCATTGCCATAGCCGATGGCCAAGGAATTGATACCTGAAGCAGCGCTGTTCACACCCATGGACAAAGACAAATCGCCGGATGCTGTAGTTCCCACGCCAAAGGCCATGGAAGCCGAGCCACTGGCTCCATCATTGTAGTAATTGGCCAAGCTGTTTTCTGCAACCGGCGTTATCGAATTGCCATCATCATCTTTATAGGCCGTCTTGATGCTCAGGAAGTGGCGGCCCGCCTGTTCCAGCTGGTCTTCCGTGGCAGCCCGGCCGGTCACATAATTTCCCGGCGTCCAGGTACGGTTGGAAAGGCCCGTCACAAAGTTCCCCGATGCACTTGCCCGGACAGATTCCAGCTTGAGGGTGGCCCCATCGTCATTGAGACTGCCCGGCTTCATATAATCATAGGTAAAGGACTGATTGCCGATCTGGATTGCTCCCACCTTGGCAAGGCCTTGGGTCCCGTCTAGGGAAATAAAATTCCCCGTGTCCGTGCTGAGGCCGGCGGAAATGGTGCCAGCCGTGCCGTCCAGCACCACCTGCTTGGCACCGGTGGTGTCGGTGCTGTCCTTCAACGTGACCTTGGGCTTCAGGCTGATGGTGGTGGTCTGTACGCCGTCCTGGTCCGTGGTTTCTTCCGCATGGACGTTGGTTTCATCACCCTTGACCTTGATCTGGTTTTTAGCCGTTGCCACCGCTTCCGCTTTGGCCTTGGTCAACTGTTCCATGACCACCACGTCATGGTCATCGATGCCGTCGGCTACGTTGACCAGGCGGTTGTAGGCGTCAGAATCATAGGTGTTTTCCGTAACGGTATGATTCTGATACTGTACCGTATAATATACATCACCTTTTTTATGGCCAAAGGATACAATACGACCTTCTGTATCGGCTGCACGAGAAGAATCAATGACAGAAGCCGTGGCTTCATAGCCGATGGCCACCCCATTGGCCACAGTCACCGTGGCCTGGTTGCCGGCCGCCACAGCGCTGGCAGCCCCTGCACTGGTGCTGCCGCCAGCGATGCCTACGGAATAGTTTCCCTGGATAGTGGAAGAATAGCCGCCTATGGCTACGGAGCCTACCCCATAAATAGGAAATGGATTGGAGGCGTCGGCCGCATATTCATTTCTGTTGGCATCCAGAAGAGGATCCCCGTTTTTATCTACAGCCACTTTACCTGTAATATTGCCGGTACCCCCAATAACCACAGAATCTGCGCCAAAGGCTTTGTTGCCGCTGCCCCCACTGACCGTGGCAAATTGGCCCCCTGCCTGATTCTGAGTACCGCCGGTAACGCTGGAATGTTTCCCGGTGGCTTTATTCTGCATGCCACCGCTAATGCTGGAGGATTCGCCTACAGCTTCATTATCACCACCGCCGCTAACGCTGGAATTTTTCCCTTCGGCCTTGTTTTTTTCACCACCGCTGACTGTGGCATTTTCTCCTGTTGCCTGGTTGGTTGAAGCACCCCCAGTGACTTTCCCTGTTGCCGCAAACGCTTCTGAACAGGGGCTCCCCATAAAGAGCACCGCTCCCAGGCCCAGCACGGCTACCGTCTTTCCTGCCGTGGACAGACAGGTGCTTTTTTCCTTTCCAGCCCGTTTAGCCAGCTCAGACACCACCACATAGCAGTGCCGGACCCGGCTCCAGATGACTTTGTAGATTTTGTTCATGACCATATCCTCCCTGAAAGATTCCTCTTTCTGCCGTAAAAAGTCTACTCTTTTGCTGTACTTTTAAATTATAGAAAACATAACATCGTTCTATACATATTATATTTCCATTATATGTGGCTGTAAGATGCTTGTCAATATTGGTTATTTATTCGTTTTTTCTTTGTATTTGGTATCATTTTACATGAGGTTGGAGGGGGACAGGGGGGATAAGTGGCTAAGTGGTTAGGTGGTTAGGTGGTTAGGTGCCTTGGGGTTCATCGTTGGTGGTTGTGGAAACCGGCTCCGCCGGATTGAAAGGGAAACGCAGCCGACGCTGCTAACCCACCACCCTTGCGCAAGCGCAACGGTCCCCCGCCCTTGAAAAGGGCGGATATACGCTGGGGCTGACGCCCTCGCTTCTGGCCCCAGGGCGAAGCCTGCGTGCCATTTATCCGTCCCTTTGCAAGGGCGGGAGGGACAGGGCTTCCAGCACGTAGATGCTTCCGATCAATTTATCCGCCCTTTGCAAGGGCGGGGGACCAGCCGCCAGGCTGGTGGTGGGTTAGCAGCCTATGGCTGCGTTTCCCTTCAACAGCATCTGCCTCCGGCAGATGGGTTCCTTTCCCATAGGATGCCAAACCCTGAAACAATTAAAAAGGGGGTGTGAAAAAATTCACACCCCCGGTTACTGTTCTCTTGTTACTTGTCACTGGTCGAGTGACAAAAATCCGGCTGCTCCAGTTTTTTCTGGCGGCAGCCGGATTTTTTTCAAATATTGAAATCCTGCTTGATTTCCTCAAACATGTCTTCCGGTCTCTTGGTGGCCGTTCCCTGGGCCGGAGTAGGATCCACCGGTACCTGGTGGATGGCTGCCCGGCGGCAGTCGGCGGACACTTCAAAGGGAATCCGGTTTTCCCGGACCGTTCTTCTGGCAAAAATGGTGAAAGCAGTGGTCATGTTCATGCCCACGTTGCTGCAAAATTCCTCAAACTCTTTTTTCAGATCCGCATCTATACGGATATTTACATTAACGGATGCCATAATCCATCAACCCCTCTGTACTTGATGTTTTGCATTATACAGCCGTTGCAATGGAATGTCAACAAGGAAGTGTTGCCGGATGCAGCACTTCCTGTCACTAGCCGGCAGTCACTAGTCTCCAGCCGAAGGAAGGAGGAGACAGGCCCGCGAGATGGGTCAGATGCGCGAAAAGAGATGGGCACCCGTTTCCCGCCAGGCGCGGAAGATGTACCCAGATACGCGAAAGCGGGAGTTTTGGAGCTGGGCATAGTACTAAGTCTGTCTCTTATACACATCTGACGC
>NZ_JBQKCH010000014.1:0-69796 GCF_052122455.1 Acidaminococcus sp. HCP3S3_G9_1 | reverse complement strand
TTCTGATAGACAATTACCAAACGTCCATTTTAAAGGTACCAGGATTGTTGAACTGTCTAAAACAAGGGGTCCTACTTTTAGAAACTGTCCTTGACAAGGGGTACGGTTTACCGCCCAGGGGGATGCTCTGCACTCTGCGCTCTTCACTCTGCACTTATGCCCCATTTCCCACCTGCCCATCCCCCTCTTTTCTGCTATAATTATAAATTATAGGGAAAGTTTCACCCTACAAAAAGTTTGGCAGTAGGAAGAACCCGTTTTACTATTTTCATCCATGAATGAAGGGGAGACTTTTATGATTGAACGGCCTACCACGAAGCAGTTATTGGCTGCTTCCCTCATTGAACTTGCTGGGAAGAAATCCGTTGACAAGATTTCGGTCAAAGAAATTGTCACCAACTGCGGCATGACAACGACAACCTTTTATAATCATTTTGCGGATAAATATGTACTACTGGCTTCTATCTATAACAAAGAAATTGAGCCGACTTTCAGCCAACTCGGCAATAAAATCAGCTGGCGTGATGCGTTGCGTGTATTCTGCACTACCCTTTCGGATAAACAGTCATTTTTCCTAAATGCGTTGAAAAACACAGCAGGGCAGACCTCCTTCCGCTATGCGACTAATGACTACGCCATTGATTTACTGCGTGAGCGCCTGCGTATTTTAGGTAAAGAAGATGCACTTCCTACAGAAATCAATTTTTTGGCTAAGTACTATATGCGTTCTATCTCTGAGATGATTCAGGACTGGTTTATTGGTGGGCAAAAAATTCCTCTCGATAATTTTATCGAACTGCTTGTCCTCGCCATGCCAGAACCATTAAAGAAGCGTCTGCTTTAATGGCAGGTTGGCATTCTGCACAAAATGACAAGTTCGTTTAGAAACACACGATTTTCTAACGAGATTCTGCCTTCCTCCCGTGCTATAATTCAGTTGAAAAAAACAAGGAACCTACTCAGGAGGAGTATCCATATGTCTGTTTTTCCAGAAATCATCCGCCATGTTCCACAACGTGACTATGGTATAGAAGGGCTGACGGTTCGCGTGGACCATACGTCTACAGGCACGGTCTACTTCGTCAGTGCGGAAAAAGAAGTCCATTTCCCAGAGCATGCCCATGCGGAACAGTGGACAATTGTTGTCAGCGGTAAATGCCTGTTGACAATGGATGGCGCAACCAGGACGTATCAGCAGGGCGATACATACGTCATCCCAGGCAATAAGAAACATCAAATCACACTTTGCGCTGGCTATGCGGAAGTTGATTACGTCGACGATCCGTGTGACGGCGAAGCATAATCTATTTTTGCGCGGCCTGCGGTTATGAGTACATTGGCGATATCAACAAAAAATCATAGAGGAGGAGAGATTCCTATGAAAAAGATACTGATACTGGATGGTGGCCCCCGGAAGAACAACAACACTGCAAAACTCCTGGCATCTGCCAGGGAAGGTGCTGTTTCTGCCGGAGCCAGCGTCGAGACTATTGACTTATATAATCTGAACTTTACCGACTGTCGCAGCTGCCTGGCATGTAAGAATAAAAAGATTGCCGTGCCTTGGAAATGCTATTGGAAGGACGGCTTGACGGAAACGCTGGAGAAAGTCTATGAGGCAGATGCAATTATCATCGGCTCGCCAATTTACTTCGGGGAACCAACGGGCGAGGTCCGTTCCTTTATGGTCCGCTCGACCTTTCCGGCACTATCCTATGATGATTATAAGAGCACGTTTACGGGAAAAATCGATGTCGGCATTATCCTTACGATGAATGCAGACCAGAACTACTACGATGAGCACTACAAACCGCGCATGGAAGAATACTTCTGGCCGTTCCATTTCCTGAACGGGAAAACGGAAATACTGGCTTCCTGCGATACGCTGCAGGTACCGGATTACAGCCGATACCGTATGGCATCGTGGGATGAAACGAAAAAGAAAGCGCATCACGCCGAGCAATTCCCGAAAGACCTGCAGGCGGCATTTGATCTTGGAAAGAGACTGGCCAGTCAGCAGTAACTGTTTTGTTGTGAAAGGATAAACTTTTATGAATACAAAAGATTTTCAGCCAGAGATTTTCAAACTCTTTGATGACCAATGGGGCATCCTGACCGCCGGCGATAAAGACGCCTTCAATTTGATGACGATTAGCTGGGGTATGCTGGGAACACTCTGGTGTATGCCTCACAAGGGGAAGAATGTCTGCGCAGTATTTGTCAATCCGGCGCGTTATACGTATGGTTTCATGGAAAAGAGCGACTACTACACTGTCTCGTTCTTTGACAACAAGAAGTATCAGAAAGCTCTCGGCATCATGGGAAGCAAATCCGGCCGGGATATGGATAAAGCAAAGGCCAGCGGTCTCACCCCAAAATATCTGGAGCATGGCGTGACCTACGAAGAAGCAGAGATTACTTTTGTCGTCCGGAAAATCTACCGCCATGAGCTTCAGCTGGGGCAAATGCCAGCGGATGTCATCGAGGGATTCTATACCAAAGGCCGTGTGCCGCACACGATGTATATCGGAGAAATCATCGAGACCATCCGGTAAATCCCGGCTATCAACCCTATAAGCGCCACATAATCATAATCTCCGTCAGGGTCGGGGAACCAGGGAGGGCAGGGAGTTTCGTTTTTTATCGTACCCCCGATGCCCATATTGTCACCGTCCAACAGATCAAACGAGAGTGCCCGACCCCAACGTGGTAGGGGCTACCCGCAGGGGAGCCCATCCCGGCCGCCCAGAGGGCAAAAAAACAGGCCCGCAGTCGTAGTGATTGCGGGCCTGTTTCTGTCGGTATTTTTGGACAGGACATTTGCTATAATGAATATAAAGCAGGAAGATAAATTCGGCTGTGCGTAAAAAGAACCAGAGGGAGAGAAAAATGAAGGTAAGATATGTTGGACCTTCACAGCAGGTTAAGAGTCTGACGGATCATCAAATCTACTCTATTGAACAGGGAAAAGGTGCTCCATTGAATCCATGGGACGAATTGGAAAATACGATTTTTTATGGGTCTGCCCAAGATGTTGAAAATTAAAAATGTCCCGAGTGCGGTAGCTTCTTAACAGTAAGATTTGAAAAATCGGAATCCTGCCTCACCATAGAATGCCAGCAATGTGGGGATCGATCTCATGGGGATAAGTGTCTCCTGATACCGAAGTATTTACAGGAGAGGACGGTGAATTTAATGACGGCTGATGATGAAAAGAAAACGAAAACGCTTCTAACACCTTTTGGCAAAATCAAAATCCTGATCGATGGAAAACCAATCCCCTATGTTGCACAAAGGGGAAGGAATTTGGAAGGAAAGTGTCCTCATGTTCTGGGAAGATATCAGATTGCCATCCATTTTACCCCTGATGGAGAGAATCATACCCTGGCATGTGTTTTTGAAACTGGTTTATCCTATGAAAGAATGCCGGAAAGTGGTGACTGTCTGGAATGTCAAAGCTTTTATAATGATTGCGGGTTTAAAATGTCCATCGGTCTTGAATGTGAGTCAGGATACATAGGAAATGTACGGTTCTCTGATCGATATGATTATGATGTGGAATATCTGAAAAATGGAATGACTTTCCTGATTGACAGGAATACAAAAACTAAACACTATGTGTTTGGGATATCCTGGATTGATAACGTAGTCTGGAACGATCATACTGAAGACAAGCGTAAACGGGATGTTGAAACCTGGTATGGGGCAGACCCAACGATAGGATTGTAAATCTTCGCCACTCAGTTACTAGGACCTCAATCGAATAAAGACTTTCGGCCGCTGGCCGGCCAGGGTAAGGCGTGTCAAGCAGGAGCATAGCAAAATGGTCGATTTATTTTTGCAGGAAATTACGGAGGAAAAAGTTGCCTATAAATATGTCCCAGAAGGTAAAGAGAATGAATACGGGTATGGATTGATTGCTATCGATAAAACAACCGGCGAACTAGAACTGGTTCAACGAGATCCACAGAAGTGGGATGCTTATGCAAGGCATGCAGTTTTAACGATTCATAAATTTTACAAACAGGGATTTTACCCTGAAAAATATACGGTTCTCTGGTATTGAACAAAAAAGATTACGGTGAACATCCATGATTGACCTGGCGAAAGACAGGAAAACTGGCATTCCTAATTCTGAATCTTTGACTTTGAGTTTGTGGTGGCCAGGATTGATTTGCCTTGGTTGAACCCCTACCACGTCTGCGTCGGAGTTGGGTGCAGAAAGACGAGCCGCGAGCCATTGCAATGCCGTAGGACTCGCAGGCCCGGCGTTCCCGTTAGATGCACGAACCTATGACCCCAACGGTGTAGGGGCTCCCCGCAGGGAAGCCCATCCCCGGCCGCCCAGGGGGCAAAAAGCAGGCCTGCAGTCGAGGGATTACGGGCTTTTTTCTGTCGTGATTTTTGGATAGGGCATTTGCTATAATGAACATAAAGCAAGAAAAACCTTCAGGAAGTAGAAAATTAAAAAGACTGCATATAAAAAATCGAGGTGTTGGAGAAAATGAAATCAACACAATTAAAACAAGAAAAAACACAGAATATATTTGCGGGTCTCAAACGTGGAGATTCCAATGTTCTTTTACAATATTTAAAGGGATCACCGGAAACTAAAATCATTGGTATTATAGCTGCCATCATCTATAATAATAGATCTGATGAGTGCGTTAGTCTTTTAAAAGAGATTGCCAAAGGTACGGATTTTGCAAGTTATGGCGGAGTTGTAGCAGAATACGCTATAGCAGCTTTAGATATATTAGAAGTAGAAAAATATCATGGTTCGAATGAAAGAATACTTGGCATTATTAAATATCAGTTTAAAGACTTGAAGGATATCTTTAGATAAAAATCATCGATTTATGCACTCCAACTTCTGCAGAGTGATTATTATGCACGGTTGGACGAGTGTAAGAAAATTCTGCTCTCCGGGCGCCCCCTACGGGCCGGTATTCTTCACATTCGACTCATTCCCGCCTGCCTATACCCCCTCCTTTTCTGCTATAATAACAGAGAAAATTTCACCCCACAAAAAGTGCAGTAGTAAGAACAGTCCAGTCTGCTCGGGAATCAATTGAAAGAACTGGAGAGGACCTCGATCAGGCAGGAAGAATCCTTGCGGATTGCCAACGAATCCTTAGCCGCGTACGAGAAAGAAAACAATAGAACACAGAAACGGCTGAAGGCCCAGCGGAACCTGGCTTATGGGATAGGGACGGTGCTGATGGCGGCTTTGGTGGGGAAATGAATGCTGCCATGGTGGGAAAGTTCCTGCCATGGCTCTTTTTAGTTGACTGTCCTGCTTAATCCAGCCGTACCAGCTGATTGTTTTTGTCATATAAGGAAATGATGCCATCATCATATATACTGGTAAAAGCAAGCTGTCTTCCGCTTTCCAGGAGCAGGCGAAATTCTTTGATATAGGCAGGAAAATCTTCTTCAAGGTAAATTCCGCAGGATCCGGTAAATTCGTCATCCGCTTCATAATAGGTTTGGCTTTTGGTCGTAATATCAACGATTCGATCATTCTTTAAATAGGCAAACAACGGTTTCAAATCCAACTCGCCATCTTCCAATTTATCGAGAAAGTAGAATTTCTTTGGTATACAGTCTTTAGAAATCCGGACAGAACTTGATTCATTGTATTCAATTTCAAAATTCCCGCGGTCCGTAATCAGGACAAGTTCATTATTCCAGTCGAATTGCCAGAGAGAAGCACGACCAGGTATCACCGGTATACCAGGATCATCAATGACATTTACATCAATTATTTTGGCTCCAATGAGACCGATGAGATGCACGTACTCTGTTAAAAGGCTGGGTTGCTGGATGACAGGGGCACTCCATTCAAAACAGGAAAATTCCTCTTGGTACAGGTTTAATCCACCCAGTGTCTGAATATGATGTTCCTGGACGAATTTATCTACCTTCTTCGTAAAAGGATTTTTCTTTCTCTTTGGCGGAACAGTCATAAGATGCTGCAGTTCATTAAAGTATGGTGGGTAAGCATTGCTGCCATAAATCTTTACAGGCTTGTGCCCATCGAAAAAGTGGATTTCCAGTTCCCATTGCTCACCGTCCAGCACTTCCGGGTTTATATACTCTCTGTTCCACCCTCCAATGTGGAGGCCCATGATTCTATACAGGAACATGTGTTTCGGCATTTCTCTGGTGTAAACCAGGCCTGATTCGGATGGGGGATTCATAGTTTCTGCCTTAAGGATTGCCTGATCGCCGGAAAAGTGGACAGTCGTCTTTTTATATCCGTCAAAGTAACCGCCATCCGTAAAAATGACCTTATCAATAAAGCGAATGTGCTTAGGAAAATTTTTTCCTATTTTTTTGACATTCATATGAATTGTCCTTTCTCGACTTTGCAATGATTGCTTCACAGGATTTATGGCAAGAATTCTTATTTTGATTATATCAGACTAAATGGGCGAAAAACTACCCTGAAACGACTGCTGGTGAGTCAAAATCCGTAAACCTTTCTATATCCCTTTTCAACAAAACGGTACTTGCTAGAACTAAATTTCATCTATAGAAATTTCGTCCATGCGTGTGTTTCCATTCCTTACCGTAAACAGTGTCAAACTATAGCTTGTATATTGAATTCCATCTCCAAAGGGACTGGGTTTTTCTTCTATTTTTACTGGTTGTGATTTTGATCCAGCCTTAGCATCTTGTTCTTCATAAAGATATTTAAAACGGACATCATAGTTCCCAGGAGTTATATTTTTTGCTGTGAATTTTTCACCCTCTCTAATGGTAAAACACCGTACAGGTCTAGGGGAGCCATCTAAGGACCAAATCCTCACATAAACTGGTGCACTGTTCTGGGAATTGTCGACTTCGATCGTGCTATACCCTTTATTATTTTTAATGGGTTCTCCTTTGACATATCCTGTTACTACACCTTTTTTGGGAGTCAATTTAGAAGCGGATTTTACTGGGGCTGCTTTAGCAGGGGCTTTATTTACTGCTTTATATGGAGCTTTTGGCGATTGAGATTTTTTACTTGTAGAATTCGATGAACTTACGCCTGCAAAAATTATTAAGCCCCATATAGCAAATGCAACAGCTTGCAATAATTTAAATCCGGAAGATCGCCTAGAACTTATGATAATGTATGAATCCAGGGAAGGACTCAAAACACGATATTCTTTTATAGGAAAAACAGGAATCCATAGAATGGTAAACCAGTATGATTTAATATAGCTTCCGCTATATTTATCTTCTTCTTTTTTTCCAATTAAGGTAAAGCCAATTCCGTTTACTCGCCTTAATGTTAATGGATCCTCTGGATTGTATATTTTTTCACCATTTTCTTTGGCTAAATGTAAGGCACGGAGAATACAAATTTGCAATGGTGATAGGTCATCGTATGTACTGTCATCTTGATATTGTTGTTTCTGTCTTTCGTTCGTGTTTTGGGATGAGTTTCTTCTTGAAGAAGATGTGTTTCGACTCTGATTATTTTGGGTTGTTTTACTGGCAGTTCCATTTCTCTGAGCATCAAAAGCTCTTCTTTTGTCAGGATTTCCTAATACATCATAAGCTTCATTTAAAATTGCCATTTTTTTAACGGCAAATTCCTTATCTGGATATACATCAGGATGATATTTTTTGGCCAAAGTAAAGTAGGCTTTTTTAATTATTTCTTGGGATGCTTTTGGATGCACCTCTAAAATTTCGTAATAATCAACCATTTAAAATGCCTCCTGAAGGATATCTCTAGGGAAATGACTCCATCTGGGATTGCAAATAAAGAATGACAACCTTTGAGTGACTGAATCCTTCCGTGAGAATAATTTAGGTGAACAAATATATTGATGTTTTTATTCTATCGTATTTTTGAAATTAATGCATTATAAAAAATATTTCAACGATAACGTCGAGATCAGGCAGGAAGAATCCTTAGTCGCGTACGAGAAAGAAAACAATAGGACACAGAAACGGCTAAAAAACCAGCGGAACCTGGCTTACGGGATAGGGACGGTGCTGCTGGCGGCTTTGGTGCGGAAATGAAGAAGGCCATGGTGGGAATTCCTGCCATGGCTCTTTTGTGCGTTATGGGTACTTATTCCTGCCATTCTTGTCCTGCTACTCTTAGAAACGAAATTTTAGGAGGAAACTGATCATGAAAGAACAAAGCCAAAAGCTGCCATTGAACCAGCGTTTTACGTTAACACTGAAAGAAGCCAGTCAGTATTTCCATATTGGGGAAAAGAAACTTCGGAGAATGGCTGCCGAAGACCCTGGTGCCGGGTTCTTGATTCATAATGGACGGAAAGTGCTCATCATCCGGGAAGAATTTGAACAATTCCTTCGCCAAACTTCGTGTATTTGATAGAAGTTGACTTATTTTGTCTTCAGAGTGATGTATAGGATGCCAAAAGAAACGAAAGGGGAAAAGCAATGAAAAAACGTATGACAGGCCGGATCCGAAGAGATAAGAAAAGACGGATCCTACGGCCGGGAGAGTCTGTTCGGATTGATGGTAAGTACCAATTTAAATACATGGTGGATGGCAAACCCAAATTCTTTTACAGCTGGAAACTGGAGCCTACGGACCCATTGCCCCCAGGAAGAAAGCCTTGCCGGTCCCTTCGGGAGATGGAAGACAGCCTGGAGGTCCGCCTGGTGATCTGCCCCAATGCCAACAGCGATTCCATGACCGTCCTGGAACTGGTTCAGCGCTATCTGCTTCTCAAAAAGAGTGTGAAACCAAACACATTGACCAATTACCGGTTTGTGGTCAATGCCCTGAAGAAAGAGCCCTTTTCCCAGAAGGCTATTGGGAAGGTGAAAATGTCCGATGCCAAATTATGGTTGGTCAAGTTACAGTCAGAAGGAAAGAGCTACAGTTCCATTCACAGCATCCGGGGTGTGGTGCGGCCCGCCTTCCAAATGGCCGTGGATGATGAAATCTTGTGGAGAAATCCCTTTAACTTCGAACTGAAAGAAGTCCTGATCAACGACAGCGTAAGGCGGGAGGCTCTTTCAAAAAGAGATATGCGGATTTTTCTGGATTTCATTAAAAACGACTCCCACTACAAGAGATATTATGAAGGAATCTTCATCCTGTTCCATACGGGGTTGCGGGTATCAGAATTCTGCGGACTGACGGTGAACGATATCGACCTGGAAAAAAGGACGATCAACGTGGACAAGCAGCTCCAAAAGGGGAATGGAAAATATTACATTCTTTCTACAAAAACCAAAGCGGGGGCCAGGTTGCTGCCCATGACCGATGAGGTCTACCAATGCTTTGCGGCTATCCTGGAGCGGAGAAGACCGCCGAAGGTAGAACCCATCATCGATGGGGTGGGGAAATTCCTTTTTTATGATGTGAATGGACATCCAACAGTAGCCTTGCGCTGGGAACATTATTTCAAACTTATCGTGCGGAAACACAACAGCATCTATAAATATCAGCTTCCCAGGATTACGCCCCATGTTTGTCGCCATACCTACTGCACCAATATGGCCCTTTCCGGGGTCAGTGCCAAGACTCTCCAGTACCTGATGGGGCACAGCGACATTTCCATCACCCTGAATGTGTACACCCACATCAAGTTCGATGACGCCCAGAAAGAAGTGGCACTCATCCAGGCTCGGCAGCAGAAGGAGATGGAAAACGTCCGAAAAGAACTGGAGCAGGTGGGAGAAATCCAGCCCAAGGTGATCCGGTTTCCCAATAAGGCGTGAGGGGAGAAACAGTCAACGGTCACTAGTCACTAGTCACGAGTCCACAGTCAGGTGAAGAACTTCTATCTTTCTTCACGGAAATGATGAAAATATACGTTCCATGCCATGAAAGGCAACATGAAGGCATTTGCCTACCGGTGGAAGCTGGGAAGCGTTTATATGTATAAGCCTTCAAAAAAGGTAATTTCTCAGTCTTTATTTGATAGGACAATTGAAAAATATAGGAGAATTGGATATACTGAATTTGAATCTGGAGAAAAGGCATTAGAACAGTTTGAAAAAACTCATGGGTTAAAATGGAGGAAGTGGAGTCCATGAAATTTTACTGTTATAAAGAGTTCCCAGTGGATTACTCTAATCTGTCAGTGGATGAACTTGATGAAAAAATAAAAGCAGAACAGGAAAGATTAAAAAAAATAAAAAAATGGGAAAATCTTCCAGAAATTAAAAATTATGAGTTTTAAAAGCCCCCTGCCCCGGCAGCGGGCTTTTCTTATACCTGAAAAGGAGGGGACCATGAATGCCATAGTTCTGGGCTTCTCCAGAGAGGTCTGGTTGAGTGTGTGGCTTTTCTGCTATAATAGCAGAGAAAAAATTCACCCCACAAAAAGTGCAGTAGTAATAACATCCCGTTTTACTACCATTTTTACTACTACAATGGGGAAAGTTGTGCCGCTTTTGCAAAATTTTGTCCTGCTTTATGTGGACATGTGGAACTTGCAAAACCGCATTAAATCGGCATATTTCGGCATAGAAGGGAGTTTCGTGTCCATGATCAAAATACTATTTATCTGCCATGGCACTACGAGGTGCGCGGGCCTGGAGAGGCGCATAAACTGGGGATAACAGAAACAAATGTACAAGAGAAGAACACCTGTTTTACTACTAATCGCAAGATATAGTGGCCTGTTGGAAGAAGATAACTATATATTGTGTGTTCTGAACAACGCACGTAAAACTTTGCAAATCAGGAAAGAAAAGAGAGCTTTTTAGGGCGCTTTTGTTATGAAGTGAATTTACATTCAGATATAGGAAAACTTGCTCGCAGGAAAGGGTACGGCAAGGGAGATGGTCCGTGGTGGGAGTTCCTGCCCCGGCTTTTTTTAGTTGTCCTGAATTTTACATAGCTTCCATGGTATAATAAAATGTATTGTAAATATGGGGAAAAGGGGAGACCGCATTGAAAACAGTCAATGTTGTGGCTGCACTGATCATCAACCAGGACAAAGTCTTCGCCACCCAACGGGGATACGGAGAATTCAAAGACGGCTGGGAATTTCCTGGTGGCAAGATCGAGCACGGGGAAACACCGGAACAGGCCCTCAAACGGGAGATCCAGGAAGAATTGGCTACGGAAATCCAGGTGGAAAAGATTCTCACCACTGTGGAATACGACTATCCCACCTTCCATCTTTCCATGCAGTGCTTTCTCTGCAAAGTGGAACGGGGCAATTTGACCTTATTGGAGCATGAAGCTGCCAGATGGCTTTCTTATGATGAGCTGGATAGCGTGGATTGGCTGCCGGCGGATCGGGTTGTGGTGGGTGAGCTGCGGAAATACTTGGCCAATAATTTATCTGATTAAAAGTTACTGCAGTTTATTAATAATACAATAAAGTACAGTTTACAAGGGACTACACAGGGTAGGTATCTGACGGGAGGGGTGCCGCCAGTCAGATTTTCCATGTGATGTTCAAGCTGTCGCTTGTGGCGGCTATGGTGGTGATCATCAAATCCACCACACGCCGCTTGTCATCAAAAGATACATTCTCCCAGGTATCGAGGTAGCCGGAAATCTGGCTGACCTGTTCCGGGCTGATGGCCTCCACAGTCAACTCCGCTATCCTTGCCAGAAGTTCCTGCTTGCGCCCGTCCAGTTCCGCTATCTTCACATTCACATAGGAGAACAGGACATTGTTTGCCCCCGTCAGACTGTCCACCAGCTTTTCAATCTCGCTGTCTACATGGGCAAGTTCCACTTGCAGGGCGGTGATTTTCGGGTTTGCCTTTGCCGCTTTCTTTTTTCCTGTCAGCGTCTTGTAGCTTGCCAGCTTCTTTACCATCTGCTGATAAACAACCGCTTCCAGTTCCGAAGTGATGATTTTCCCACAGCCAGGACAGCTTTTATTGTCCAGCCGTTTCGTGCAGCGGAGATACTGTTTGCCGGAGGGATTGTAGATACTCATAAGAGCATACCCGCAATTCCCGCACTTGATTTTTCCTGCCAGCCATGTGTGGGTGGCTTTCCGGGCAGACTGGATTTTCATGTTGTTCATCAGCTTCTTGCGGCAGGTCAGCCAGGTGTCGGAGGGGACGATACCCTCATGGGGAGCCAGTACCAGCATTTGGTCTTTTAAGTCGTTTTTCTTGCTGGCCTTTACATCTCGCCCTTGATACAGATAGCAGCCGTTCATGCCCGTAAAATCGGCAACGTCATTGACAATGACTGTACCTTGACTTTTGAAAAATTCGTACACATCAAGGTCTGCCTGCACATAGACAGGATTGCGTAACATCTGCGCCAGCGTGGGGCGTATCAGCTCTTTGCCATGGAACAAAATCCCCTGTTCGGCAAAGTACCGGGTAATGTCCCCGTAGGAAGTTGTGGGCTGGGCGTACATCTCAAACATCAGCCGGATATTGGCCGCTTCCTCCGGGTTTACCACCAGCTTCTTTGTGTTGATACCGTCCATCTTGATAGGCTCCGTATGGAAGCCGTAAGGGGCTTTCCCGCCCATCTTAAAGCCCCGCTGACTGCGGGAGTAGTAAGCGTCCGTTACCCGCTTCTGTATCGTTTCCCGTTCAAGCTGGGCGAACACGATACAGATATTCAGCATGGCCCGTCCCATCGGCGTGGAGGTATCAAACTTTTCCGTAGAGGACACAAACTCCACATTGTACTGCTGGAACAGCTCCATCATGTTGGCAAAGTCCAGAATGGAACGGCTGATACGGTCGAGCTTGTAAACCACGACCTTTGCAATCAAGCCCCGCTTGATGTCCCGCACCAGTTCTTGAAACTTCGGACGGTCTGTGTTCTTGCCGCTGTACCCTTTGTCTGTGTATTCCTTGCAGTTACCGCCTTTCAACTCGTATTTGCAAAATTCAATCTGGCTTTCAATGGAAATGCTGTCCTTTTTGTCTACCGATTGTCTTGCATAGATTGCGTCTATCCGATTGTTCATATTGTCGCTCCTTTTCTTAAAAAAGAAACGGAGCTGCTGACAGTTCTATTATACCGCCAGCAGCCCCGCAAATCAATGATGGGTTTGGAAAACCTTATGTCCCGGCTTCCTCACTCTCCCGCTTGTCGGCGTACTTGCGGAACACCTCATAAAGCTGCTGTTCCAGTTCCCGGCGTTTGGCTGCTTCCTGTTCCGGCGTGAACACCGGGGAGAGATTTTCCAGTGTGATTTCCTTTCCCTGAAAAGTCACGATTTCGATTTCCTTTTTGTATCTGATATTACTTATAAGATCACCTTTCCTTTCCATGCTGCCGCTGTTGCCGTTTCAGTTCCGCTAAAATCTCCGGCGGGATACGGTCAACCAGCCGCCGCATATCGTCCAGTTCGCTTTTTAACTTCGCCCGTTCCATCGTGTCATTCATCTTGCCTTTTTCGCTGGCCTTTGCCCTGACTTCCAGCTTTTCATTTTCCGCTAACAAGTCATTGATTGTGACCTTGTATTTTTTCAGTTGCCCGGAGAAGTTCTCCATCTGCGGAAACCACTTTTTCAGCATGGAGAGGGCTTCCTCTTTCTTCTTTCCGGCGTTCAGCGGGGTAATGCCGGAGAGAACCGCTTCAATGGCCCTCGCCTGTTTGGAGAGGTTGACCGCCTGTTTGAACAGCCGGGTGGGGATATGCTTCCGGCCCGTCTTGCTGGCGCTTTCCCCACGCTCCAGGTCGGGGTACTGCTCCACCATACAGGCGTGAAAATCGTCCTGCCACTTCGTCAGATTGGCCCGGTTGCCGATAATTTCTTTGGCGCACAGGCGGTTGTCCTTTGTCAGCGGCACAAAGACCAAGTGCAGATGGGGCGTTTTTTCATCCATGTGTACCATAGCCGAAACGATGTTCTCCCGGCCCACCCGGTCAATGAGGAAGTCCGCCGCCCTCTGGAAGTAGGCCGCTATCTCCTTTGGGGACTTGCCCTTGAAAAACTCCGGGCTGGCGGTAATCAGCGTGTCCACAAACCGAGTGCTGTCCTTGCGGGTGCGGCATCTGGCCTGCTCGATGCGGCTCTGAATGAAATGGTAGTAGCGGCCATCCGGCTTGACGATGTGGAAATTGTACTTGCTCCGGCTGGTGTCAATGTCCGGGTTGCTGGCGTACTGCTCCTTTTTCCGTTCATGGTGGGCTTCCAGCGGCCCCGCCGGGTGGCCCTTGTGCTTCTCAAATCGCAAAATTGCGTGTTGTGCCATTGAACTCCTTTCCCCATTCCATTCCTTTCCGGCGGGTTTTCCCGCCGAAAATATCTCTGATAGGATTGGAATGGAATGAATGTAAATAGATGGTTTTAATCTCTGTATTTCTATATACCGTCAGATTTCCGTACTTCAAGAGGATTGATTTTCGTACTCGCCAAGTACGGTTTTCAGCCCTCCGGCGTACCATAACCGGATTTCTTGAAGTCGGTGTTTGGAACCGCTTCATAGGATTTCGGGTAAATGCGGTTGGGTTTTCCACAGCCCTGTTTCTGGATTTCCACCAGCCCCGCATACTGCAACTCCCGCAGGGTGTTGACCGCTTTCTGCCGCCCGCAGCGGAGCAAAGCGACCACCTCGCAGATGGGGTAGTACAGGTAGACCCGCCCGTACTCGTCCGCCCAGCCGTTCTTCCGGGACAACTCCGCCCGGCGCAGGACAAAGGCATACAGCACCTTCGCTTCGTTGCTCAAGGGCTGGAATGTGGGTGCTTCAAAAAGGAAATTGGGGAGCCGGGTGAAACTGAACGCCTTTTCCGGCTGGTGAATATAAATCGTGTTTGTCATAGCGTGTTTTGTGGACGGTTAGAGGCCCGTTTTCCGGGGCGAATGATAAATGATACCAGCCGCCCCGGTTGAGGGCTTGCGGAGCCTTGCAAATCAAGGCTTTTCCCGCTCTTAACTGTCCACAGCAGACCTCCTTTTCCGTTCACTTTCTGTTTTCTGCCGCCTGTGAACTCTGGCGGCGCAGTCCGGGCAGTATTTGCCCCGGTTGGACTTCGGGACGAACACACCGCCGCACTCCGCACAGCGTTTCAAGTCCCTGTCCCGGTAAATCTCCGCTTCCAGCGTCCTGTCCAGCGGCAAGACCGCCCAGCGGAACCACTTGCAGCAGACGGAGAACGAAATCATCTGCGGACAGGCGCAGGTGTCGCCATCGTCCAGCGCAAGGCAGTTTCCGTCCTCGCAGTTGCAGCACTCCCGGCGTATCAGGCCGCTGGCTCGTCTCTTCTGGGGCGGGGTTATGCGGTAGGGGGAGCCGTCCGGCCTGTGTTCCAGCGGCGGCAGGTGTTGATAGGGTCTTTTGCTCATGCGTCCCTCCGTTTTCTTTGGCGTGTTCTGTTTCCAAGGTGCTTGTCCATCGATGAACTATCCCAAGTCTACACCTTTTTGACCGCCTGTGCCGTATATCCAAGAGGTAGGAAATCAGCCTGAAAAACTCCCTATTTCCACGCTCTCGGATTTGTGATATAATCAAAAAAAGATAAAAGACAAATTCAGGTTTCTGGTCTTCTTGCACAAAATAAAGGATGAGCTATTATGCAAATTGTTTATATTCCAAGCGAATCAATGTCTGTTCAAGGTAAAAAAGATGAAATCTATAAAAGATATGGGAAAGACTGGAATATTAGAGAACAGGGAGGAGGTAACGGAAATTGGTTGTTGACCAGAAAAAGTGATGTGCTTGTAGATGGAAAAAGTTATCGTACTTTTGTACTTGAACACTACGGTAAATCCAAGCTGACAGCGAAGCTTGTTGATAAATTTCGTGAAGATGTAGCAAATGGTAAAATAAAACTGTAAATGCCTATGCCGTTATGCTATGAGCATAGTACATAGCATAACGGCTTCTCTTTCGTTGAGCTAGCAAGGAGGGTGAATATGTCTTTATCCATACAAGAGCGATTAAAAGACCTACGTGTGGAGCGTGGCTTGACGCTGGGGCAGCTTGCGGAGCAGACCGGGCTTTCCAAGTCTGCGCTGGGCAGTTACGAAACGGAAGACTTCAAGGACATCAGCCACTATGCCCTTATCCGGCTGGCGAAGTTTTACGGTGTGACCGCTGATTATCTGCTGGGGCTGTCTGAAATGAAAAATCACCCAAACGCCGATCTTGCAGACCTGCGTTTGAGTGATGAAATGATTGACCTGCTGAAAAGCGGGAGGATAGACAATACCCTGCTGTGTGAGCTGGCGGCGCACCCGGATTTCCCCCGGCTGATGGCTGACCTTGAAATCTATGTGAACGGAACGGCACTGAAACAGGCGCAGGGTGCAAACGCCATAGTGGACACGATGAGCGCAACTGTTATAAAAAAGCATAATCCTGGCATGAGTGATACGCAGTTAAGACAGCTTATCACCGCCCATATTGATGAGGACGAGTTTTGCCGCTATGTGATACAACGGGACATAAACGGGATTGCCCTTGCTCTGCGGGAAACACACAAGGACGATTTTTTCAGCGTCCCAGAGGATAACCCGCTAAAAGAAATGCTGGAAACTGCTGGTGAAATCGTCAGCCAGGACAGCGACACGGAACAAGCGTACTTGGCGTTTATCTGCAAACGGCTCAAGCTGAATTTTAGGAAGCTGTCAGTAGAAGAACGGAAGTGGCTGAAAAAGATTGCGGAAAAATCCGACTTGCTGAAGAATCCAAAACCGCAGAGAGGACGAAGATAAAAAATGCCTGAACGGCGGTTCTGGTTTTTCAGAACCACCATCCAGGCATTTTGTTTAGTAATAGAAAAAGGTGCAGTTGATTATTGCGTATTGTCAATCTCTCTCAAACCGGGTAGTAAAAATACGGCAAGCGCAACGATGATAATGCCAATTCCGCAAATGACAAACCATTTCTCAACTCCCAGCCGCTCCGCCAGAGGCCCGGAAATGACAAGGCCAAACGGCATGGCGAGGGAAGCGGCGCTTGTCAGTAGAGAAAAAACTCTCCCCAGATATTCTGGTTTGACCGTTTCTTGAAAAATCGCATTTTGCACACCGTAAAATGGAGCGGAAATTCCCATAACAGTACAGCACACAACAAAGACAAGAAATGCGTCTGGCGGCAAAAGCCCGGAGAGCATATTGCTAACGCCCATCAGGAGAACGGAAAGACCGATGGTGTACCGCCGTTTCTTAAAACCGCCCCAAATGCTCAGAATGACTCCGCCAAGCAGCATACCAACCGCAAAAGCAATTTCAGCGGCAGAGGCATGGGCCGGTGTTCCTTTGAAGTATGACATACAGATGAGAGGAAAAAGCGTACTGATTGGCATATAAAAGAACATATAAATTACACCAATCCAGAGCAGAGCAAAGAGGCCCCTGTTTTGCTTTAATACCACATACCCCTCTTTCATATCCTGTAAAAACTGTTGTCTTTTCGTTTCTGGACATAGTTCAGGCGTTGGTATGGACGAAATCGCAACAGTCACACAGGCAAGGATTGCACCCACAATATCTAACAATATAATTGCATTAAGAGGCCAAACAGCATATAAAAACGCTGCGGCAGCTGGACTGATAATCGCACTTACTGCTTGCATGGTCTGCGTGTAACCAGCGCATTTTGTAAGTTCCTCTTTTGGCACAATCATAGGTGTTGCTGCGCTGAATGCTGGAGAATGAAAAGCAGTTCCCGCACTTCGGATTAACAGGACAACCATAATAGACCATACGGGCAATTCCATGTAAAACGCCACCAGCGCCAGAATACCGCCAGCGGCGGCAATTATCAAATCCGCACCAATCATTACGCTTTTACGGCTGTGCCGGTCAACAAAAGCACCTGCAAACGGGCCTAAACAGGCTTGCGGCAAAAATCCAATCAGTGTTGCCGCCGTCAATATGATTGCAGAATTAGTTTTCGCAACCAAATAAAAGATAATGGCCATTTGCAAAATACCGCTGCTAATAAAGGATATTGCTTGTCCGGCAAGAAGTGTAAAATAAGTTTTTCTCCATGAATTGTTGTTTTGGGTCATAATGCGAACCTCCTTTTTTATTGCATTGTTCCTTTGTTTCTGCAATAAAAAGCAGGCGTTGTCCCACAGAGAGGGCAGACGCCTGCATAACAACAAAGCACGAAAAAACACCACGATACAGTTCAAAGACTGCTCGTGTCAAACCTACGTGTTCCTTTGCATACGCACGCAAAAAAAGCCCACCATCATGTGGAAAGGTACTTCTACTTTTTATTGCTTATTAGCGTACACAAATTAACACACGTAAGCCTCCTTCCAATCTCAAACTGTCGCACAGTATAACACACATCCGATAGACTTGTCAACCATTTTTAACCTTGTTTTCCATCTTGTTTTTCCATCTCTTACGGGCAGTAGCAAAGCCAGGCGAGCCAGTCAACGGTCAAGATGAACGGCGCTTTCAGCGCCGCCGTTGACAGTCTCGCCCGTCTTTGCTAATGGGTAATCAAGGCGGGAAAGCCATTTTAGGGCTTTCCCGCCCATTTCAATTTTGGGAGAAGAAAGGCCCCAAAATGAACGAGTGCGGCCAAACACTTTTAGGGATTGGCCACCTTGTCCACCCATCCAGCGGGGCGGCGGGGAACGGTCAAGGCCGGGCGTCAGCCCATTCATTTCAGCCTTGACGGTTTCCTGCCGTCCTGCTACTTTTCCCGGAGTGTGGCCACACATCTGGTCACGGTGTCCAGAGCTTTGGGACTTTTTGTCCCATAGGCCGGGGGCGGAGGACGAGGGACGGGGGCTTTCATAATACGCCCTGTCTGCTGCTGAAATCAGCCCTTTGTTTCCGGCTTACCAGCCCCAAACAAAGCCCTGCTTTCCTGCCGCGTCAAATGCCCTTGCCCTCCCCGGCGGCAACGGTATTTTCAGGGCAACGCCGACAGAGCGTATAACACACTACACTTTGCTCCGCAAAGTCGTGTGCCAAATGGGGCGCTGCCCCCTTTGGAAACCCCCGCAACAAACAGGTGCTATGCACCCAGCCGGGAGCATAGCGCCGTTTGTTGTCAGCAGCCCGTTTCACGGTCTGCGTGTAGTTCCTTGTAAACTGACCTAAATGTTTGGCGAAATATTTTTGCGTGATGGCCCTCTCTGCCCATCGGCAATACCGATGCTATCAAGCCCCTTTAAAATACTAAATTATCAAAAATTCGTTTTGCCGCCTCCGCAATCATAGCGTCGTCAGATTTTGCATTTTTTTCCGTGCGGCGCGACATTATCGCCATGACAATGGGTTTGCGATTGGGCGGATAAATCACGGCAATATCATTCCGCGCCCCATAATCGCCTGAACCGCTCTTGTCGATAACTTTCCAACCTTGCGGAGTTTCTGCCTTGATAAGCGTGTCGGTTATGGAATTGTCGCTCATCCAATCAATCAGCAGTTTTTTCTTGTCGTCGCTCAAAATATCGCCGAATATATAGACTTGCAAATTTTTTACCATCTGTCTCGGCGTGCTAGTATCACGATTATCTTTTGGATTGAAAAGATTAAGTTCAGGTTCATTTCGCGCAGGTTTGGTAGTTTTGTCGCCAATATTTTTAAGTGCCACCTTGAAATTTTCCACGCCGCCGATCTCCTGCAAAATTAAATTTGCCGCCGTGTTGTCACTCCACCTGAGCGATGCCGAACAAATTTCCGCCAGCGTCATGCCATCAGCAACATGGTCTTTGGTGATTGGCGCGTAGGACAAAATATCTTCCGCCGAAAACTTACGAATTTCATTCAAATCGGAGGTATTTTTTTGTCTTAGCAATTCTGCAGCCGTAAAAACTTTGTGTGTCGAGCAGTAGGAAAAACGCGTATCAGGTTTGTAGCAAATTTTTTTTCCATTCTCCATGTCAACGGCGTAAACACCAATCACGGCGTTATATTTATTTTCCAGATCAGCAAGATTTAATTTCTGCCGCGCTTGACAATCCTGAAGGCAGAAAACCATCAAGCCACAGATTATCAAAAACAAAAAACAAAATTTCTTCATAATAACCTCCTACTATCTGTTGAACGACCCGCCAAATTCAACGGGTCGTATTGGCTCAATAGAGCGTGATCATCAGCAATTAGCACTCTTATTGCCATTACTAATACATCACTTCATACAATCAAAGATGCAGTCACTTGCACTTGTCAACAAAAATTGGACACAAAACTAAAAAAATCAGGCATAAAAAACGAATCGATGTACAAGATTCATCAACTTTTCTGACATCCTTCAAGCTTGTTAGACAAACCATGCCATCGATAATGCAGACGAGATCAGCAGATGGGCGTGTGACGTTCCCGATACTGCTTCGGCGTCAGGTAGCCTAAGGAATAGGCTGGCCTCTGTTCATTGAAGAAAAGAATGTAGTCATCCACCTCCTCCTTGACCGGTTTCTCGCCGGTCACATGCAAGTCCATGAACAGCTCCGCCTTGATCCATCCATTGATGGACTCCATAGCGGCATTGTCTGTGGGGGTCCCGGCACGTGACATGGATCGGGTGATGCCGTACATGGGCAATAGCTCGTTGTAGGCTTTGGAGGCGTAGACCGATCCCTGGTCAGAATGGAGAACCATTTGGTGCTCCGGATGCCGTTTTTGCCACTCAATCAGATTTTCCAGTCCGCTGATGTAAGTCATGCGATCACCGCGTTTTGCAGAGAGGGAATGACTGACAATCTCATTGTTCCATAGATCCATATAAAGAGTCAGTTCATGGTAGATGCCTTTCACATAAAAAGCGGTCATATCACTCACGATGCACTGCATTGGCCCATCGATCTGCATTTCAGACATGAGCAGGTTGGGAAATATCCGCGCTGGATCGCCAGCCTTCTTGTACCTGTAGTGCTTGGATTTGCTCTTGATTCCCGCAATCCTACAGCATTTGTGGGCATAGGGATCGGACAGGACAATCTCTTTGTCCAACCGTATCTTGGCGTTCAGCCAGCGATAGCCGTGCGATGGATACTTCCAATGGTACTCCTGGAACAGCAGGACGTTGCTCAAAAGGCGCTTTTCTTTGCCCGACGGCTGAGAAAGATGTTTTTTCCAAGCGTAGAAACTGCTCCTCTGGATGCCCATTGTCTTGCAAAGAAGCTTACCGGAATTTCTCCGGATAGTTCCATGATTACTTGATAATCTTGTTGCCGTACAGAATTACAGTACCATCCCCCTTCACCTCGTAGCCTTTTTTTAGCCGTGCCTCGGTTATCTTGGCCTTGATTAGTTCCTGGATAAGTTCTTCCTTTGTCATCGCCTTCAGTTCATCCAGCTCTGCCGGAGCTTTCTTGAACGAGGGCGCACAGATGCTTCTTCGTCCCTGCTTGGGCGGCAACTGGTTGGCATCCCGGTACATTCTCATGTAATTCCGTGCCGTCTGCTCATTGATAACGTATTCCTCTGCAGCTTCATACCGGCTGATTTCGCCGTCGTAAATGCGGCGGCCAATGTCCAATCTCTGTTCTTTTGTGTACTTCACGGCAAACCTCCTGTCCTGTGAGGGAGAATTTCTGTCCGATAATTAATTTCGTACTATCCGTACAGTATACACCGTATGTCCAAAAATTACCCCCTCCGTGTCCAATTTTAGTTTACCACTTCAAACCGCATCACTTTTTAAGTAAGATGAGCCCCCAAATACAAAATCAATTATCAGAAGCATAGTGGATTTTCCAATAGAATTTGCCCCATTTTTGTTTCCTAATACAACATTTAGACCAGGGTGAAAGTATATATATTCCGTGGGGTGCTTTTTAGTTTTAAATTTAGAACAAGATATTTCTATCAGCATTTCTCGATTTCTCCTTTGTCATTTAATGTGATTCTTTTGAGGGCATATAAGCAATCTAGAACATCAACGAGTTCTACAGGACCGTTAATGTTTTTACATAGGCGTAGAAGCTCAACCGGCGTTTTTGGTGAGCCCAGATTACTTAGGACACAAGGAATCTTAGACAAAACACTCTCATTATATGAAAATAATTTATTTGGTAATATCATGAAATACCTCACAGGATTGAATAAAATAACAGATTACAATATTGCAATAAATCAGTTCTTGCTTTGTTAAATTATGTATTTGCTTAGACATGCTTTCATAAATTTCGAGTTGTGAAAGTCCTTTAGCTTCTAGACGATTGTAAATGGTTTTTATTTCAGCACGTATTAATTCGTCTGAATATTGCTTCTGACGTGATAAGTTTTGCATGGTTTGTTTAATATAGAAAAAATATTTTGTAACATAAAGTTTTACAGTATCCGCCAGGAAAAGGTTTTTACTTTCATCAATTTTATTTGCGATGAACGTTGGCTCGTAATTCAAGGAACTTAAAGTGCTAGGCTTTAGGTTCACCAGGCTCTCGACAACCATCTCAATCCCCTTATCGATATTTATTTCCGATAATGTTTTTCTTGCCTCTCGAGTGCCAGTCTGTAAATCTTTTACCGCTTGAAGTTCTTTGCGCTCGCTTGCCGAATGTTTCAATATATATTTTTCAAAGCAATCATGGCAAACAGCGCAAATGTTTGAGAAAGAGGCTCCTTTCCTTTCATTGATAATAAGAACCTCATAGTCAGGTGTACTTATTCCGTTATCAGCGAACTTTTGAAGATGGTGTGAACAACCTGGCATAGAGCAGGTGTTGTTACAATCCTCTAATAATCCGCTGCCATATTTTCCTTTTAATAAATTCGATTTATATTGTGCTTCTTCTTTTTGTCGTGTGATTTCCAATGCCGGATCAACAAGTTCTTCGAGTCCACGTTTTAACAAATCAAATAAGACTTCTCCGACATTATCTTTGGTTACACCCTCTGTGAATGGTGTTATAGCTTGAGCTAAGCCATCTAGTACAACATCTGAGCGATTGCAAGAATAAATCGATTCAATAAAATTATCACGTGTTAAACGGGACAATATTTTTTTCGCCAATTTTTTGCTGAGTTGTTTTGTGTAAAATTTTCTGAGAGATCCATCCTTATAGCTTTCTTCTGAGGATGGATCTCTTTTTGTATACCACTCATCCTCAGGAATGTTGCAAAGCATCTGGATAAGATTACGCATGAAATTAGGAACGTCTGCATCTTTCATAAGATAAGGACGAACAGCATGTATGACCTCGTTGAACAGCATAATGGGTCTCCTTGTTTTCCTATTTTTCCTATGGTTTCCCAAATCATCCAATTTTTGGATGGGGCGTTTTGTATAGTAGGGATGTAATTTAATTTTATCATTTCTTTCACTTCCTGAAAATGTATAGCGGCTTGCTACCGTTTTGGGAAGAAGGAAATACCGTCTTAAAGTTCACCCCCGGACGCGGGAGTGCCCAGAGCTGAGAGACGGTCTAACGAGTTAACATATGTCAGCCTACTGGGATGGTTGGCCATACGGAGCGAGGAGCACCTATGACCGATTACAACAGGCTGCCTGTGTGGATCTTCGCTTCGCATTTTGCGAAGGAGTCCGCACATGGCCAATCAAGCGAAAAACAGTGTCAAACAGCAGTACTACATTCCCCTGGAAGTGAAGGAGGGAACTATCATCACGAAGGAATTTGAAAACGCACCACAGCAGTGGTTGAAAATTGGGAATCGGCTAGTCCGCGCTATCCCCATTCCGGCCACCAAAGAACAGTATGAGGCCTACATGCGGCCGATATGGAAGGAAGACAAACGGCAGCAACGGCTGGCTGAAAAACGGCGGAAGCGGGAGCAGGCCCAGGAAGAACATCGGGTGGACCGGTCCGTTCAAGGCTGGGATATGGCAGTTTCCTTTGAGCAGCTGTGTGAAGTGGAATACGGATTTATGGATGAAACTGGGCAGGATAGTTTGGACGAGATTTTGGTGAAAGAGGAACTTCTGAAAGCCTTGCGTGAGGAGCTGGCCAAGTTGGAAGACTTGGACCAGATTATTCTGAACATGGCTAGCAACGGAATCAGTGAAGAAAACATCGGCCGGGAAGTTGGCCTTTCTCAGAAAGGGGTTAACAAAAGGAAGCATAAGCTCCTGGAACAGCTTCGGGAACATTTGGAGGACTATCGGTAAAGGTTTGGCACATCCGGCCGGAAAATTTCTGGCCGGATTTTTCCAAAATCGGTACTTAAACCAGGTGGAATTGTCCTGTTATGAGTGAAGGGCAAAACAAGAAGCCCCTGGAGAGGAGGACAAGCCATGGAAAATGGACAAATTCTGAGAGAACGAAGCCAGGCCCTGGACCGGGAACTGGCCGGGGTGCTGATGAAAATCAGCGACACAGCCGAACGGGCTGCTCGGAACATTATGATGCTGCGCATGAAGAGAAAAGCGAAAGGAGTCAAACTTTATGACAAAAGAAACGATGGCCAGCCTGGCCGCTGAACTGGAAACCTGCGGAAAAGCCCTGCTGAAGATTGCAGAAACCCTGGGAGTCAAGGAAGAACCGGCCGCAGAGCCCCCAAAGAAAGAGCCAGCCCCCAAGAAGCTCATCTTGGAAGATGTGCGGAAAGTGGCGGCGGACAAATCCCGGCAGGGATTTACGGAAGACGTCCGGAACCTGATCCATCACTACGGGGCGGACAAACTGTCCAGCCTGGATGCGGCAAAGTATGATGCCTTCTTGAAAGACCTGGAGGTGATGGGCCATGCCGGGTAACCACGCGGTTCTTTCCGCTTCGTCCAGTTATCGGTGGTTGGCCTGTCCCCCTTCGGCCCTGGAATGTGCCAAGCTGCCGGATGTGCAGAGTGACTTTGCCAAACAGGGGACGGAAGCCCATGCTCTCTGCGAATACAAGGTCAAGCTGGCCCTGGGGCAGAAAGGGAAGGATCCCACGAAATCCCTCACCACCTTTGATGAGGAAATGGCCGAATGTACCGATTCCTACGCCCAGTTTGTACTGGAGACCCTGGCCGCTGCCAAAACAACCTGCAAGGATCCCCTGGTCCTGGTAGAACAGCGCCTGGACTTTTCCCGGTGGGTGCCGGAAGGGTTCGGCACGGGAGACTGCCTCATTGTGGCGGACGATACCCTTTCCGTCATCGACTACAAGCATGGGCTGGGGGGTCCTGGTAGACGCAGAGAAAAATCCCCAGATGATGTGTTATGCCTTGGGTGCCCTGGATCTTTTTGACGGAATCTACGATATCCAGAAGGTTTCCATGACCATCTTCCAGCCACGGCGGGAAAACGTCAGCACCTATACCCTGTCCAAGGAAGACCTGCTCCAATGGGCGGAAGCAGTCCTAAAGCCCACCGCAGAACTGGCGGCAAAGGGAGAAGGGGAGTATAAGGCCGGTGATCATTGCCGGTTCTGCAAGATTAAGGCTACCTGCCGGAAACGGGCAGAGTACAACCTGGAACTGGCCAAGTACGACTTTGCCATGCCTTCCACCCTGGAAGATGCCGAAGTAGAGGCAATCCTGGCCAAAGCCGATGAACTGATGAGCTGGGCCGGGGATGTAAAGGATTATGCCCTGCAGCAGGCCCTGTCCGGCAAGAACTGGGCCGGGTGGAAACTGGTGGAAGGCCGGTCCAATCGGCGGTATGTCAGCGAAGAAGCGGTGGCAGCCAAGGTGGAGGAAGCCGGGTATTCCCCCTATGAGAAGAAGCTCATGGGCATTACGGCTCTCACCAAGCTGCTGGGAAAGCGGCGGTTCGATGAACTGCTGACGGATCTTATTAAAAAGCCGGAGGGCAAACCGGTCCTGGTACCGGAAACGGACAAGCGGCCGGCCCTGCATACAGCAGTCGATGATTTTGGAAAAGAAAATTAAGGAGGAACTGAGTATGTCTAAGAATTACGTCAATCCGTGCAAAGTGATCACTGGGGTCAATACCCGCTGGAGTTATGCCAATGTGTGGGAACCCAAATCCATCAATGGGGGAAGCCCCAAGTACAGCGTCAGCCTAATCATCCCCAAGTCTGACACCAAGACCGTGGAAAAGGTCCGGGCTGCCATCAAGGCCGCCTATCAGGAAGGGGAAGGGAAGCTGAAGGGGAATGGCCGCGCGGTGCCGGCCCTGGAAGCCATCAAGACCCCGCTCCGGGATGGAGATCTGGAACGGCCGGGGGATGAAGCCTACAAAGATAGCTTCTTCATCAACGCCAACTCTGCCACCAAGCCCGGCATCGTGGATGCGGACTGCCAGCAGATTCTGGAAAGGTCCGAAGTGTACTCCGGGGTGTATGGCCGGGCCTCCATCAACTTCTACGCTTTCAACAGCAACGGGAACAAGGGGATTGCCTGCGGCCTGAACAACCTGCAGAAGATTCGGGACGGGGAACCCCTGGGCGGCAAGCCTCGGGCAGAGGATGACTTTGCTACCGCAGACGATGACGATTTCCTGGCATAAGGAGGAAAAATTATGGAAACGACACTGAAACTGATTCTGGAAGCTCTGTATTGCCTTGTTGCACTGGGTATTTTTGGATTCATTCTGGCACTGATTTACACCGACATCAAGAAAGATCAGCGTGATGAAGAAATCACCCGGCATCGGGAAGAACGGGAAGAAGAGTATCACCGTAAACAAATGGAATCTTTCCTGAAATAAAGAACGGAAATTGGTGGCGGCGGGGCTTTGTGCCTCGCCGCTTTTCTCGAGGTGAAGCTAATGAAAACAATCAGTATCGATATTGAAACCTATAGCGATGTAAATCTGGCCAAGTGCGGCGTGTACAAGTACGCAGAATCACCGGCTTTTGAAATCCTCCTTTTCGGGTATGCAGTGGATGGAGGACCTGTGCAGGTCATCGATTTGGCCCAGGGGGAAACGGTCCCGGAAGAGATTCTGGATGCCCTTACTGATGAAACCGTCACCAAATGGGCCTTCAATGCCAATTTCGAACGGGTGTGTCTGTCCCGGTATCTTACGGACCTGGGCAGGAGCCTGGACCCCTTCCATGATCAACATCCTCTTTCTACGGAGTGTGCCCGGTTCCTGAATCCCGCAGGATGGAAATGTTCCATGGTCTGGTCCGCCTATATGGGGCTGCCCCTTTCTCTGGAAGGGGTAGGGGCTGTGCTGAATCTGGACAACCAGAAGTTGAAGGAAGGCCGAGACCTGATCCGTTATTTCTGCGTCCCCTGTAAGGAAACCAAGGCCAACGGGGGCCGGACAAGGAACCTTCCCCGGCATGCCCCGGACAAGTGGACCCTCTTCAAAAGCTACAACAAGCGGGATGTGGAAGTGGAAATGGCCATTCAACAGCGGCTGCAGAGATACCCTGTGCCAGAGAAAGTGTGGGAAGAATACCATATGGACCAGGAAATCAACGATCGGGGCATTGGCATCGATCTGGAATTGGCCAGACAGGCGGTGGCCATGGATGCCAAAAGCCGGGAAAAACTAATGGCCACATTGAAGGAGCGGACAGGGCTGGAGAACCCCAATTCGGTGATCCAGATGCTGGAGTGGCTGGATCAGCACGGCTTAAAGACAGATTCCCTGGGAAAGAAGAACGTGCTGGAACTTTTGAAAACGGCTCAAGAACCTCTCCGCAGTGTACTGCTGCTCCGGCAGAAGCTGGCCAAGTCTTCGGTAAAGAAGTATCAGGCCATGGAAATGACGGCCTGCCAAGACGGAAGGGCCAGGGGCATGTTCCAGTTCTACGGGGCCAACCGGACCGGGCGGTTTGCGGGGAGACATATCCAATTGCAGAATCTACCTCAGAATCACATGAGTGATCTGGCAGAGGCCCGGGAGCTGGTGCGGCAGGGAAACTACGAAGCCCTGGACCTTCTCTATGATTCCATCCCGGATGTGCTGTCCCAGCTGATCCGGACGGCCTTTATTCCCAGGCAGGGGATGAAATTTATGGTCTCGGACTTCTCGGCCATCGAGGCACGGGTCATTTCCTGGATGGCCGGTGAAAAGTGGAAATCAGCAGCCTTTGCAGCCGGGAAGGATATCTATTGCTCAACGGCCAGCCAGATGTTTGGGGTCCCGGTGGTGAAACACGGGATCAACGGGGAGCTCCGTCAAAAGGGGAAAATCGCAGAATTGGCCTGTATTGCAGAAGGGCAGATGGTCCTTACGGATCATGGCCTTATTCCTATTGAGAAAGTTACAACAGATGACCGTGTATGGGATGGAAATCAATGGGTCCACCATGACGGAGTAGTTTATAGAGGAGAAAGAGAGGTCATGACCTATGAAGGACTTACAGCCACTGCCGACCACCTGGTCTGGGTGCAGGGGAAACAAGAGCCGGTACAGTTTGGAATCGCCGCCTCCAGCGGCGCACATCTCTTACAAACCGGAAATGGTAGGAAAGCGATACGGCTGGGTCAAAATCATCAGTCCGGAAAAAAGATGGAACAAGAACTGGAATCATTGTTATGTATTGACACAATGTCAGGGCTGCGGATCCATCCAATGGACTCTGTTCGATGCTCTGATAAGCGGCAAAAGCAAGGGATGTCAGCACTGTTCGCAAGCAAGAAAAATACCTCTGTGGCTCTACAAACGGTTGACGGCAGCCAAACAACGCTGCGAAAATCCCAGGGATTCTGGGTATTCGAATTATGGAGCCCGGGGAATCCGATTCATGTTTCCAAGTGTGCTTGCAGCAGGGTTATATTTGCTGGAGCATTTCGGTGTCCCAGACAGGGAATACGAAATCGACCGAATCAACAACAATGGAGATTATGCTCCGGGAAACCTCCATATGGTCCCATTGAAGGTGAATCGAGGCAATCGCCGATTAACGGTACTGTCGGAATTCCAGCAGAAATACTGGCCGTATTCTTATACGACTGTAATACGGAAACTGACACAGGGAGAAAGCAGGGAGAAAATCATAGAGGATGCAGCAGAAGCGGTCAAGGAAAAACGAAAAAGCTGGTATATCATAAGCGCACGGCTCGACTTTATGACATACGAAATGCCGGGCCATATCACCGTTTTACCGTATCGGGATGTCTCGTCCACAACTGTGGCTATGGCGGATCCGTTGGGGCACTGAAGGCCATGGGAGCCCTGGACATGGGAATCCCGGAAGAAGAAATGGGGTCCCTGGTCCAGTCCTGGCGCTCAGCCAATCCCCACATTGTAGATTTCTGGTGGCAGGTGGATGGAGCGGTAAAGACGGCCATCAAGCAGCGGATCCCCGTCTGGGTCAATAACATCCGGTTCGTCTGCCAGAGCGGCATGTTGTTCATCGAACTCCCAAGTGGACGGCAGCTTTCCTATGTGAAGCCCCAGATCGGGGAAAACAAGTTCGGTGGGGAATCCGTGACCTACGAAGGCATTGGGGCCACCAAGAAGTGGGAACGTCTGGAAAGTTACGGGCCAAAGTTCGTGGAAAATATCGTCCAGGGAACGGCCAAGGACATTCTCTGCTACGCCATACAGACCCTCCGGTGCTGTGCCATTGTGGGTCACGTCCATGATGAACTGATCATCGAATGTGAGAGAAACGTCAGTGTAGATGCCATTTGTGAGCAAATGGGCCGGACTCCGCCCTGGGCAGAAGGGCTGATCCTGCGAGCGGATGGGTATGAATGTGAGTTTTACCAGAAAGATTAAAAAAATTTCACTCTCTGGTACTTATTCTGGCGGATTCCGTCCTGTTACTGGTGAGAGGAAAAATATCTCGACACTATTAACGAAAGGTGGAAAGCCGCTATGAAAAATTTAATTCCGGAAGACGAATTCGGTGTGTTTGCTGACTCAAAAGGAGTAGCCAGAGTCGACAGCCTGTTTGTCGCTGCAGCTTTTGAGAAAGGGCATCGTCATGTGCTGCGGGATATCGCCAGAATCATTGAGCCCAAATCTGGGCTCAGTGAAAATTTCATCTGTGCCAATTTTATGCCCAGCACTTACAAAGATGCCAGAGGAAGAAAGCTGCCATGCTATCTGCTGACCCGCGATGGTTTTACCATGCTGGTTATGGGATACACCGGGCCCAAGGCGATGCATTTCAAGGAACTCTATATCCAACGCTTCAATGAAATGGAGCAATGCATTCAGTCGCTCCTGGCTGCTCGTCAGGATTTTCCGATGTTGACGGATATGATCTGCCGTTTGCATGAGAGCCCGAAGCCTTACCATTTCAGCAACGAATGCGATCTGCTGAATCGCATCGTCCTTGGGATGTCTGCTAAGCAGTTCCGGCTGGCTAATGGTATCGAAAAAGGGCAGAGCATCCGGCCTTATCTCACTGCACAGCAGATCCATGCCCTGGAGCGGCTGCAGCACTTGGATTACGGGTTACTGTATTCCTGCCCGGATTTCCAAAAGCGCAAACAACTGCTCATGGCCTATTACAAGACAGAAATGGAGAGATGAACCATGTTTTATGTGAAAGAACCTCTTACGGAGAGCTTGGAAGTCCATGTGGAAATCAATGATGAGAATGTATTCTGCCATTGCCCGGTCTGTGGGAAAGAGGTGCGTGTAGATCTTGAAAAAGTGCTTGGAAGCGGGGAAGGGGACCTTTGCGGGACATCTGTCCTGTGCGATGCCTGTTCCCGGGAACTGTTGGGGGTGCGCCATGGAGATGGATCTGAAGCGTAACGGGGAGCATTACCCGGACCCCACTGCCTTCAAAGCCATCCGGAATGCTGTGCCACCCAAATTTCCGTTCCGGCCGGTGGTGTATGTCTGTTCGCCTTATTCCGGGGACATTGAAGCCAATGTGAGAAAGGCAAGGCGGTACTGCCGGTATGCCGCAGACCATGGGTACATTCCCCTGGCTCCCCATCTTCTGCTGCCCCAGTTCCTGGACGAAAAAACGGAACGGGACCTGGCCCTTTTTATGGGAATTGCCCTTTTGTCCAAGTGTGCAGAATTGTGGGTGTTCGGAGAAACCATCTCCCAGGGGATGGAACTGGAGATCCGCCAGGCGCAGAAAAAGAGAAAACCCATCAAGTACATCAATGAGGTGATCTGATTGAAATTTACGTTATTTACGGCATCCTGTACGGGAGTGGAATCCAACTGCCGGTATCCCACCAAACGGGAAATCCAGGATGCCCAGGATTTGAAAGAAGCAGCCCGATTCGACCATGTCTGTGGTGCTTATAAGAACAGCTATCGGAGCCGGGATAATTTCCTCTGGTCCGATGTGGCCGTGATGGACTGTGACAATGACCATACGGAAAATTCCCCGGAATGGGTGACGGGAGAAAAGTTCCTGTCCCTGGTACCTCAGGTGGCTGTGGCCATTGTCCCTTCCCGGAATAACGGAAAAGCCAAAGACGGCCGGATAGCCCGACCCCGGTTTCATGCCTATTTCCCTATTCCGGAACTGCAGAACGAAAAGCCTACACGGCATTGAAGCAGGCCATTCGAGAGCAGTTTCCTTTCTTTGACGGAAAGGCCCTGGATGCGGCTCGGTTCCTTTATGGCACGGATGTTGAGCCGCAAGATATCCTCTGGCAGGAAGGAGAGAAGGCCATAACTGAATTCCTGACAGGGCGGGAGCCTGCGGAACATGAGCAGATGGAGCCACCCCTGTACACGGGGAATTCCATTCCCGAAGGCAGCCGCAACAACACCATGTCCCACTTTGCCGGCCGGGTGCTGAAACGGTATGGGGATACGGACAAAGCCTATGAAGCCTACCTGCAGAGGGCCGCGAATTGTGAGCCGCTTCTTCCGGAGAAGGAGCTGGAAACCATCTGGAAAAGTGCCCTGAAATTTTACAGGGACAAGATTGAAGGCAGTGAAGGGTATGTCAGTCCGCAGGAATTCAACAATCCCTATCCCGGATGGAGCGAGCCACTGCCATTATCACGTTTCACAATGGCTCCATTTCCGGTCGATGCGCTGCCGCAGCCGATTGCTGATTATGTGAGGGCCGTAGCGGAAAGCACACAGACACCTGTGGATATGGCGGGGAGCATCGTACTTTCCGTACTTTCGACCTGTCTGCAGAAGAAATACCGGATCCAGGGAAAGCCTGGCTGGGTGGAGCCGCTCAACACTTATGTGATTGTAATTGCCCCGCCGTCCGAAAGAAAGTCATCCGTCCTGCATCTCATGCTGCAGCCGGTCAACGATTACGAGACCGAGTATAACAAGCAAAATGCTGCCACGGTGGAGGCCGGGAAGATGCAGAAACGTGTCCTAGAACGCAGGCAGAAGGCGCTGGAAGACAAGGTCGCCAAGGGAAATGCCGAACCGGAAGAACTGAAACGTATCGCGCAGGAGGCCGCTGACTTTGAGGAAGTAAGCCCCATGCAGCTTTATGTGGATGACATCACCACTGAAAAACTGGTAGCCGTCATTGCCAAAAATCACGGCCATGCAGCTCTCATTTCCAGTGAAGGAGGTATCTTCGACACCCTCTCCGGTATCTATACGAAGACGGTCAATATCGATGTCATGCTGAAGGGGTACTCCGGGGATACGATCCGTGTGGACCGTATCGGGCGCGAGAGCGAAAGCATTATGGATCCGGCGCTGACGATTCTCCTAATGGCACAGCCGAACGTGGTCTCTGCCGTATTGAGCAACACCACATTCCGGGGACGCGGCCTTACGGCGAGGTTCCTGTACAGCATGCCAGTCTCGTCAGTGGGAAAAAGGAAGTATCGGAGTAAAGCTGTGACGGACGAAACCTACCGCGGCTATGAACAGCTTGTGGTGAATCTCCTGGAAGATGAGTATCCGGAAAAACCGCAGACCATCACACTCTCTCCGGAAGCGGACAGGGAGCTTGAAGCCTTCGCAAACTGGCTGGAGCCGAAGCTCACAAACGACTATGCAGAAATGGCTGACTGGGCAGGGAAGCTCGTCGGCAATGTACTGCGCATATCCGGACTCCTTTGCAGGGCTTCCGTTTACCAAAGCCATGACTTTCTTATGGTGCAGGATGCCTTGTCCGTCACCGGGAAAACCATGTCGGATGCGATACGCCTTGGGAAATATTATCTCAACCATGCACAGGCAGCCTATTCCGTACTGCCGGAAAATGACATGTACGAGAACGGGAACCTGATCCTCCAGAAAATCAGGGAGCGGCGTCTCACCGCCTTTGACAGGCGGGAAGCTATGCGCATGTGCCGGAGATTTAAGACCGTGGACAGCATCCAGCCGGTTCTGGACTTCCTTGAGGATTACGGGTACATCATGCAAAAACCGCAGAAATACTCAGGCACGGGCAGGCCACCACTGCCCAAATATGCCATCAATCCCTGGTTGAAGGAGCATTGACTGGGTTCTGTCCTTTTGTCCTGAGGTTGTCCTGATTTTTGTGGTCAGTCTCAGAGCAGGCACCATGCGGGTTTCCGGCTTTGTCCTTTTTGTCCGAAAACTATAAAAAAGTAAAAAGTACTTACTTACTCTATATATTATTCTACTAAAAAATATAAAAATATTTATTTAGGGACAAAACAGACAAAATGGACAAAACCCGGAAAACCAGAAAATACGGGGGTTTTAACACTATGGGTGATGAATCAGAGGAAAAAATGGCTGATGGCAGAAAGGACAAAAGTTATTTTGCCCGCTGCCAGAAAATACTACGCGAATGGGGAGCACCGCTCTCAGGATGGCATTGCCAGGAAGTTTATGATGTACGAGAAGATGACATGGAGACGCCACTTCACACCTGTGAGCTCTGCGGCTGCAGGAAGGTACGGTTTGTGCATGTGATGGGGCATCCTGACTACTTTGAGAATGTAGCCGTTGGCTGCATCTGCGCCGGAGTCATGGAAGGGGATATCCTTGCCGCCAGGGAACGGGAACGGCTTATGCGGAACCGTTCCAAACGGAAACGCAGTTTTCCAGGACGCAAATGGGAGCAGACCTCGCATGGCTGGCGTCTCACTTATCACGGAGAGCAGATTCTCATTGGACGCAGCCGCCGCAATCCGAAACATCTCGGCGTGAAGTGCCGCGGTAAGTGCATCTGGACCTATAAGGGGAAGCCCATCAGAAACTTTCTCTCCGCCGCCTACGCCGCATTTAATCTTGTTGACCCAATACCGGAGGTGAATCATGAAGAATGAAAAGCAGATAGAGCAAAAGCTGGTGACGGAAACGAGGAAGAAAGGCGGACTGGCTGTGAAGTTCGTTTCCCCTGGATATGCTGGTATGCCAGATCGGCTGGTTCTTCTCCCTGGTGGGAAGCTGGCCTTTGTGGAAGTGAAAGCACCGGGGAAGAAACCACGGATGCTGCAGGTGAAACGGCACGAAAAACTTCGGGAGCTGGGGTTCCAGGTGTTCGTCCTGGATGCCACAGAAGATATCCCCGGGCTGCTGGAGACCATTGCGGAAGGAGGTGATGCCCAATGAAGTTCATACCCCATGCATACCAGACCTATGCCATCGAGTACATCAAGACCCACCCGGTGACGGCGCTCCTCCTGGATATGGGCTTAGGTTAGGCAAGACAGTGACCACCCTGACCGCCATCCGGGATCTGATGTACGATTCCTTTGAAATCCATCGGGTTCTAGTGGTGGCCCCCTTACGGGTAGCCCGGGACACTTGGCCGGAGGAGATTCGGAAATGGGACCACTTGAAAGATCTCACTTGCAGCATCGTGGTGGGGAACGTGACGGAACGAAGGCGGGCTCTCCAGAAACCGGTGGATATTTACATTGTGAACCGGGAAAATCTGGTGTGGCTTTGGAAAAACTGCCGGCTGGATTTTGATATGGTGGTCCTGGACGAGCTGTCCAGTTTCAAGAACCAGCAATCCCAACGGTTCAAAGCCATGAAGGCCCTGCGGCCTAAGGTGAAACGGATCGTGGGCCTTACAGGAACTCCCAGCGGTAATGGGCTCATGGACCTGTGGGCCGAATTCCGGCTTCTGGACATGGGAGAACGGCTCGGAAAATATATCAGCCAGTACCGGAACACCTACTTCCAGCCGGACAAGCGGAACGGCATGGTGGTGTTTTCCTACAAGCCCCTGCCGGGAGCAGAGGACGCCATCTACCGGAAAATTTCGGACATCACCGTATCCATGAAGGCCACAGACTATCTGCAGATGCCGGATTTGGTACGTGTGAAAACCGAGGTCAATCTTTCGGACTCGGAGCGGAAGCGGTATAATGACTTCAAAAAGTCCCTGGTGCTGGAACTGCCGGGAGGCGAGGTGACGGCGGCCAATGCGGCTTCCCTTACGCTGAAGCTGACACAAATGGCCAACGGAGCCATCTACACCGATGACGGAAAGACCATCCATCTCCATGATCGGAAGCTGGATGCCCTGGAGGATTTGGTGGAAAGTGCCAATGGGCGACCAGTGCTGGTGACCTACTGGTTCCGGCACGACCGGGAACGGATCCAGGAGCGGATGGAAGCCAGGGAGCTGAAGGAGTCCCGGGACTTTGCCGACTGGAATGCCGGGAAGATTCCGGTGGCTCTCATCCACCCGGCTTCTGCCGGCCATGGGCTCAACCTGCAGCAGGGTGGATCCATCCTGATCTGGTTCGGGCTGACTTGGAGCCTGGAACTCTACCAGCAGACGGTGGCCCGGCTCTGGCGGCAGGGGCAGGAGAGCCGGACGGTCATCGTCCAGCACATTGTGACGAAAGGCACCATGGACGAACGGATCCCGAAGGCCCTGGAGAAGAAAGACAGTTCCCAGGCGGCTCTCATTGAAGCCGTCAAGGCGGATTTGGAGGGAAAAGCATGAACGCGAAAGAGTACTTGCAACAGGGATTCTACCTGGATAAAAAAATAGAGAGCAATCTGCGGGAGGTGGCTGAGCTCCGGCACCTGTGCCTGGGAATCTCCGCAGCCGGGCTGGAAGAAAGCCACAACCCCAACCGGCCCACGGAAGCTCCCTTCGTCCGGACCATCGAGAAGATCTGGGAGCGGGAGCAGAAAATCAACCGGGAAGTGGACCGGCTGGTGGACCTGAAGTATGAGATTGGCCAGGTCATCGACCGGGTGGAAGACGAAGCCCAGCGGCTGGTCCTCCGGGACCGGTACATCCACTTCGATGCCTGGGAGGACATTGCCCGGAGCATGGGCAAAGGAATCCGGTGGGTCTACACAGTCCATGGGGAAGGGATGGCAGCCGTTGAAAAAATTTTGGAGGCGTGCAGTGAATTGCAGGAAAATGCAGTAGCGAAACACTAGAATTCAACAGGCCCTTCGTGGTATGATAGAATCACGAGAAAAGGGAATAAAGACAAGCCTTGCGGGATGTAAAAATCCTACAAGGCTTTTTTCATGCCCGAAAAGAGGTGGCAGCTGTGCCGAGAAAACCGAAACGACCCTGTTCCTTCCCAGGCTGCCCGAACCTGACGGATGGGCGGTACTGTGAGAAGCATCAGAAGATCATCGACAAGCAGTACGAAAAGTATGAACGTAGTCCGGCAACGAAGAAACGGTACGGCAGGACCTGGAAGAAGATCCGGGATGCTTACGTGGCCAGCCATCCTCTTTGTGAAGTGTGCCTGAAGCACGGCCGGTACGTGGTGGCGGAGGAGGTCCACCATAAGAAACCTCTGGCGGAAGGCGGGACCCATGCCTGGAACAACCTGATTGCCCTGTGCAAAGCCTGTCACGCAAGGATCCATGCAAAGAGGGGAGATCGTTGGCACCAGAAAATCACAAGAAAAAATGGACTCTCAGAATGATAAATCTGAAACAAAGTAATATACCCAGGGGGTGTATGAATCTCTGGAAGCCCGGAAAGCCAGAACGGGCGAGGGGTCACGCGCGAAAAAAACGCGTTTTCAAAAAGGGTATTGATCCGGTGAAAAAGGGGGTGTGAAAAATAGCAAAAGACGGAACCATGCGAGGGGGATTGCGGGTGGGCCAGGGGCGGAAACCCAGGGCCCTGCTGGACAAACTGCCGGACAATCCGGGGAAGCGGCCGCTTAAGGTGATGGACCTGCCGGAAGGGGCGGATCTATCTGGAGAAGATATGCCGGAACCCAAAGCCTACATGAAGGAAAAGCAGCGGAACGGCGGGAAGCTGGAGGCGGAAGAAATCTACCGGGAAACCTGGCTGTGGCTCAAAGCCCGGCACTGCGAGAAACTGGTAAGCCCTCAGCTCATCAGCCAGTACGCCATGGCGGTGTCCCGGTGGATCCAGTGCGAACATGCCATTTCGGAATATGGATTTCTGGCCAAGCACCCCACCACCAATGCGGCCATTGCTTCTCCATACGTGACCATGGGCCAGAACTACATGAAGCAGGTGAACCAGATCTGGTATCAGATCTACCAGGTGGTGAAGGAAAACTGCTCCGTGGAGTTTGCCGGCAACACGCCCCAGGATGACGTGATGGAACGGCTGCTGCGGTCGCGGAAGGTATAGCATGACAGCAAGAGAATTCATTTCCCGGCTGAGGGGATATCCCCTCACCAAACAACAGATCAAAACATTACGAGGACAAGCCCTTTGTGGGGACCTGAACGGTGCCCGCAGGGGGCTTGCTGCGATTATAAGGAGAAACAAGGCATGGAGAAAACAACCAAAGAGATGAAGCTCATCCCCATCGATGAGCTGATCCCCTATGTGAATAATGCCCGGACCCATTCCCCGGAGCAGATTAACAAGCTCCGGGCCAGCCTGCGGGAATTCGGGTTCATCAACCCGGTGATCATCGACAAGGACAAGAACATCATTGCCGGCCACGGTCGGGTGATGGCAGCCCGGGAAGAAGGGATCAAAGAAGTGCCCTGCGTCCTGGTGGACTATCTTACCGAAGCCCAGAAGAAAGCCTATATCCTGGCCGACAACCGGATGGCCCTGGATGCCGGATGGGACGAAGAAATGCTGCGGGTGGAAATTGAATCCCTCCAGGGAGCGGACTTTGATGTGAGCCTCACCGGCTTTAGCGATGACGAAATCGCCCATATCTTCGATGAAGAAACAGAAGCCAAAGAAGACGACTTCAACGTGGAAGAAGAACTGCAGAAGCCGGTGTTTTCCAAAGCCGGGGACCTCTGGCAGCTGGGCAAGCACCGGGTCCTGTGCGGGGATTCTACCAAGCCGGAAACTTATACTCAGTTGATGGATGGAGTAAAGCCAAACCTGGTCCTGACGGATCCTCCGTACCTGGTCAACCTCCGGAGTACTTCCGGGAAGATCAGGAACGATGATCTGAACGACCAGGAAGGGTACGAGTTCCTGAAAAAGGCCTTCACCTGCTTCCATGATGCCATGGCGGCGGACGCCTCCATCTATGTGTTCTACGCCACCATGAAGGCCCGGGTCTTTTACGACGCTTTCGAAGATGCCGGTTTCAAAGTGGGAGCTGGCCTGATCTGGAAAAAGCCCAAGGCCCCCTTTATGCGCACCGACTGGAAGTTTAACATGGAACCCATTATCTTCGGCTGGCGGAAAGACGGAAAACACAACTGGTACGGGGACCAGAAACAGAAAGCAGTCTTTGAGTTTGACGGGATCAAGAACAGCAAAGAGGACGGTTTCGGGCACCCCTCCAGTAAGCCGGTTCCCATGCTGGCCTATCTGATCAAGCTGAGCAGCCAGATCAACGGGGTGGTGCTGGACGGATTCCTGGGGTCTGCTTCCACCCTCATGGCCTGCGACCAGCTGGGCCGGATCTGTTATGGGGTGGAGCTGGAACCCAAGTTCGTGGATGTGGCGGTGAAGCGGTACCTGGCTTCCCACGAAGGGGAGCAGGACAGCGTGACCGTCCTGCGAAATGGGAAAACATACACCTACCAGGAAGTTGTGGGCGGAGAAAAATAAAGAACAAAAAGGGCTACATTTTGCTTGCTATTATTCGCCTTTAGAGTGATTAATAACAGTACCAAAATACCCTAAGGAGGTACCAATCATGAAGGTCGAATACAACAGACAAGGTGCAGCGAGAAAAGAACTGGTCCAGGCCATCAGCGCCATTACGGGAGAAAAGGCAAAGTACCTTTTTCTTCCCACCAAGGCTTACCGGATCGTCAGCATTATGGTGTGGAAAAACGGTGCCATGGAATGTGAAGACGGAGAACTGTTCCAGAAGGTGGTAAAAGAACTGGAAGCCAGAGGATTCAAGCCAGAAGAAACGGCTGCAGAACAGGCAGCAACGGAAGAAACTCCGGAACAAGAACCCGTAAAGGAAACGGCAGAACCGGATGCAAACCCGGAACCAGAACTTTCCCAGGAAACGGCTGAACTGGAAGAAGGGACGGAACCTGAAACAGCCCAGGAACCGGAAGAAACTCCTGAGAAAGTCGACACCCTCACCATTTCCTTTCCGGACGATTTCACGGAAGAAGACTTCGAGAAACTTCAGAACCTGGTGGCCTCTAAAGCCGGCCTTTTCAAAAAGGCCCTGGGGACGGATGACCTGACCATCATCCGCAGCGAAGGGAAAATCAACTTCCCCTGGTTCCACGAAGCGGACGGCGCCAAGGTCCAAGCCTACTCCAGACTGGTGAAGGCCCTGTGCCAGTTTGCCAAGAACGCCAAACGGGTCACGGCCAAAGAACATGAAGTCCCCAACGAGAAATACGCCTTCCGGTGTTTCCTCCTGCGCCTGGGCTTTATCGGGAAGGAATACAAGGACTGCCGAAAGATCCTGCTGGAAAAGCTCAGTGGGTCAGCGGCCTTCCGGAACGGAGGGAAAAAAGATGCGGTTTCCCAATAAAGAGCTGCTGGAATTTCTACAGCAGGAATACCCTCCCGGAACCCGGGTACGCCTTACCCGGATGGACGATCCCCAGGCACCGCCTTTGGGTACGAAAGGCACGGTGACCGGCGTAGATGATATAGGGTCCCTCCTGGTGGTTTGGGACAACGGATCCCACCTTAATGTGATCCATGGGGTGGATGAGGTGCAAAAACTGAATAAAGACACGAAATAATTAATAATTATTCTCAAAATCCCTTGCTATTCTGTGCGTTTAGAGTGATATATACACATGCCAAAGAACACACAAACCTAGCGAAAGGATGACGAGAAGGATGAAAGCACTGCACTTCGGGATTGAAATGGAAATGACGGGGATTACGAGAGAAAAGGCTGCCAACCTGATGGCCGGTTTCTTCGGAACAGGACGGGGCACCTATGAAGGCGGAGCCTACGATATCTACACCGCCCTGGATAACCAAGGACGGACCTGGAAAGCCATGAGCGACTCCAGCATCCGACCTCAGAGAAAGGTGGGCGGCCAGATCGAGGGCGCCACCCGGGACTACCGGACGGAAGTGGTAAGCCCCATCCTTTCCTACGACGACATCCCGAAGCTGCAGGAACTGGTACGGACCCTGAGAAAAGCCGGGGCCCTGGTGAACACCTCCTGCGGGATTCACATCCATGTGGGAGCCGAGAAGTTCACCCCGAAAACCCTGCGGAACCTGGTAAACCTGGTGGCCAGCAAGGAAGATATGATCTACCATGCCCTCCAGATCGACGCCCTCCGGGAAGCCAGATACTGCCAGAAGACAGATGAAACCTTCCTCTGGGAACTGAACAAGAAGCAGCCCCGAACCATGGCAGAATTTGCCGACATCTGGTACATCCAGGCACCCTTTGGTCGGGATGAACATTACAACAACAGCCGGTACCACGGGCTCAACCTCCACGCCACCTTCACCAAAGGGACGGTGGAATTCCGGCTTTTCAACGGCACCCTCCACGCCGGGGAAATCAAGGCATACATCCAGTTCTGTCTGGCGGTGGCCCATCAGGCACTGACCCAGAAGAAAGCCTCCGCCAGAAAGACGGAGACGGACAACGAGAAATACGCCTTCCGGTGCTGGATGCTCCGGCTGGGGCTTATCGGGGAAGAATTCAAGACCTGCCGGCTCCACATGCTGAAACACCTCACCGGGAATTCCGCCTGGAGAAACGCCGCCTGAAGGCGGTAGCCACAGGCAGGGGAAGGGGCCGTAAGGCCCTGTTCTTCTTTCTTGTATACTTGCATAAATACACAGAATTCGCTTGCTATTATGTGCCTTTAGAGTGATTAATAGACATGCCAAAGGGGACATCCCCTAAAAGCAAAAAGCACATGAAAGCGAGGAAATACCCATGAGAACGATCATTACCCTGGACGCCAAGAAAATCAGTAAGAAAGCAGCCTGTGAAATGTACGGAGAGGCCGACGTGAACAAAATGATCCGGGAAGCCAAGAAAGCCTTTTTAGAAGACCCGAATGAAGAAAGTACCTGGTGAATGGGAAACGGAATGCTGACCATCGAGTTCCGGTAAAACAGGGGAAGGGCAGGGGCCAAGCAAAGGCCCCTGTTCCAGAAAAAATGAATAAATAAACAGAATTTGCTTGCTATTATCTGCTTTTAGAGTGATATATGTACATGCCAAAAGGCAAAGCACACAACCACAAGGAGGAAAACAAAATGACAAAGATGGAAATGATGGGAAAACTCTACGGGCGCAGCGAGGAACTGGAAAAGAAGTTCGATGCAGCAGAAAAGGTTGGGGATGCCCAGACCATGCAGGCCTGCCGGGATGCCTACCAGGAACTGGTGAAGGAAGTCCAGGCAGAAGGGGAAGACTTCGGGAACATGATGCGGCTTTACAGCGACATGAAAAAGCATGGCAACAGCCTCCTGGACCTTTCCGGAACCTACCAGGAACCGGAAAAGATCCTCAAAGTGTTCCGGGAATTTGGGGTGAAAGAATTCACTTTTTCCTCCACCTGGTCCAGCGCCGTCCAGGTAGCCTGGCAATTTACCCAGCTGGGCTGCAAATTGAAAGGGATGACCGAAATCTACGGATCCGGCCAGAAATTCATGAGCAACGAATACGAAAGAATCCCCGCCTTCCTCTTCAGCCTTTGAGGAACGGGGGACAGCAAGAACCAAGGAGCCTCCGGGCTCCTTTTCTTATACCCAGTAAAAAGAAAGGAGGGAGCCCTATGCGGAAACTCAAAAAGTACAAGCCTACAAAATTCAAAGCCAAAACGTCCACCTACAATAAGGAACTGGCGGATTATGCGGTAGCCTTTATTGAGAGCCTGTGCCACACCAAGGGAACCTGGGCGGGCCATCCCTTCGAGCTCATCGACTGGCAGGAACAGATCATCCGGGATCTGTTCGGTACCATAAAGCCCAATGGCTACCGGCAGTTCAACACAGCCTATATCGAGATCCCCAAGAAGCAGGGGAAAAGTGAGCTGGCCGCAGCTGTGGCACTCCTGCTCTGCTGCGGGGACGGGGAAGAAGGGGCCGAAGTCTATGGCTGTGCCGCAGACCGGCAGCAGGCCTCCATCGTTTTTGAAGTAGCGGCCGATATGGTCCGGATGTGCTCGGCTCTCAGCAAGCGGGTCAAGATTCTGTCCTCCCAGAAACGGATGGTGTTTCGTCCCACCAACAGCTTCTACCAGGTTCTTTCAGCAGAAGCCTATTCCAAGCACGGGTTTAATATCCACGGGGTGGTGTTCGATGAACTCCATACCCAGCCCAACCGAGAGCTTTTTGATGTAATGACCAAAGGCTCCGGGGATGCCCGGATGCAGCCCCTGTATTTTCTCATTACCACAGCCGGGACGGATACCCACAGCATCTGCTATGAAGTCCATCAAAAGGCCATGGACATCCTGGAAGGGCGGAAGCATGATCCCACATTTTACCCAGTAATCTACGGGGCTGGGGAGCAGGATGACTGGACCGACCCCAAAGTGTGGAAGAAGGCCAACCCTTCTCTTGGGATTACCGTAGGGATCGACAAAGTGAAAGCAGCCTGTGAATCGGCCAAAGAGACACCCAGCGAAGAGAATGTTTTCCGTCAGCTCCGGCTGAACCAATGGGTGAAGCAGTCTGTTCGGTGGATGCCTATGGATAAATGGGATGCCTGTGCGTTCCCGGTGCGGGAAGAAGATCTGGAAGGCCGGATCTGCTACGGCGGTCTGGACCTTTCCAGCACCACGGACATTACCGCCTTCGTACTTGTATTCCCGCCTCTGGATGACCAGGATAAGTACTGCATCCTGCCGTACTTCTGGCTGCCGGAGGAGACACTGCCCCTGCGGGTGAAGCGGGATCATGTGATGTACGACATCTGGGCCCAGCAGGGATTTATCCAGACAACCGAAGGAAATGTCATCCACTACGGGTATATTGAAAAGTTCATCGAGAAGCTGGGTGAAAAGTTCAATATACAGGAAATTGCCTTTGACCGGTGGGGTGCGGTACAGATGGTCCAGAACCTGGAAGGGATGGGCTTTACCGTGGTCCCATTCGGACAGGGATTCAAGGACATGAGCCCTCCTACTAAGGAGCTTATGAAGCTCACGCTGGAGCAGCGCATTGCTCATGGAGGGCATCCAGTCCTTCGATGGATGATGGATAATATTTATATCCGGAGAGATCCTGCCGGCAATATCAAGGCAGATAAGGAAAAGTCCACGGAAAAAATAGACGGGGCCATTGCCACCATCATGGGCCTGGACCGGGCCATCCGGTGCGGGAACAATGCTCACGAAAGCGTCTACGATTCCCGGGGACTGCTTTTTGTATAGAGAAAAGCCCTGCTCGTTGTGAGTAGGGCTTACGTTTAGAAATTGATTTTGTTCGTGTTCCAGTAATAAATCATTTCCTTTTCTTCTTTTCGTGGACAAGAAAAAATTTCATTTGAACCACAGTAAATGGCTGAGTATTCTTCTCCACCGCGGTTTGTAAAACGATGTAATTTTACTCCTTTTCGTAACCCAATATCATAGATTTCATGAACTGAATCTCTTGCGTTGATCGTTTTTTCATACAAGAACGTTTTAGCAGAAACGGGAAGCCCGTAATAGGCTTCGATAGAACGGTTATCGTTTGTCAGAGTTTCAGCATCATAGCCTGTGAGTTCAACAAGATTTCGAAGCATAGGGACATCTGGGAAACTTTTCCCAGCTTCCCACTTGTAGATTGCATCGTCTGTTAAATGTAACTGATCCCCTAGATCCTTTTGGGTCAGGTTATTGTTTTCTCGATAGCGTCTAATCTTTTCTCCAAATTTCATATCACATTACCTCCTGTTAGCAAGCATAGTACAAGGCTTTTTTTCTGTCACTAGACGCGAAATCGAGTCGTCAATGGGAAAACCGACTAAAAGTCGGTTGCCAAAAAATAAAAGGAGTCTTTCATGAATTTATTTTCCAAACTCTTCAAATCCAGGGACAAGCCCAGAAACAGCCTTCTGGGCGGCGGGCACTGGTTCTTCTTTGGCGGCTCTTCTTCCGGGAAGGCCGTCAATGAACGGTCCGCCATGCAGATGACGGCAGTCTATGCCTGCGTCCGGGTCCTTTCAGAATCCATCGCAGGCTTGCCCCTCCATCTCTTCCGGTACAACCGGGAAGGAAACGGGAAAGTCCGGGAGTTCCAGCATCCCCTTGCGGGGCTTCTTCACGATGCCCCTAACCCGGAGATGACAAGTTTCGTATTCCGGGAGACGCTCATGACCCATCTTCTTCTGTGGGGCAATGCCTTCGCCCAGATCATCCGGAATGGCAGGGGGCAGGTGGTAGCCCTGTATCCCCTGATGCCGGACCGGATGGAAGTGTGCCGGGATGGGGATGGGGAGATCTACTACCTTTATACCAAGGCCACGGACGAGAATCCGAAAATCAAGGGATATGGCACCGTCCGTCTCCGGAAGGAGAACGTGATGCACATTCCCGGCCTTGGCTTTGACGGCCTGGTGGGCTATTCTCCCATCGCAATGGCCAAGAACGCCATCGGCATGGCCATCGCCTGCGAGGAGTTCGGGGCGAAATTTTTCGCCAATGGGGCCTCTCCCAGCGGCGTCCTGGAGCATCCGGGGACCATCAAGGATCCCCAGAGAGTCCGGGAAGCCTGGCAGTCCCAGTTCGGAGGCAGCAGTAATGCAGGGAAGGTAGCCGTCCTGGAAGAAGGCATGAAGTATTCTCCCATCGGGATTTCTCCGGACCAGGCTCAGTTCCTGGAGACGAGGAAGTTCCAGATCGATGAGATTGCAAGGATCTTCCGGGTGCCCCCTCATATGATCGGGGATCTGGAGAAATCCACCTTCTCCAACATCGAGCAGCAGTCCCTGGAATTTGTGAAATACACCCTGGGGCCCTGGGTGTCCCGGTGGGAACAGGCCATGAGCCAGGCGTTACTCACTCCGGAAGAATGCTCATGTACGGTAAAGAAGCAAGCAACCGAAAACAATAGATAGACCGCCAGCACTACACTATTCCGAACCAAAGACCAAAAGATAAGCATTTTGAGAAAATCTAAACTTTTGGATTTTCCTACAATGCCGACTACGGCGGAATCCCTCCCACTCCTTATATATTTCTTTCTGTATACATTGAATTTGTATTTAGTAAAATGCAGACAACACCACGGATCGGCTTTTGGCTGGACAATTCCAACCAAACACCGCAGCAGACAGTAGAAACCATTCTGAACGTTAGGAAGCCGGTATGATTGTTACATATAAGGGGAAGAAAAATTTCTTTTAGATACTTGTTTTCCTAAAACTGATGTGATATAATAATTCAATTCCAGAAAAGGAGTAAAAAATATGCGGCAAGGTATTCTTAAATAAAACTATAATCAAATAGTGGGAACAAAGGATTATGATAGTCCCTTTTGTAGGGGCTTAGTTTTTTGTACCCAATTTAAGAATACTTTTGCCTTATCAATTTTGACATATCCCCAAAAACAGCACTCACAAACAGGTGTATGCTGTATATGTGTATGTCCGCAAATTATCATCCCCAGTGGTAAAAGTATTTTACTGCTGGGGATTTTTATGCCCTTCGGGGCAGTAAAGGGAGGAAAATCACATGAAAATAATCAATATTGGAATTCTTGCCCATGTAGACGCTGGAAAGACGACCTTGACGGAGAGCCTGCTATATGCCAGCGGAGCCATTTCAGAACCGGGGAGCGTCGAAAAAGGGACAACGAGGACGGACACCATGTTTTTGGAGCGGCAGCGTGGGATTACCATTCAAGCGGCAGTCACTTCCTTCCAGTGGCACAGATGTAAAGTCAACATTGTGGATACGCCCGGCCACATGGATTTTTTGGCGGAGGTGTACCGCTCTTTGGCTGTTTTAGATGGGGCCATCTTGGTGATCTCCGCTAAAGATGGCGTGCAGGCCCAGACCCGTATTCTGTTCCATGCCCTGCGGAAAATGAACATTCCCACCGTTATCTTTATCAACAAGATCGACCAGGCTGGCGTTGATTTGCAGAGCGTGGTTCAGTCTGTTCGGGATAAGCTCTCCGCCGATATTATCATCAAGCAGACGGTGTCGCTGTCCCCGGAAATAGTCCTGGAGGAAAATACCGACATAGAAGCATGGGATGCGGTCATCGAAAATAACGATAAATTATTGGAAAAGTATATCGCAGGAGAACCAATCAGCCGGGAAAAACTTGTGCGGGAGGAACAGCGGCGGGTTCAAGACGCCTCCCTGTTCCCGGTCTATTATGGCAGCGCCAAAAAGGGCCTTGGCATTCAACCGTTGATGGATGCGGTGACAGGGCTGTTCCAACCGATTGGGGAACAGGGGAGCGCCGCCCTATGCGGCAGCGTTTTCAAGGTGGAGTATACAGATTGCGGCCAGCGGCGTGTCTATCTACGGCTATACAGCGGAACGCTGCGCCTGCGGGATACGGTGGCCCTGGCCGGGAGAGAAAAGCTGAAAATCACAGAGATGCGTATTCCATCCAAAGGGGAAATTGTTCGGACAGACACCGCTTATCCGGGTGAAATTGTTATCCTTCCCAGCGACAGCGTGAGGTTAAACGATGTATTAGGGGACCCAACCCGGCTCCCTCGTAAAAGGTGGCGTGAGGACCCCCTCCCCATGCTGCGGACGTCGATTGCGCCGAAAACGGCAGCGCAAAGAGAACGGCTGCTGGACGCTCTTACGCAACTTGCGGATACTGACCCGCTTTTGCGCTGCGAGGTGGATTCCATCACCCATGAGATCATTCTTTCTTTTTTGGGCCGGGTGCAGTTGGAGGTTGTTTCCGCTTTGCTGTCGGAAAAATACAAGCTTGAAACAGTGGTAAAGGAACCCACCGTCATTTATATGGAGCGGCCGCTCAAAGCAGCCAGCCACACCATCCATATCGAGGTGCCGCCCAACCCGTTTTGGGCATCCATCGGACTGTCTGTTACACCACTCCCGCTTGGCTCCGGTGTACAATACGAGAGCCGGGTTTCGCTGGGATACTTGAACCAGAGTTTTCAAAACGCTGTCAGGGATGGTATCCGTTACGGGCTGGAGCAGGGCTTGTTCGGCTGGAACGTAACGGACTGTAAGATTTGCTTTGAATACGGGCTTTATTACAGGCCGGTCAGCACGCCGGCGGACTTCCGCTCATTGGCCCCGATTGTATTGGAACAGGCATTGAAGGAATCAGGGACGCAACTGCTGGAACCTTATCTCTCCTTCACCCTCTATGCGCCCCGGGAATATCTTTCCAGGGCTTATCATGATGCACCGAAATACTGTGCCACCATCGAAACGGTCCAGGTAAAAAAGGATGAAGTTGTCTTTACTGGCGAGATTCCCGCCCGCTGTATACAGGCATACCGTACTGATCTGGCCTTTTACACCAACGGGCAGAGCGTATGCCTTACAGAACTGAAAGGGTATCAGGCCGCTGTCGGCAAGCCAGTCATCCAGCCCCGCCGTCCAAACAGCCGCCTGGACAAGGTGCGCTATATGTTTCAGAAGATAATGTAACGTCTTGCGCAATGCAAGCGTTCATTGCTGGCTATTGCGAAATATCATTGATAAAATCAGTATCAGAGAGGAGAAACTATTTTGAACCAGGAACAGACGAATATTACAACAGGAAAGCAAATACGTCATCTGCGAACACAATTGGGAATGACACAGGAAGAACTAGCCGGGGAATTGAATGTTACCCGGCAGGCACTATCGAATTGGGAGAGAGATGTTAATGAACCCGATTTAAATATGTTGAAAAAAATTTGCTTTCTTTTTGGAGTCAACATGGACGATTTTGCGAAGGAGGTAATAACAAAGATGGAAACATATGAAAAAAAGGAGAAACGACAATTTAATAAGTACGATATGGCAATTGGACTTTTTTATGGTGTTGGTATATTTCTTGGCATTGGTATTTTCTTTGTTGGCGGTTTTATGACAATGTCAGGTGCAGGGTGGGGAGCATCACTATTTGGCGGTGGCTGTTTTTCTCTTGTATTTGGCTTGATATGCCATGCAGTTATTACATTGAGAAGAAATGACAAATGATGACATATCCTGCTTTCTATACTTTTCGGTAATACCGAGTAAAAAAAGCCGCTGCTTTTGGCTTTCCAATAGCGGCGGCTTAATGCAAGCGGCGGCAAAGGGAAATATCCTTTGAATACCTTACAGAAGAAAAGTTTTGCAGCATTACAAAAATAAAAGCCTATACCATTTTGGAAAGAAAAGATACATAATAGTCAAGACGACAACAATCAGAAGTTATGGAGGGTAACAATGGAATATAGTAAGGAAGATTTAATGGAAGCAAAAAAGCAAATTTTGGGAGTGGGAGAGAACATGGGAACAGAGGAAAGTAAAAAAATCTGGGAGGAGAACGCACAATTTTGGGATAATGCAATGGGTGACGAATCTAATGAATTTCACAGAGAGGTAGTGCGCCCCAAAGTAACGGAACTTCTATCTCCTAATCCTGCGGATTACATTTTGGATATTGCGTGTGGCAATGGAAATTATTCTTCGTATCTTGCACAAAGAGGTGCTTCGGTTGTCGCTTTTGATTACAGCAAAAAAATGATAGAATTGGCTAAAAGACGGCAATCACAATATGCAAAACAAATTGAATTTTGTGTGGCGGATGCGACCGATAGAAAAAGTATATTAGAATTAAAAAGAAATCGAGCCTTTACGAAAGCAGTTTCTAATATGGCAATTATGGATATTACGGACATTGAACCACTTCTTATGGCTGTTTATGAACTGTTGCAGGAAAGCGGAATTTTTGTCTTTGCAACGCAACACCCTTGTTTTGTCACGTTGACTGAAAAATATATGACACCGCACAGTTACTATGATATAGCGATTGAAGGGCAACCGAAAGAGCAGATTTATTATCATCGTTCCATACAAGATATTTTTAACCTTTGTTTTAGAGCTGGATTTGTCATTGATGGATTTTATGAAGAATGTTTCAAAACCAACAAAGAAATTCCTATGGTAATGATAGTAAGGCTTAAGAAGGTAAAACGTGATAGCTTAAAATAAATTCAAGTTTGTCGGGTAAATAGCAAACCCAGCCGAGCCAGTCAACGATAAAATGAACGCCGCTTCGCGCCGTCGTTGACAGCCCCGCCCGTCTTTGCTGGTAGGCAATCAAGGGGCGACAGCAAGGAGTACTGCCGCCCCGCACTATTATTCAGAGAGGGGGAATTTCCATGAACGACCAGAAAGCCTACCAAGAGTATATCCAGCGCAGATACAACGCCTTTTGCAAGGCTGTTATCCGCTATGCCTGGCAGCGTCCGTCCGTGCCGGAATTATGTAGAGCTCCACATAATTCTGTTGCATTTCCCTGCCTTTTATGATACTATTTTGATACTAAGAAAATTAACAGCCGAAAATAACAGGTAAAATATTAACAATTTTGCGAATATTTTGCTTGCGAAAACACACCAGATGTAACTTCATATACTTGAATTTGTCGAGGAAGAATGGTTCCGGACCTTCCAGACGAAAAGTGCCCTGGTGGACCGGTGGTACAAGGAAGAAACGGATGAATTGGAGAAATCCAAGGCGGCTAATGAGAACTATGAACGGGACAAGACCCGTCTGGCAGAACTGTATGCCCAGAAACGTCTGGATGCCCTTTCTGAAGAACAGGCCAAAGCCCGGGAACTGATGAACAAGGCCCGGGATCTGTCTTTCGATGCGGTGACGGCGAAACTCACTCTCTACGGTTCCAAACAGGAACAGGAAGTCATGAAGATGCAGTCTGACATGGAAAAAGCGGTGGCTTCCATTGATGACAAGTACGCCAAGCTGTCCCAGGACTTCATCAGCCTTACCAGTACGGAAAAGGCTGTGTTTCTGAATGCTTTGAAGGAAAAAGGCATCGCCTACGAACAGGCTAGCGCCAACGAAATCGCCTTTGAAAAACAGGTCAACCTGGAAAGGGCAGCGGCCTACAAAAGCTACATGGATGAACGAAATGCCTACTTTGCCCAGGGAAAAGACATCCAGGCGGCCCTGGATGAAGCCTACAACCAGAACTCCCTGGCCATGCTCCAGGAGACTCTCACAGCAGAAATGGCCCTTCGGCAAAGCAACATCGATGCGGAAAAGTCTCTCATGGATACCTACCAGGAAGCCTATATGAATGCCCATATGGGAACCCTGGAACTCATCGCGGACATGGCGTCCACCACCTTAAGCGGTCTGGAGACAGCCTTTACGGATATCCTGACTGGGGCCAAGAACGCCAAGGATGCCTTCCTGGATCTGGGAAAGGCCATGCTGAAAACCATCGCCAGCTATTTCTCCCAGATGCTGTCCGGGATGCTGGTGACGGCTCTCTTCGGGGATAAGCTCAATGCGGCCAGTGCCGCCAAGACGGTGGCTCAGGGAACGGCAGCGGCCGGGGCTCTGGCTCCTGCGGCCTGGCTGAAACTGGTCATCGACCCGTCTGCAGGTCCCATCGCTACGGGCCTTCTGACGGGAGGTACGTCCGCGGCAGTGGGCATCGGCATGGCAGCAGCTGCGTCCAATACGGCTGCCGGTGCGGCCCAGGGAGCGGGGAAGACTCCTCATTATGCCAAAGGCGGCTATTTTACAAGACCTCTTATTGGTGTCCTGGGGGATGCCGGTGACGAAGTGGCCTTACCCCTGAACAGGGCGGTGTTCGACAGCATTGCCGAAGGCATCACAAATTCCAGCGAATCTACGGACAACCGGGAAATGAACACCACGTTCAACAACTACGGAGACATCAACAACGCCGCAGATCTGGATGATCTGATGGATGGCTTCACCGATGCTGTCCTGGCAGGACTGAGAGGAGCGTAAAGCCAACCGTTGGAACAATTTTACTTATACCTGAATTTAATAGCTTTCTACAAGGGCGCCGGAAAACCGGCTGCCCTATCTTTATGCACAAAAAGGAGAGATGCACGATGAAGAACATGAAAATGATGGCAATGACTCTGGCCCTGGTAGCTGGCATTGCGGGAACGGCTTTTGCTACTGACATCCGCGAAATCGTGGGGGATCCTGGAACTGGAATCACGGATCGGAACCCCACCTGCTACCAGAAACGGATGGTCAATGGACACCTGATTGAATCCTACGTGGAAAATGATGTGGCCATCACCAAACAGGATGGTGACGTGGTAATCCGGTATGCAATTAATCATGGGGACTTCGTTCCCTTTGATCAGGATTCCAACAACTGATAAAAAAAGGTAGTGGGAACCAGGAGGTGAAAGAGCATGTTTCCGGAAAGAAAAGAAAACGAACAGAATTTTACCATCACCAAAGACGGGGTGGAATACAAGCTGCCGGTCCATTGGAGCCTTACGGACAGCGGCAGCTATACTTTTCGGAGCAAGCTCCAGTCCCGGGCCTTTGCCCATGGAAGTGATGCAGTGGGGGATGGAAAGATTGACGGACGGACTCTCCAGGTGGAGTTTTCCATGGAAGGTGCTACGGAAGAAGACCATGACGAAGTGCTGAACGAGGCCTACACCTTCTTTGGCCAGACGGATTATTCCCTGATGGCGGGAAGACCGGACCGGGTCTACCATGTAGCCTGTTTGTCCAAGATCAAGCACAAGTTTGAGAACGGTTTCAAACAGAGGCGGAGCAACATCACAGTATCCCTGCTTTTGGCAGACCCGTTCCGCTACGAAGCCCAGGAATCCCGGGTGGTGTTCGTCTTTCCCCAGGCCACGGTGCAGGCAGAAATGGTGCTCCACAACCTGGGGAGCGTGGATACGCCTCTCACTTTCCGCTTCATTCCCCTGGACCGGATGACGAACCTTACGGTCTGGCACCAGGAAGCCAAAGAGAAGTTCACCCTGACGGATGCCCTGCTGGTGGCTCCCAAGACCTCCATTGTGAATGGCCGGGAAGGGACAGTCTGGCGGGATAAAGACAACAGCATCAATGCCTTTACGGGCACCTTCCTCCATGCCAAACCGGGAGCCAACCTCTTTCTGTACACAGGAGGAGCGGGCACGGTGGAAATTACCTATACCAACAGGTGGTTTGTATGACGAATTTCATCTTTGGACGGGGCCTGTTCGGCCGGTGGATCTTTGCCGGTCCTACTGGGGCCGGTGAAGGAAACAGCGACCGGGGCAAGGTCCATGAGTACTATCCCGGCCAGTTCGTGGTCTATGCCTACAAAAAGGACGGGACCCGGACGGCTATTTTTGGCGGGGGCAGCGAGGCCAATGCCCTGAATGAAGTGACCTTTGAAATCACCAGCACCGGCTGTGGCCAGTGCCAGATGACCTTTTACCGGCAGCCGGATAACGCCCAGCTGGACTATATGCAGCGTATCGACATCCACCTGTACGGAGACCGGAAACCCTGGTACAGCGGGTACATCATCAGCCGGCCTATTGAAGGGACTACGGATACCAAGTTCGTGTACAAAGGCTATGGTTTCTACAACCGGCTGGAGAATGTGATGCTCTGGAAGACCTATGAGAATACGGACGTGGGAGATATCGTCCGGGACATTGCCCGCCAGGTGGAACGGCAGACCTTGCAGGTGGTCTACAACGACAGCAAGATCCAGAGCGTGGGATACCGTCCCACCAAACTGGTCTTTGACGGGGTGACGGTGAAAGAGGCCCTGAATACCCTGGCGGACTTTGCCGTGGATTACGTGTACGGAGTGGATGAATACCGGTGTCTGTACTTTCGCCGCAGAGAGACAGCAGTGAACGAACAGGCCCGTCTTACGGTAGGAAAACACATTACTTCCTACACCCCTTCCTGGGATGTGTCCAAACTGGTGAACTGGGCTCGGATCAAGGGGGGCAGCGTGGACGACCAGGGCGAGCAGTGGCTGTGCGTTGTGGAAGATAAGGAAAGCCAGAACAGCTACGGGGTCCACCAGGCCGTCTGGAACCTGCCGGAAGCCTACGATGCCGCCGATGCCAAAAGGTGGGGCGAAAACCAGATCAGCCAGTACAAGGCTCCTGTGAAATCCGCCAAGATCAGCGGGGTGCGACTGGAGTACCCTTACCCGGACGGGACCTTCAACGTCCGACATATGTCTACTGACGGGCTGGCGGAAATCCGAAGGCTGGATGGGAATGCGGATACCTATCCTATCAAGAAGATCAAATACACCCTCTCCGGGGAAAAGGGCATCAAGACCGAAATGGAGCTGGGCGAGCCCCAATTTTCCGTGGACCGGTATCTGTCAGAAATCGAACGGCGGTCCAAGGATATCGAGCAGTCCCAGTCTTCGGTCCTGAAGCAATGGAAAGGAGGAAGCTGATGGCCATCCATGATTATCGATTCAATCCCTTTGAAAATACCTTCGACATCAAAAAGATTTTTGACGAAACTCATGTAATCCCTACTAACAGTCCCTATACCATCCGGCTGGCGGAAGTTCCCCAAAAAACATCGCCCACCACACTGCAAGTGAAATATCAAAATGGGGTGCTCCTGACGGAAGTGTCGGAAGAACCGGCCCAGGGACAGTACTGGCCAGATTACCTGACTACGGAGCACGGCATTGAAGGGTGGAATACCGGGACCCTGAAGTTTTCTGCCGCAGATGCAGGAAAAACAGTACAGGTTACCTATAACGGGATGGGAACACTGACCGATGATCGGCTCATCGATCAGGTGGAAATTGCGGTTACTTCCAGCACACAGGCGGACAAGGATGCTCGGGTGATGGGCTTGAATTCCTGGGACGTAGAGACTGGACCTACATCGGCACCAGGACTGCAGTCCATTAAGTCTGCTTACCATATCCGGAAACACCGGGGCATCCCGGCAGGGACCTACACCCTCCGGCGCATCCTCCAGGAGCTGGTGAACCGGTCCCATACGGAAGAATACTGGAAAGAGAATTCTCAGTGCAACTGCAACTGTAACTGCGATTGCAGTGATGATTCGGGAGGCGGCTAAGATGCTGGTTATTGACGAAAATAAGAACATCCAGGTGTCCCAGTACGACACCTTTTCCATCCGGTTTCGCTTTACCAACTACAAACTGACCCATGCGGACAAGGTGGTTTTTGCCATCAAGAAGACTACCAATTCCTCCGAAGTGGTCTATTCGGACAATTTCTACAATCCGGGCAATAATTTTGTAGATGTGGCAGTTCCCAAGGGAGCCCTGGATTCCCTGGAGCCTGGGGCATACATTTACGATCTGGCCATTATGAACAGCGAGACGGAACGGATCCTTACTTGCTTCTTTACGAAATCTTTCATCATCAAGGGGGTGGCCCATAATGTCTGATGCGTCCAATGTAGAAGTGACGCTGACCGTTCAGAACAATAGTGAAGTGGAAATGGGGGATGTGGTGGACGGGTACGCAGCGGATCAAGCCCGGGAATACCAAGAGAAGGCCGGGGAGTATGCGGCAGATGCCCTCAACAGCAAGAATATGGCGGAAGCCTGGGCGGAGAGTGACAGTGCTCCTGCAGGGGAAGGTACCCGTTCATCTAAAGTTTGGGCAGATACAGCCAGACAATGGGCAGAAAGCATCTCGGAACCGGACGGGGTTTCCGGAGCAAGGTCCTCCAAGACCTGGGCGGAAACAGCCCGGGCCTGGGCCGAAAGTGATGCAGCACCGGATGGAGTTTCCGGGGCCAAGTCTGCCAAGACCTGGGCAACGATTTCTTCCCAAAAAGCGGCCGAAGCATTCACCAATGCCAAGGCAGCGGATACCAGTGCCAAAGCTTCTGCCAGCAGTGCGGTTGCAGCCAAGATGTCTCAGGAAGGAGCCACCACCCAGGCTACCCTGGCACGGCAAAGTGCCGAAAGTGCTGGGGAGAAGCTGGCCCAGATGCAGATTGACCTGAAAGTGAAAGCAGATGTGGACAGCCCGGTCCTTATGGGAACGCCTGTGGCACCGACCCCTGACAATAATGCCCAAAGTACCCAGATTGTCAATGTGGCCTATGTGAAGCAGAAAATTGCCGAACTGGTCAATGGCTCGGATGCTTCTCTGGATACCCTGAAGGAGCTGGCGGACGCCCTGGGAAATGACCCGAACTTCGCCACCAGCATCATGGCGGCCATTGGGAAAAAGTTGGACGCTACCGCAATGGCCCAGGCGGCTTTGGCCGATGGGAAGGGAAACAACATTGCAGAGACCTATGCCACCAAGGCGGAACTGACTGGAGAAACGGCAACTCTTGCTGCCGTAGCGAAAAGTGGCAGCTATACGGATCTTTTGGATAGACCGATTATCCCGGACAAAACCAGCCAGCTTACCAACGACAGCCGGTTTGTGGCAACGGATGAAACGGGGAATGTGACCTTGACCGGTACGCTGACGGCTGCGAAAGTCTACAACGCGGTGTATAACGACTACGCAGAATTCTTTCCTCGGGGTGGCGACACCCAACGGGGCGATATCATTGCCCTGGATGAAACCACTGGGAAAGAGCAGTATGGCCGGGCAACCTCCAGCAGTCAGTGTGTGGTGGGAGTCCATACAGAAGATTTTGCTTCCATCATTGGCGGCCGGACCCTTTCTCCAGGAGATGATATTCTGAAAACCAATCTGCCCACTTATATCCCGGTAGCCCTGGCCGGCCGTGTGCCCGTCCGCATGTACGGGAAGGCCAGAAAGGGCGGTTGGGTCATCCCTTCGGAAATGCCGGGGGTTGGCCGGATGGCTCTTCCAGGGGAAAGCATTACCCAGACTGTGGGACAGATCGTGAGGGAGGATACCGCAGAAAACGTTCGGCTGGTGAAGATCATAGTAAGGAGTGGAAGATGAAGTACGTAAGACGGAACATCAATACGGTATTCCTCATGTTGGGGAATTCCTGCAACATGAATTGTGCCTACTGTCTGCAGCATCCTTTGGTGCATAAAGCCCTGACCCGGGAAGTCAATCCAGAAATTTACGACTTTCTGGAAGAAGTAATCAATGAAAATACAAGGCCCCTCCATCTGCAGTTTTATGGTGGAGAACCTCTTTTGTACTTTGAAACCATCCAGGAAGTGGTGGCTGCGGTGAAACAGCGAAAACTCCCTATGACCTTTGGGATCATCACCAATGGACGGGCACTAACGGACGAAATGGTCCGTTTTTTTAATGCCCGGAATTTCACGGTCTGTGTTTCCTGGGATGGGCCTCATGTGAAGGAAACGAGAGGGTACGATGTGTTTTCCGTGCCGGAAATCCGGGAACGGATCCTGGCCCTGGAACATCTCTGTCTTTCTGCGGTTCTTTCCGCCAAAGCCTATCCCAGGGAAGTCCTCCAGGCTTTCCAGCAGATTTCGGAAGAGTACAGCGCCATCCATGGCTACCAAATTGCGGTGAACCTGGATGAAATCATGGATACCGGCCTTCCTAAGAAGGACCTGCTGGCTATCGACTACGGACGGGTAGCGCGGGAGATGAAGGAAATGACCCTCCGGTTCCTGGATGGCTTCGGGAAAAGGGTCCCTCTAGAAAGGTACACAGAAGAAGCTTACATCCGCCAGTTATTCCATGCTTTGAAGGAATTCTACCTGACAGGAAAAGGAAAGTGGAATCGGTATACTGCTGCCTGCGGGAATGGTCTCACGGTGCTGAATCTGGATCTCCAGGGAAATCTCTACCCTTGCCATAATACATCCCGAAAGGTTGGCACCATCCGTGATGGTTACTTTTCGTATTTGCAGCGGATCCTTGCGGGAGATCATACTCGTGAACACAGAAAAGAGTGCTTATCCTGCACGGCCCTCGCCTTCTGTCAGGGCGGCTGCAAGCTGGTGGGGGACAAAGCCCGGAAGGAATCCTACTGCCGGCTCAAGCGGGCCGTTTTCACTCCGGTCCTGATAGCCATCCAGCAGTACGGGCAGAAGCTATTGGAGAAGAACCATGGCAAAGAACGGAACCATCAATAAAACTTCTTTTACAGATACGGCTGCTCTTGGGGATACTAGCGAGCTCAAAGTAAAGGCCATTCATGTGGCGGAACTGCAGACAGCCCTGGCACAGCTCGCTACCTACGCGGCCAACGTGGACAACTGTGGGAACTGCGTGTATTGCCAGACTTGCCAGGGTTGTCAGACCTGCCAAGGGTGTCAGAGCACAAAATGCCAGTCCAGTTCCTGCCAGACCTGTCAGAGCATCAGCCAGTGTAGCTCGAGAAACTGCACCTGCCAGACAAGAGGACAATGTGACTGCAACTGCAGTGGTGGCAACTGTAACTGTTCGGATGATTCGGGAGGAGGGCCATAATGGCAAGTCAGAACGAGATTGTATGGAAGAAGGACCTGACGGACATCCAGTCGGGACTGGAAACCCTTGCCACAAAGACGAAGATTTCCATCGACCTTTCCTCGATGAACTATGACAAGGTGAAGAAAATCAACGTGGCAGCCCTGGAAACAGCGGTGAACAAACTAGAGGAGGCCTTTTCGGGAAACTGTTGCCAGGCCAACTGCTGCCAGACTTGTCAGGGGTGCCAGTCTTGCCAGACATGCCAGGGATGCCAAAAATGCCAGACCTGTCAAGGGTGCCAAACCTGCCAGGGGTGCCAGAAATGCCAGTATTACATGACCCAGAACTGCAATTGCGACTGCAACTGCAATTGCTCGGATGACAGCTAAAGGAGGAACAACTTATGATCATTGCAAAAGGAAACGTAAGTACGGCGGAAGGGCCTGTGCCGGTAGAGAATCTAAAACCGGGAATGCTGGTGGTGGACCGGGGCCATCGGGCAAGGAACCTGCTGATGGTAGAACAGGTTCAGCTCCATCAGACACTCCATTTTGAACGGAACAAAGACCTGGTCCTGGCGGGGAACAGCCTTCTTTTCACCCTTACTGGGTTGCGGAGCGCCATCTCCCTCAAAGGCGTGCGGAAGGCTATGAATGGACGAATCCAGATGCTCTTTGAAGGGAGAAAGATGCAGGAGGATGTGATGAAAATCAAAAAGGAAGAAGTCACCGGCTATCGCCTGACCATCGAGGGTGGCAAGGATGTCCTGGTCAATGGGTACGATGTAGCAGACAAGGAGGAAGGGGTATGCTGAAGATCTATTACAACGAGGAATCCAATGCGGATTACCGGATCCACCTGACTCTCCGGGGCGATTACTGCAAGGCGGAATGCACCAGCAACAGCGAAAGCCGGAAGGGAGCGGATGTGATCGAGACCATGCATCCTTACAGTTCCTACGTTCTTACAGAAGGAAACGGGACCGTGAAACTGTTCCGCCGTCCCATGGCTTCGGACTACCGGTTCCTTGACCTTAACCGGCTGGGAGTATCCATCAAGCTGGACTTTGCCGTCCTGACCCAGCTTTATGGAAATACTACCATCCTCGATATCGATACGGGCATCATGGCGGAAGGCCAGCGGGATATTGTGGTGCGGATGTTCAACGGGCAGAAGGAAAACCTGACTCTTGACACGGACCAGGAATATGAACTGTTGCCCTTTCACACCAGCGACTTGGTTCTGGGGGATCATCCCCGGATGAAACTGTGGGACAGCTACAGCCTTTCTGCTGGTGGACGGGAGCTGATGGCCAACCGGAAAGGATACCTGATTGATGGAGATCCGGAAGAACCCTTCATCCCGGAAGGTGATAAGGATTATATCGATTTTACCATCCAAAAGTACAAGGGGAATTTCTCTACAAAGGAGAAGTTGACCAGGGATATTGACGACGAAGAAGTCTTTGTGGAAGCATCTGCCGGCCTTGTGAATAACAGGCGGGTAAGATTGGTGAAGGGAACAGGCACTTTCCGTTTGTATCCCTTTGGGTACGAAGGCCCGGTGAAAATCAAGTTGGGCCGGAAGTGGTACGAAGTGTGGAACGACTACCTGGTGTTTGTTGGAAAGTAGGATGACTATGCAGAAAAATAGGTTAGATTTGTCGACCAAGGTTCAACTTACCCTTTACTTGGGCAGCCAGTGTAATCTCCACTGTGCCTATTGCCACCGGGAGGCCTCGGACGGGGAAGGGGGCATTTCGGAAGAATTCCTGGCGGAACTAAAAGAGAATCCTCCTGGATCCATCAAGTTCATGGGAGGGGAACCTCTGCTTTACATGAAGGAAATCCGGAAAGTGGTGGAAGCAGTGCCCCAGGCGAAGTTTGCGGTCAGCACCAACGGCATCGGCATCGAAAAGCACCTGGATTATTTTCGGGAGCATTACTTCCAAATCTGCATCAGCTATGATGGGGCAGAAAGGGACCTGCGGGGGTATGATCCTTTCACCGATCTATTGGATTACCCGGACCTGGCGGTTTCCACCACCCTGTACCATGGGAATACGGACCTGGGAGCCATTATGGCAAAGTTCCGGGAGAAGGAGAAAGTCATCGGACGGAACCTGTCCTTCTTCCCGCATCTCATGCATGTAACCAACGAGACCAACCGGAAGTATGCTCTGACCCGGGAGGACTATGATTCCATCCTGGAACAGTACAAGAAGTATGTGGGGTTGTATCTGTCCCGGTTCCGGAGGTTCGGCATCCGGGACAAGCGGTATGAAGGACTTTACCAAACCCTGGAACGGCGCAGGGAGGTTCAGTACATTTACGGAGAAACCTACTGCAGCAACCGGACCATCCGGAAGGTGGATGCCAAAGGACGGCAGTATCCATGTCTTTATATCCGCCGCCAGGGGCTTTCCGATAACTGGTTGAAGGAACAGCAGGATCTCCTGGATGCCTTGAGTCCCGAATGCCGCCAGTGCTCTGTTTACGGCATGTGCGGCGGGGCCTGTATCGTCAGCCAGGAGCATGCTCAGGAGTGCCGATTCTACAAGGCCCTCTATACCTGGTTCCAAAAGGAAGTGCCCCGACCATGAACTCGATTTATATCTTCCCTGAGGCCATCCATACGGAAGATACCATTTCTCTGGACCTGGAAGAAAATGGATTGCGCTTTTTCTGTAATAACAAACGAGTGGTTATTGATCTTGCTGCATTGCGGAGCGGGTCCTCCACGGTGATTCTGAAAAATCCCATCACCGGGACCGTCTACCCGCTGTTTAACTTCCGGGAAATCCTCCAGGTGATGGATCTGGGGCCCCAGGAGTTGCTCCAGACCCTTCGCATCAACGGCTATGTGCAGATCGACAAGTCCGGGAAGGATACCTTCATCAAAGTGTTCCTGCCCAATGGGCAACCTGAATTAAAGAGTCGGACCCACGACTTTTCCCGGTTTCCCCATGTGGCCATGGCCGATCTCCATAAGCTGGACCGGGCTTTCAGTTGGTCCGCGCATACGGGGAAGGTCCAAATCCATTATGGCCGGATTGAGGGATCCCTTGTGTTTGACCGCTCAACCTTTTGGAAGGAGCCGGTTTATGTGAGCCATGCCGGACAGAGCCAGGAGCTGACCGAGGGGGAAAACTGGTTTTCCTTCGTTTGGAGTCCTTCGGAAGATGTGTACTGTGGGCCTCAATGTGGACGGTACAAAGGACGGGCACTCCATATTTCAGGTTTCCAGCGGTAAAAGAAAGGAGGGGCAACATGGATTTTATCAGCTACACCTTTGTGAACGCCGTGATCAGTGCCCTGGCCGTATTCGGGTGCTGGCTGATCCTGCGCCCTCAGAAAATCGAGAATCGGGCGCTCCACAAGAGTATCGATAATAATACCAAGGCCCTGGAGGACCTGACCGGTCTGATCAACGAAATGCGAGTGGCCCAGGCAAGTGTGGAGACGAACATTACCAATCTCTGGCACCGGTACAAAGATCTGAAGGGAGAAGTGGACAGAATCCATGACCACAATCGGGATCTGGGGAATCCGCCATGTTCGAAAAAGTAAGAGGGTGGCTCAAGAAGAGCCTTGGGACTGTAAAGAAGCGCCTGAACCAGTTCCAGCAGCCCATTAAATGGATCGTCATAGGGTATCTTGTGACGGTCTTTTTGTTTGTAGTTTCCTATTACGGATTCTGGATGTATCTGGCCGTGATGGGAAAAATCCAGCTGCCGGACCTATTGGCAATGATACGGGAACTAGTGGGGCCTGCCATGGTAGGCTTTGTCACCTTCATTGCAGGCTGTTTCGTGGATCTTGATGGAAATGGAGTCCCGGATCATTTTGAAAAGGAGAAGGATAAGAAATGAAGATTTTTATTAATCCTGGGCATATGCCCGGTGTGGACAGTGGGGCCGTCAATGAAACTTATGGAGTCACCGAAGCGGATATCGTAAAAGAAATCGGAGCCGGAGTCCAGCAGTACCTGAACCGGGTGGGCTATGACTGTATGCTGGTCCAGTCCGACAATCTTTGCGGGGAATCTCCCAACTATACCAATATTTGTGCCAGCGCAAATGGGTGGAAGGCAGATCTCTTTCTTTCCATCCACTGCAATGCGGCCGCGAAAGAAGCCCAGGGGACGGAAACTCTGGTGTACAGCAGGGACAGCGAAGGAGCCTGCGCCCTGGCAGAATGCATCCAGAACCAGATTGTCCAGAGCCTGAGCACCGTGGACCGGGGTGTGAAGGAACGGCCGGGGCTGGCGGTGCTTCGGGAAACGGATATGCCGGCGGTTCTTGTGGAAACGGCGTTCATCACCAACGAAGAGGATGTGCAGCTCCTGATGAATCAGAAGGACGGATTTGCCCGTGCCATTGCCCGCGGGGTGACGGATTATGTGGCCCGGAAAGGATGAGAGACCATGGACATGTGGCGGATCAGCGATGAATTTCTCTTAGGCTATCTTTTGGGCATCTTGACCGGGGTGCTCCTGTTCACCTTGGTCATCTGAAGAAAGAGGGTGGGGATGATTGAGAAAAAGCGTCTGGGTCTTGCTGCTTTGTTTGTTATTCTCCTTTCCGCAGGTGTCCTGGGCCTCTACGTATACCATAACAGAAAAGGAACTGACCCAGTTGGAGCAGAATATCAGCGAGCTGCAGACCATCAACAACAGATTACAGAAGGAATCCAGTCAGCAGAAGAAACGCATGAAGGAATTGGAGACGCAATTGACCGCAGCACAGACCGAATTACAGAAAGCCAGGGAACAGTCCGAACGGCTCGGGAGTCAATTGAAAGATCTGGAGAGGACCTCGATCAGACAGGAAGAATCCTTGCGGATTGCCAACGAATCCTTAGCCGCATACGAGAAAGAAACCAATAGAACACAAAAACGGCTAAAGGCACAGCGGAACCTGGCCTATGGGATAGGGACGGTTTTGCTGGTGGCTTTGGTGCGGAAATGAATAGAGCCATGGTGGGAATTCCTGCCATGGCTTTTTTTGCGCTATGGGTACTTATTCCTGCCATTCTTGTCCTGCTACTCTTAGAAACGAAATTTTAGGAGGAAACTGATCATGAAAGAACAAAGCCAAAATCTGCCATTGAGCCAGCGATTTACGTTGACACTGAAAGAAGCCAGTCAGTATTTCCATATAGGGGAAAAGAAACTTCGGAGAATGGCTGCCGAAGACCCTGGTTCCGGGTTTCTGCTGCATAATGGACGGAAAGTACTCATCATCCGGGAAGAATTTGAACAATTCCTTCGCCAGACTTCGTGTATTTGATAGAAGTTGACTTATTTTGTCTTCAGAGTGATGTATAGGATGCCAAAAGAAACGAAAGGGGAAAAGCAATGAAAAAACGTATGACAGGCCGGATCCGAAGAGATAAGAAAAGACGGATCCTACGGCCGGGAGAGTCTGTTCGGATTGATGGTAAGTACCAATTTAAATACATGGTGGACGGCAAACCCAAATTCTTTTACAGCTGGAAACTAGAGCCTACGGACCCATTGCCCCCAGGAAGAAAGCCTTGCCGGTCCCTTCGGGAGATGGAAGACAGCCTGGAGGTCCGCCTGGTGATCTGCCCCAATGCCAACAGCGATTCCATGACCGTCCTGGAACTGGTTCAGCGCTATCTGCTTCTCAAAAAGAGTGTGAAACCAAACACATTGACCAATTACCGGTTTGTGGTCAATGCCCTGAAGAAAGAGCCCTTTTCCCAGAAGGCTATTGGGAAGGTGAAAATGTCCGATGCCAAATTATGGTTGGTCAAGTTACAGTCAGAAGGAAAGAGCTACAGTTCCATCCACAGCATCCGGGGTGTGGTGCGGCCCGCCTTCCAAATGGCCGTAGATGATGAAATCTTGTGGAGAAATCCCTTTAACTTCGAACTGAAAGAAGTCCTGATCAACGACAGCGTAAGGCGGGAGGCTCTTTCAAAAAGAGATATGCGGATTTTTCTGGATTTCATTAAAAACGACTCCCACTACAAGAGATATTATGAAGGAATCTTCATCCTGTTCCATACGGGGTTGCGGGTATCAGAATTCTGTGGACTGACGGTGAACGATATCGACCTGGAAAAAAGGACGATCAACGTGGACAAGCAGCTCCAAAAGGGGAATGGAAAATATTACATTCTTTCTACAAAAACCAAAGCGGGGGCCAGGTTGCTGCCCATGACCGATGAGGTCTACCAATGCTTTGCGGCTATCCTGGAGCGGAGAAGACCGCCGAAGGTAGAACCCATCATCGATGGGGTGGGGAAATTCCTTTTTTATGATGTGAATGGACATCCAACAGTAGCCTTGCACTGGGAACATTATTTCAAACTTATCGTGCGGAAACACAACAGCATCTATAAATATCAGCTTCCCAGGATTACGCCCCATGTTTGTCGCCATACCTACTGCACCAATATGGCCCTCTCCGGGGTCAGTGCCAAAACTCTCCAGTACCTGATGGGGCACAGCGACATTTCCATCACCCTGAATGTGTACACCCACATCAAGTTCGATGACGCCCAGAAAGAAGTGGCACTCATCCAGGCCCGGCAGCAGAAGGAGATGGAAAACGTCCGAAAAGAACTGGAGCAGGTGGGCGAGATCCAGCCCAAGGTGATCCGGTTTCCCAATAAGGCGTGAGGGGCTGAATGAAGGAAGAGTGAAGAGTAAGGAACAGGACGATGTGGGTCCAACGATCTTTTGCAATGCCGTAGGGTCCGATCGGTGATCCGCCCGCTTACAGACCTGGGAACGGACGCCCCTTACGGGTCGTCCCTACGCATATCACGTACTGTACGATATCATTCCGTAGGGGCTACCCGTCAGGGGAGACCGTCGCCAGGTTCGCCCAGCGGGCAAAAAAGCAGGTCTGCAGTCTTGAGAAGATTGTGGGCCTTTTTCTGTCCGCTTTTTTGCACAGGTCATATGATATACTGAAAATAAGAAAGATTTGGGCATCACCAGAAAGTAAAGGAAGTGAACAAAATGAAAGTTTGGATACAGGCTCACAAAGGGGAACGTCCTGCCAGCAAGAATTTTTTTGAGGCCATGTGCGGGTTTGAAGAACTGGGGGCCGAAATCCGCTTCTTTCATAATCCCTTGGAAATGCGGCAGGCTGAGCCAGAAGATATTTTGGTCGGTTATGTAGAAGCGGTCCAGCAACATTTGGAAGAAATGGGTTTCTCCTATCCAGACTTGGATTATCCGGCAGAGCTGGAATATTGTCTGGGAAGGAAAATCTGGAAATCCACCATCAATACCATCAACTTTCATCCGGAGCAATGGCCTGTATTTGTAAAATCCATTGCTGATAAAGAAATAACCGGCGTACTGGTCCGTTCTCCCAAAGATCTGGTCGGCTGCGGAAACTGGGAGCACGATGTACCTGTGTGGTGTTCGGAACCCGTCCGGTTTGTAACAGAGTGGCGCTGTTTTATTCGCTATGGAAAAATCCTGGATGCAAGACACTATCGGGGAACCTGGGAGAAAATACCGGATCCGGAGGTCATCAAAAGGGCCGTACGGGATTACAAAACCGCGCCAGCCGGCTATTCTTTGGATTTTGGTGTGACGGATACGGACAAAACTCTACTCATTGAAGTCAATGATGGATATGCACTGGGAAGTTACGGGCTGTTTTATATTGACTATGCAAAACTTCTGGCAGCCCGGTGGGCAGAATTGACCGAGACGAAGGATGAGTATGAAGATATTTAAATATCTAGGTTGTTGAGATGATTGTCCATCATGAATTATTTTTGTGAACCGGTTAAGGGGGAAAATGAAATGTGGAAGTCAATAAAAAAAGATATTATTGGTTCAGAGGGTGGAATCATTCTTCAGGATGAAGAGTATGAAGATTCGTGCCGCATAACATTGGAACGCTGTAGACGATATGATGCCATTACTTGTGGTGTGTATGGTGACATGGTGCATACTGTCTATTCGGATCCTTTAGTATCCCAGCATCTTTATGAAAAGATGAAAAAAGATTTACAGGCTTTCATTGATGCAGATGTTGAAGATCTAGGCCAGCGCAGTGATTTTTATGAGGCATTTGTTGAAAAGTATCATTGATTTACCACTTTTGATATAAGCTGGCTGCTTATAGAAAAATAAAATGCTGATCAATAAAGATAAATAGGGATGAGAAGATGAGAGTAAGATATGTTGGGCCTTCACAGCTGAGCCATTACGATGCCGTAGGACTTGCAGGCCCGGCGTTCCCGTCAGATGCACAAGTCCATGACTCCAACGGTGTAGGGGCTTCCCGCAGGGGAGCCCATCCCCGGCTGCCCAGTGGGTAAAAAAGTAGGCCCGCAGTCAAATTGATTGCGGGCCTTTTTCTGTCGGGATTTTTGGATAGGTCATTTGCTATAATGAACATAAAGCAAGAAGTAAGGGGACTGTTGGTAAAGGAACAGGATGGAGGTGTGGCAAATATGAGCATAAACCGTTGTCATAAACATGGGTTGTCCATTGATACAATGTGGGATGACTTGAACCCCCAGGCACATCAGGTAATTCAAAAATACTTTGCAGAACATAACCTTTCCGTAGAAAAATTAAAGAAATGTCATGTAAGCGAGAATTATGAAAGCCGTGCCTATCAGGCTCCTGTATCTCCCTATAATGTACCTAACAAGGACGACGGCAAGTGTGTGTTGAATGATTCCGTTGTTCCGCCCATTGTTTTGATTCTGCATAAAAGAGGTGACAGGCTGGAAATTGAAACTACAAGGTACACAAGACCGTTTTTAACGATGGAAACGGATTATCTGCTTGCGACGGCTGCCTATTTAAGATACCGGATCAATTCTTTGATTCACCATGTTCTTTTTGACTATAAAGGAATTCTTTGTGGAGTAGATCCATTTTCTCATAAAGAGTTCGATGTTTGGAATGGAGATAAGGCAGAAACCATGACAAGCATAGACGAGGTTATGAATAAACCGTTTTTTGATGGAAAAAGTCTTATGGAAATTGTTCCTGAAATCGAAAACCTGGAATTCTGAAACGGAGAGGTGAGGAAAATGCTCAACGACGTTATGACATTGGCCGAAGCCTCTGTTATCTGGGGTATCAAGTATGAAGGCTTACTAAAATGTATAACCGCTGGGCCTTTAGATCAGCCCAAATTTCATGATGATGAAGTAGATAAAATCCAAGATACATGGATTGTGACAAGGCAAGCCATGGAACGCCTTTTTTGGCCGATGAGGGCCATTACTGCTGATAAAGCTTATATGCTTGCCCAATTAGAATGCCCTGGTGCCCTGATTACGAACTATTATGAAACCGAGCGTGGATTCGTATTTTCTGGGCAATGGTATGGCGGAGGACTCCCAAAAGTAGAGAAAAAGACCGGTCGAGTCGGCTGGTATTTGGAGGAATGGGGGAATAGGGATAAAGCCAAGTGGAAAGCAACAGAAGATCTCTTTATGGGCAGTTTTGAGGACTCTTTAGGACCAATTTACGATTCTATAAAGGAAAAACAAGAAATAGTAAGGAAAAATCAGCTTCCTGGTGTCCACAACCCCTATCCTGAATCTAAAGAACATAAAACTATCTTTCAAAAGTTTTTAGATAAAATCGGTTGGTAGCAAATAGCTGGATAAAAGGGGTTTGGTGAAATGACCAACAATAGTATGAATGTAGCAGAAGCTTTGAAAATTGCCGAACACCATGTGGGAACTAAATTTCATAAATATGCTGAATCAGAAGATAGTTTTACCTTTTCCTTTTTTTAACCTGGAGAGGTGGTATATGGTCCAAAGTCATATATAGTGTCTAAGAGTACAGGAGAAGTTAAGCAAGATCCCCATAAATTCTTTGACCCATGGCCATTTGGAGAATGGCATGTAGTGACGGATGATTTGAATTGAAAGGTAGTCGGCCATGACGAAAGAAGAACTGGAAAATGAAATGTTGGGAGACGTCGTTTGTTCCCTAGAAAATTTTCAGTTTGCAATATATACGGGGTTAAAAGGCCCTGGTAGCATTACCGCTACTACAGATATATATGGGAAATACAAAGACTCTGCTCAGGAATTTAAAGACATGGACGATTTATTGAATAATTTCATAGTGAGTGGACGTCCTTTGAAGGAAATTTTGCCAATGGTAGATGTGTCCCAATTGGATTAAGATGATTGTATTATGTGCAAGAAAAAAGCACCCAGCAAAAATGCCAGGTGCTTTTTTCTTGCCTGATTGCTATAATAACAGAGAAAAATTCACCCCAGAAAAAGTTCGGTAGTAGGAAAAACCCGTTTTACTACCATTTTTACTACTACAACGGGGAAAATTGTGCCGTTTTTTGCAAAATTATGTCCTTTTCTCCGTGAACAGGTGAAACGGGCAAACCCGCAGTAATTCGGCATATTTCGGCATAGAAGGGAGTTTCGTGTCCATGATCAAAATACTATTTATCTGCCACGGCAACATCTGCCGTTCCCCCATGGCGGAATTTGTCATGAAGGAGCTGGTTCGGCGTCATCATTGTGCCGATGCTTATGAAATCGCTTCGGCGGCTACCAGCCGGGAGGAAATTGGCAATGACACCCACTGGGGGACCAGGGAGCAATTGGATTTCCACCATATTCCCTATGAATCCCGGAAGGCCCGGCAGATGACCCGGGGAGATTATGGGTACTATGATCTGCTCATTGGGTTCGATGATGAGAACCTTCGGGAGATCCGCCGGATCGCCGGGGGAGACCCGGATCGGAAGATCCACCTTCTGCTGGATTTCACCGATCATTCCCGGGAAATCGCCGACCCCTGGTATACGGGGGATTTTGTCAGCACATACCGGGATGTGGAGGAAGGGTGTGAGAGCCTTTTCTGTCGGAAAAATGTTCCTTCAGCAGCTGGTTGATTTCGGCTCTTTCTTTGCCCTGCTTTTCCATCTGTTTGATCAGTTTGTAGGCGTGGAACAGGGGGGAGGGGGCGATTTCGGAGCTGAAGAAGCCGATGCCCATGTTCCAGGCCAGCTGTTCGAACACATCATCCAGGGCCCGGGAATCCAGGCCGTTGGCATAGGCCTTCAGCAGTTCCCGCATGGCCTGGCGCATCCGCCCGGCACCTACTGCATTGGCCAGGGAGAGCAGCAGCCGGATATTGTAATCCAGGTAGCGTTTTTCGCTTTTCCAGGTCATATCCCAGAATTCCACTGCCAGTTCGCCCAGTTTTTCGTCAATCATGGGGTAGTTGGTGATCACCGCCGGCCGTTCCGGGGCTTCTTCCGTGTTCCCTTTGTTTTCGGTCCGGTAGAAATAGGCGTGGTATTCGTTGGGGGCCTTTTTCTCAGTGGCATGTTCATAGCCCAGCATTTCCATCACTTCGTAGAGGGGGATGGGTTCGAAGGTCTGGATTACTTCCAGTCCCTGGCCCACAGGGAGCTTGGCCGCCTGTTTTTTCAGGCCTTCCAGGAAATTCCCGGCAATGCCCCGCACGTCGACTTTTTTAAAGCTGCTGATTTTATCGTTCCATTCCAGATTTTTCATACCGATTCTCCTTCCATTTGTTCCTGTTACCATGGATAATGTTACGTTCTTCGTCTTCCTGGAAACAATATAGCATGGAAAAAGAAACCGGTATGTTGTTTTTACAACGAAAATTGGCACAGGAAACCCTCCGGGAGGCCGGGGAGGGCGTGCCTCTGGCGCGCCCCTACGCGTCAGGGTCGGGGGTTCGGTGCACGGTCTGTATTTCGGTGCGTAAATCGGTACCGTAGGGGCTCCACGCCGGGGAGCCCGCAAAAAACACCGATTGTACGGGCGTAATAGCAATCATCCCTACGCTAACTACGTCCAATCCGATTGAAGGAGATCCCTCGATTCCAACGTGGTAGGGGCTGCCCGCAGGGAAGCCCGTCCCGGCCGCCGGTTTTTACTGTTACCTATTGAAAAAAATGAGCTGCTGCATATACCTGCAACAGCTCTAATTCATTTGATTACCGATAAACTTCCCGTCGGTGAGCAATTTCAAAAAGAAATACAATCAGCACATCATCCTGGATTTCGGCAAACAGCCGGTAATCTCCTACCCGGTATCGCCACACCCCTTTCAAGTTTCCCGTAAGAGATTTTCCATGCTGTCGGGGATCCGTTGTATCCACCAGGTTTTTAACCACCCAGTTTTTGATGACACGGGCCGTTTGTTTGTCCAGTTTTTTCAGTTCTTTTACCGCGTGTTCAGAGAACCGTACCTGGTACATATTAAATGCCCAGCTCTTTCCAGACCTCTGTATGATCATATGTCTTTTCTTTCTTCAGCAGTGCCCGGGCCCGCAGGATCCGGTCCTCGTCCAGTTTCATATCCTCCTCGATTTTATCCAGCACCAGGCTGCGGATAAAAGAAGAAAGATTCAGATTATTGGCGGCCACATAATTTTGAATCAGTTTGTTTTCTTCATCGCTGACCCGAAGAGAAATGGTGCTCATAGGAAATCCTCCCTCGTAATACATGTAATACCTTCTACCATAAGTATAGCAAAAATGCGTGAAAAAGCAAGAGAAGAGAAGGGGGAAAGGGAAGATCCCTTCGGGAGGCCGGGAAGGGCGTGCCTTTGGCGCGCCCCTCGTATAATAGAGTTGTACCAGATATTCCCTTTTATAGTGAATTACGGTACGATTAGAATGGAGCTGTGGATCGGTTGCGCGCCCCTAC
>NZ_JBQKCH010000013.1:0-70840 GCF_052122455.1 Acidaminococcus sp. HCP3S3_G9_1 | reverse complement strand
CTTCGTGGTGGTTGAGGTGAAATGTAGCTTAGATATGTCTTTATTTTATCGTAAGACAAGGGGTCTTGTGAACAGGAGTGTCCACAAGACCCCAACATTTATTATAGAACCCAAAAAAACACCCGTCAGGGATCATCCCTGACGGGGAAGCGGCGGTTAGAGGACTCTTGCCGCTCCGATATATCTTGCGCCCCAGTATCCGCTGAATACGTTGGATACGGTGACACCGGTGCTGCTCCCTGCCTGGAGCATCTGACCGTTGCCGATGTAGATGCCGCAGTGGGAAGGGCCCGGTTCATAAGTTTCAAAGAACACCAGGTCTCCCGGTTCCAGCTCGCTGGAAGAAACTTTCGGGAAAGCATAGTACTGGGCATCCGCTGTCCGGGGGATTTCGATCCCCATCTGCCGGAACACGTACTGGGTGTAACCGGAACAGTCAAAGCCCCAGGGAGTGGTCCCCCCGAATACATAAGGCACGCCCACATAGTCGTAAGCGGTGCTGATCAGCTCTCTGGCCGTGCTGCTGCCGTAACCATAGCTGCTGCCATAGCCCCGGTTGGTGTTCAGCGTACGGTGGGTGGGCATTTCTCTGCCCATGAGCTTTTTGTAGGTGAAGTTCCCGATGACCCCGTCTGCTGCCAGACCCATGCTGGCCTGATATTTCTTTACTGCAGCCACGGTACGGGCTCCATAGACCCCGTCAGGGATCCCGATATCGTAGCCTTCCATCAGGAGCTGTTCCTGGATGGCTGCCACTTCCGGTCCTGACTGACCCTGTTTGAAACTGGCAAAAACGTTCTGCGCAGGCAGTGCCACTGCTGCGGTGGTTGCCGCTGCCAGCACTACGCCAAGCATCATCCTCCTAAATATAATAAACACATCCTCTCGATTACGCCTACGAAGTTAGCTGCCGGGTGCGGGTCGAGATGCCCTATTCCGAAGAAATTAACCCCACTTTGGTTCCCCCGTTCACATTGCTGTGATTCGGCTTTTTTATTTAGTTTTGCCGGTTCTAATTATAACAATTCTCTTATTCGCTGTCTATTGGCTGTTACCACTTTTCACGATATGTTCACGAATAATATACAAAGGTCTTTGCTTCACTTCATCGAAGATCCGGCCCACATATTCTCCCACGATCCCTATGCCGATCAGCTCCACACCTCCCAGGAAGAACTCTGCCGCTGCCAGGGTGGTCCACCCGGGAACCGCATCCTGGATAATATATTTCACATAAATGACATGACCGATGAGCAGGATGCTCCCCAGCCCTGCAATGCACCCTACATACAGGGCCAGCCGCAGGGGCACCCGGGAAAAGGCCGTGATCCCGTCCAGGGCGAACCGGAGCATTTTCCGCAGATTGAACTTGGAATGGCCGGCGAACCGGGGCGGTGCCACAAATTCCAGGGTGGTGTACCGGAACCCCAGATTGTTCACCATCCCCCGGATGAACCGGGCCCGTTCCCGGAACCGGTTCAGGGCATCCACCGCCTTCCGGTCCATCAGCCGGAAATCGCTGCCCCCAGGGGTGATCCGCACCTCGCTCATGGAATTGATCAGCTTGTAGTATAAGCGGGAGGTTATATTTTTGAACCAGGTGGCGTCTTCCGTGGCTTTCCGCACGGTCTGGACGATTTCGAAGCCCTCTTCCCATTTTTTCAGCAGTTCCGGCACCATTTCCGGCGGGTGCTGGAGATCCCCGTCCATGGAGATCACCGCGTCCCCGGTGGACTGGTCCAGACCGCAGGTCAGAGCCAGCTGGTGGCCGAAATTCCGGGCAAACACATACCCCTGGACATTGGGATCCTTCTCTGCCAGTTCCCGGATCAGCTGGCTGGTCCGGTCTTTGGAACCATCGTCAATGAACAGGATTTCGTAATCATACGGCAAAGGCGCCATTACTTGCGTAAGGCGCCTGTAAAACTCGTGGATATTCTCCTCTTCATTGAAGACAGGCACGACAAAAGAGATCTTTTTCATGCATTGTCTTCCTTTCCGTTATAAAACGGCCAAAGCCTGTTCGTAGGCACTTTTGGGTTCAACCCCTACAAAGCGCTGGACTTCCTTGCCGGCCTTGAACAGCACCACCGTAGGGATGGCGGATACGTTGAACCGCATGGCCACGTCTGGCACCTGGTCCACATCCAGTTTGGCGAACTGGACTTCCGGATGTTCTGCTGCCAGGTCTTCGATAACGGGAGCCAGCATCCGGCAGGGACCGCACCAGGTGGCCCAGAAGTCCACCAGTACCGGTTTGCCTGCATCCTGGATCAGTTTGTCAAAAGCGTCTGCGCTGCCAATATGCATCATTTCCATGGTATTTCCTCCTTCGTGCTTCCGCACAAGGTATTTTTCAAAAAGGTGAGTGCTCAGTAAGCCGAGTTCTGTCAACGATAATCATTTATCTAGCCCTGCAGTTGCCTGCAGGTTCAAGCGACACTACCCGGAAGGATCAGCGGGCCGCTTCATCCCTTCCCTATTTGGTCTTGCTCCGGATGGGGTTTACCAAGCCGGCCAATCACTTGACCGCTGGTGCGCTCTTACCGCACCGTTTCATCCTTACCGGCAAAGCCGGCGGTTTGTTTTCTGTGGCACTTTCCTTAGGGTCGCCCCCACTGGACGTTATCCAGCATCCTGCCCTGCGGAGCTCGGACTTTCCTCATCAGCACAAAGGCTGCCGCGATTATCTTTCCGCACTCACTGGATGAAATGATACCATAGGTTGGTCAATCCGTCAAACCTTCCACAGGTACCGCTGTAACATTTTGTCGTATTCCCAGGATTCGCTCCGTTCTTTTTCGTGGAACTGATTCATGATGGAATCCACTTCGTCCGCATAATGGACGATGAAGGCCTCCTTGGTGACGCACACCACCGGGGATCCTTTGTCCTGGTCCCCGTGATGGCTGAGGATGATGTGGAGGAGCCGTTCCCGCCGGTCCGCCGACAGGTCGGGGATCTTCCGGGCAGCCCGGTCCACGGCCATGGCTCCAATGGAAATATGGCCCATGAGCCGGCCTTCAGTGGTATAGGGGAATCCCAGGTCCGAAGAGATTTCCCGGATCTTTCCCAGGTCGTGGAGCAGGGCCCCGGCAATCACCAGGTCCAGATCCACGTTCCCGATGGCCCCGGCCATGGCCACGGCCAGCCGGGTGACGCACACGGTGTGGTGGAGCAGCCCGCCCACATAGGCATGGTGGAGCCGCATTCCCGCCGGATTCTTCAAGAACTGCCGGAGGGTATTCCCGGAAAACAGGGTTTCCACCAGTTCCCGGAGGCCGTCATCCTGGATCCGGCCCATAAAGGCCTGAAATTCTGTCTTGTATTTTTCCAGATCGATGTGACCGCTGGGCAGCAGATTGGACAGATCGTCCTCTTCCGTCACCGCCTGGACCTTCTGGACAATCACCTGGTAGGCCATGGTGGTGGAATATTTGTTCACATCCACCTTTCCCCCGATGATATAGGGAGAAGGGGCCTCCATGGTCCGGAGCCGGCCAATGGGACCGGCTTCGAAACAGATAAAGGGAATGCAGCCGCTGTTGTCTTCCAGCAGCCCCTTGGCATAAGGCTTGCCGTTGGAGGAGGTGCCCACCTTCTGGAGGCGGACCAGGCAGGGTTGTTCCATGGCATTCCCCAACTGCAGATCTCGGATCATGACAGCCGCCCCTTACACCGTCTGGAGGATCCGTTCTTCTTCGGCACGGATCACTTCAAAATGACGGCCGGATTCATCCCGCCAGGTGTTGAGCACCTGTTCCAGCTTGTCGATCACCGGGCTCTCGGTAAGCTGATGGGTGCCGTCCACTACATTCAGCCCCAGGTTCAGGGCCTTCTGAGCCACATGGTACTTCAGATCTCCGGTAACCAGGGTATCGGCACCGGCCGCCAGGGCATCCTCCATAAAGTCGGCTCCGCTGCCGCCTACTACGGCCACTTTGTAAACCGGTTCTTCCCCGCCGGCAAAGGTCAGGTGTTCCGCACCCAGGTCATCCCGGACCTTGGCAGCGAAAGCATTCAGTTCCATCGGTTCGGCCAGCACCCCGATCCGGGCCAGTCCCTGTTCCGGGCAGTCCTTCCGGGGGATTTCCGTTACATCTTCCAGACCCAGCCGGGCGGCCAGCACATCATTGACCCCGCCTTTGGCCGCATCCAGGTTGGTATGGGCCGCATAAAGAGCCACATCGTGTTTGATCAGCTCATAGAGCACTTCCATCTTGGTGTCCGTAACCGCCAGAGTCTTGGGCAGGCTGAAATAATAGGGATGGTGGGTGATGATGATGTCACATTCCTGTTCGATGGCCTGTTCCGCCACTTCAGGGCTCAGGTCCAGGGCCACCAGGATCTTGTGCACATGCTGGGCCAGATGTCCCAGGAGCAGCCCCGGGTTGTCCCAGCTTTCCGCATAGGCTACAGGGGCCAGCTGGTTCATGAACAGACAAATGTCCGTTACGGTGGTTTCCTTACTTTCCATTTCTTCCGTTTCCACAGTCAATTTCCTCCAGTTGTTTCCAAAGGGTCTCATATTCCTTGTACTGGCGGCTGGCCCGGGCCCGCTCACTCCGGTCCATCTGGGTCAGCAGCCGTTGGATCTTCTTTTTCTTTTCCGCCACGAATTCTGCCAGCAGGGGATGATGCCGGCGGACCAGATCATCCCCCACTTCCCGGCAGCTGCCAGGATATTTCCAGCCCGGGGAAGGTTCCAGGAGCAGCAGTTCGTAAAGCCGCTTTCCCTCCCGGACCAGCTCCTCCCGGACCACCGCCCAGCCATGGTCTTCCGCCCAAAGCCGGAGCCGGCAGGAATCGCTCATGGGCTGGAGCACCAGATGTCGGAAGGCGGGATGCTGCCACACCTCCGGGGCTTCCCCCAGAATCTGCAGCATGGTTTCCGCCCCCATGCCTGCCATAACAGCCGTTTCCACTTCGCCCGGGGCCACCACGGTCAGGCCGCTGCCCTGGCGCACGGCGATCCGTTCTTCCAGATGGAACTGCCGGACCGTGTGCCGGGCTGCCTCACAGGGACCGGGGACCACATCCCCGGCAATGGCCTGCTCAATTTTTCCTTCCTGGAGCAGCAGTACCGGCAGGTAGGCATGGTCCGTGCCCACATCTGCCAGGGTCCGGCAGGGAGGCACCAGGGCCGCCACTGCCTCCAATCGAGGTCCAAAATGCATGGTTTCTCCTTACTCCCGTTCCAGGATGAACTTCCGGGCATCATCCAGGCTGGTCACGTCCCGCCAGCCGAAGCACCGGAGCTTTTCGCACAGAGCAAAAGCTGTTTTGTATCTGCCGATAAGGGCCTTGGCCTGGCGGAGGATTTCCCGTCCCGCCGGACTGTTGCAGTAGCCTTTCATGGCTTCTTCCAACAGGCTCCTGTCTTTCCAGCTCTTTTCCCGGAAACAGCTGTGGACGAACAGGAACAGATCCAGCACCCGGGGGTCCGCGTCGATGAACCGCTTTTCATTTTCCCAGTCCAGGAAAGTGATCTTGTCCTGTTCCTTGTCATAGGCAATGTCCCGGAGAGCCGGCCGGCCATGGTGGAGCCCCATCTGGTGGAGTTTCGCCAGGGCTTCCCCTGCCTTGTGGTAGGCTTCCAGCCGGCAGTCCTTCCAGGGGGCTTCCTTGGCCACCCCCTGGAGGGTCTTGCCCACCGCTTTCATGACAAAATAGTCATCCTGGAGCAGGACGATTTCCGGTGCCAGGGGAAAATACTGGTTCACCGTCATGATTTTGTACACCTCGCACCAGAAGGCCCCTTCCACACTTTGTTTGGCAAAGGCGTTCCGGTGGTTGGACAGTTTCCGTTTGATGAACAGGGCCTGGTCCTGGTACAGGAAAGGCAGGACCCGTTTATCCGGCTGGAGGGCAATGGCTTTGTCCGCCGCCTGTTTCAAATCCAGATCGATCAACGGTCCGCCTCCTTTCTCATTCCGCCCGAAGGGTGCTGATCAGCTTCCGGGCCCCCAGGATCTTCCCGGGGGACATGCTCAGTTCATCCACACCCATGGCTACAAAATAAGGGATCAGTTCCGGGTCCGCTGCGGCTTCTCCGCAGATGCCCACCCAGCAGCCCCCGGCATGGCCGTTCCGGATGGTCAGGTCGATAAGCCGGAGCACCGCCTTGTGACTGGCCTTCCCCAGTTCTTCCAGGCTGGCATTCTGCCGGTCCACCGCCAGAGTGTACTGGGTCAGATCGTTGGTGCCGATACTGAAGAAATCCACGTACCGGGCCAGGTCGTCGCTGATGATGGCCGCCGCCGGCGTTTCGACCATGATCCCCACTTCCAGCTTCTCGTCAAAGGGGATTCCTTCTGCCCGGAGGCTGGCTGCCGCCTGTTCCAGAAGGGCCCGGGCCGCCTTCACTTCCTCTGCGGAAACGATCATGGGGAACATCACTGCCACTTCCCCATAGGCGGAGGCCCGGAGAATGGCCCGGAGCTGGGTCAGGAAGATTTCCGGCCGCTTCAGGCAGATCCGGATGGCTCTGAACCCCAGAGCCGGATTCTCTTCTTCCGGCAGCTGGAAATAGCCCACTTTTTTGTCCGCCCCGATGTCCAGGGTCCGGATGATCAGCTTCCGGCCTTCCAGTTCCTGGGCAGCGGTACAGTAGGCTTCGAACAGTTCGTCTTCCGTGGGATAGTCTTCCCGTCCCAGATAGAGGAATTCACTGCGGAACAGGCCTACCCCTTCCCCGTCGTTCTGGAGCACCAGGTCGATGTCTTCCGGCTGGCCGATATTCCCGTACAGGGCGATGGTCCGGCCGTCGGCAGTGCAGGTGGGTTTCCCCCGGAACTGTTCCAGGGCATCTTCCGCCGCCCGGTGCTGCTGTTGTTTTTCCTTCAGGGCTTCCAGCACCTTGGGTTCCGGATCCAGCCAGAAATTCCCGGTGCCCCCGTCCAGGGCTCCCAGGGTACCGTTCCAGTCTTCGTCCAGGGTGATTCCCGTATGGACGATGGCAGGGATCTTCATGGTCCGGGCCAGGATGGCGGTGTGGGAGTTGGCGCTGCCTCCGCTGGTCACAAAGCCCAGGATCAGGGATTTGTCCAGCTGGAGGGTTTCACTGGGAGTCAGGTCGTCGGCGCAGATAATGGAAGGCTGGGTGAGAAGTTCCGTCCAGCTCCGGCCTCCCTGGGCCAGAGCATCTTCCAGCTGGCCGCACACCGCCCGCACATCGGCCCCCCGGGCCTGCATGTATTCATCGTCCATGGCTTCCAGCATGGCGGCGAACTGACTGCCCGCTTCCCGGACCGCCCCTTCCGCCGTCATGTGGTTTTCCTGGATCAGACCTGTAATGGTGTCACACAGATCCGGATCCTGGACCATCATCTGATGGACTTCAAAAATGCCGGCTTCTTCTTCCCCTACCTGCTGCCGTGCTTTTTCCTTCAGCCCTTCCAGGGTTTCGATGACCTGCTGCTGGGCAGCCTGGAGCCGTTTCAGTTCCTGCTGGGGATCCAGACAGGTGTCCAGCCGGATCTCCGGCTGACGGCCTGCCGGCTTTACCAGGATGGGCCCTGCCGCAACCCCGGCAGAGGCTCCCTTCCCTTGTACAAGCTTCATGGACAGTCCTCCTTACAGATTGGCTTTCAGGAATGCTTCCAGAGCGGCTGCCGCTTCTTTTTCATCCGGTCCTTCCACGGAAACCGTCAGTTCCATGCCGGCTTTGATCCCCATGCCCATCAGGGAGAAGATCCGTTTCAGGTCCCCGGTCTTGCCGTTGCCGGCCACGCTGCATTTGGACTGGAATTTGGCCGCTTCCTTTACCAGCATGCCGGCGGGACGGGCATGGATACCCTGAGGATCCTGGATGGTATACGTAAATTGAATCATGAGAATGACCTCCTTGAAATTGAAAAAAATGGATACTTATATTTTATTATATCATAAAAAGGCGCCCCTGTCCCAGGAGGACGGGGGCAAGGAATTATGCGGTCAGGGGGGCAGGCCCGGCGCCCCGCCAATGTGGTCAGGTGGTCAGGTGCATCAACTGCAGGGTTTTCCCCAGGCTCCGTCCCAGACGATGCGCCGGTAGCTCTCCCGATCCGTAGCGCCTTCAGTGCTGATGCACAGGACCCGGGAATCTTTGTCCAGGCCCAGTTCCTTTTTCAGAGGTTCCAGCTCTTTGTTCCGATACAGTTCACAGACAAAGCCGCTGGTTACCGCTCCGCTTTCCCCAGAAATCACTCTGGAGTCCCCGGGGACCGGTGCGCCCAGGATCCGCATGCCCTGGGCCGCCACCCAATCAGGAACAGAAGCGAAATGCTCGGCATGAGCTGCCAGTTCTCCCCAGCCCAAGGTACAGGGTTCCCCGCAGGCCAATCCGGCCATAATGGTGTCCAATGCCCCAGTCACAGTGTGGAGCTTCCCATCCCCGGCAGCGGCCGTACGGAAGATGCAGTCCGCCCGATTGGGTTCCACAATGGTGATCACTGGCTTCCGGCTGCCGTAATAATCAGCGAAGAAACCTGCAAGAGCCCCGCTCATGGCCCCCACTCCCGCCTGGAGAAAAATGTGGGTGGGCGGCTGGGAGGGAGCCTCTGCCGCTTCCAGGGCCAGGGTGGTGTACCCTTCCATGATCCACCCGGGAATGGTTTCGTATCCTTCCCAGGCCGTATCCTGGACCAGTACTCCGCCGGTTTCTTCCGCCACCCGGGCAGCATGGCGCACCGTATCATCATAATTGAATTCCGTGATACAGGCATCGCTGCCCAAAGCCCGGATGTTCTCCAGCCTTTCCCGAGAACTTCCTTTGGGCATGAATACCCGGCTCTTCACTCCCAGGCAGTGGGCGGTCCAAGCAATGCCCCGGCCGTGGTTCCCGTCGGTGGCCGTCACAAAGCACAGATCTTTGATCTTTGCATGGACTGCAGGATCCTGGAGCAGGGCAAAAGTCATTTCTGTTATGGGAATCCCCAGTTTCTCTCCCAGGACTTGGGCCACGCAGAAACTGCCGCCCAGTCCCTTGAAAGCATTGAGCCCGAACCGGAAGCTTTCATCTTTCACATAGAACGCCTCCAGCCCCAGGTGTTCTGCCAATCCTTTCAAATCCACCAGAGGCGTGGGCACGTATCCCGGGATGGTCCGATGGAAGTTCCAGGCGGTTTCTGCTGCCTGCCGGGTAAAAAGCCCGTCCCATTGACATTTCCCGCTGGATTTCCGGGTCACGATCTTGATTTCGTTCTCCATGGTCATGCTCCCTTCTTATGCTGCCAGCCGGAGCCTTACCAGCTCGGCCCAAAATTCTGCTCCTGTTGCCAATACATCATCATTGAAGTCATAGATATTCTGATGAAGAGAGACATTTCCGCTTTTCTCTTTTCCAGTTCCCAAAAGCAGGAAACAACCAGGCACATGTTTCAGGAAAGCAGCAAAGTCTTCCGACGCCATCCATGGCTCACAGTCTCCAAAAGTCCGTTTTTCTCCCACCACCGCCTGGGCAGCCCGCACCGCATGCTGGACGCATCCAGCGTCATTGACCGTAGGAAAGAACTCATGGGTGTAGGCAAAGCTGCACTGGGCGTGGTTCATCCGGCAGATTCCCTCCACAATATCCCGCATCCGATTTTCCACCAACTGCTGGTCTTCCGGTGTTGTAGTCCGGGCATCTCCCCGTACCGTCACGGTGGTGGGGATGGCATTGTGAGCCCCATCCGTCTCGATTTCCGTACAGGAAATCACCACTGGACGCATGGGCGGCGCATTCCGGCTGACGATGGTCTGAAGTGCCAGATAAATTTCTGCGAAAGAAGCCAGTGGATCATTTCCTTCGTGGGGAGAAGAAGCATGGCCCCCTTTTCCAGTGATGGTGAAGGAAAAATCATCTTCGCTGGCAGCCATGCCCCCCACCCGGGTGGAAAGGGTCCCGGCCGGCAGGAAAGGCGCATTGTGGAGGCCATAGATTTCATCCATGGGGAACCGTTCGAACAGCCCGTCATCGATCATGGCCTGGGCACCCCGGCCTGGTTCTTCTGCCGGCTGAAAGATAAAGCGGACCGTGCCATTGAAATTTTTCCGATCCGCCAGCAGTTTGGCCGCTCCCAACAGCATCACCGTATGGCCGTCATGACCGCAGCCATGCATTTTCCCCGGACACAGGGAAATATGGTCATGGCAGCTCCGTTCCGTGATATCCAGAGCATCCATATCCGCTCGGATGCCGATACAGCCTCCGCCGTTCCCGCACCGGAGAGTGCCTACCACTCCGGTCTTGCCGATGCCTTCTTCCACTTGGATCCCCCAGGCCCGCATCTGTTCTGCAACCAGCTGGGGAGCCGTTTTTTCCTCAAAGGCCGTATCCGGATGCTGATGGAGATAATGGCGCCAAGCCGTCAGTTGTTCTTTGAAATCCATTTCAATCCTCTCTCCCATCCCCTTTCTTATGCCCCGATCATTTCCCGCACCACATCCAAGAACACATTGGCCCCGTTGATGCAGGCCTGGTCCGGGGTGTATTCGGCCGGATTGTGGCTGATGCCTTTGACGCTGGGTACAAAGATCATGGCGGTGGGACAGATCCGAGCCATCATCTGGGCGTCCTGACCGGCTCCGGACACCATCCGGCGGCATTTCAAGTTCCGGGCAGCAGCGGCTTTTTCCACTTTCTGACAAATTCCTTCATCAAAGGGCACTGGATCGAAACAGGTCATCCGTTTGGCGGTGATTTCCACGCCCTCTTCCTGGGCCAGCTGTTCCAGATAGGCAGCCAGGATCTCTTCATCTCCATCCAATCTGGCCTTGTCCGGATTCCGCAGGTCGATGGTGAATTTCGCCTCACTGGGGATCACGTTCACCGCATTGGGCTGGTAGGCCATGGTGCCGATGGTGCACACCCCGCCGGATTTTTCCACCATCTGCCGACAGAACACATTGACTTTGGCCGCAGCCAGGCCCGCATCGTGGCGGAGCCGTGTGGGCGTAGTCCCTGCATGGTTGGCGGCTCCTTTGATGGTCACTTGCTGCCAGTGGATGCCCTGGAGATTTTCTACAGCTCCGATATCGTACCCTTCCACATCCATGATGGGGCCCTGTTCGATGTGGAGTTCCAGAAAGGCAAAGGGCTTCAGGAACCCGGGTTCCACGGTACCCCCATATCCGATCCGCTTCAGTTCTTTCCCCAGGATGGTCCCATCTGTGCCTACAGAAGCCAGGGCTTCTTCGCAGGAAAGTCCCCCTGCGTACACCAGGCTGCCCATCATATCGGGCGAATACCGGACCCCTTCTTCGTTGGTGAACACTCCCACTACAAGAGGATGCTTGGGACGGACCCCTTGTTCCTGGAGGGTTTGGCACAGTTCGATGCCAGCCAGCACCCCCAGACAGCCGTCATACTGACCGGCATTGATCACCGTATCGATGTGGGACCCCACCATCATGGGAGTTTCTCCCTTGTTTTCCGGCGTTTCCCAGATGCCGAAGATATTCCCGATCCGGTCCACCACTACCTGGAGACCGGCTTCCTCCATCCATGCTGCTACCTGATCCCGGCCCTGCCGATTGGTATCACTGGCCGCCAGCCGGATCCGCCTGCCATCCTCTCCAATGCCGATTTTTCCCAAAGTATTGATATGTTCCATCAGACGCTTTCCATTGATTTCCATACTGTATACCTCCTTGGACTCCCTTTCTTGATGGTTTCATTATAAGAAATCCCTAGAAGGGATTCTATGCGAATCCTGATGAAAAATATCACTAAATTGCGTTTTTTGAAAAGTCTGTTATACTGGAACCAAATCCATCTTCTTCAGACGAAAGGAGTTTTTCCATGCAGGTCACCAACATCCCAGTGGATGCCAGAAACCGGGAATCCACCCGCCACGGGACCCATGGATTTCCCATGGCTGTCTACAATTCCATTCTAAGCCGCAATGTACTGGGTTATACCCGGCTGCACTGGCATGAAGAACTGCAGTTCTGCGCCGTAGTCCAGGGTACTGTGACTTTTTCCGTCAACGAAGCCAGTTGTCAGCTTGAGACCGGAGATGGCATTTTCATCAACAGCGGTTATCTCCACATGGCCCGCCCTCTGGGAAATCCGGATGCAGGCTACATTTGCTTGGATATCCATCCCCGGCTGCTCTGCGGATTTCCCGGTTCTGTACTGGAACAAGACTATGTGCTTCCAGCCCTCTCAGATCCTGTACTGACTGCCCGGCCCCTGTATCGAAAGGATCCTTGGCAGGCGGATGTGCTCCAGAAAATCCGTGAAATCTACCAGGAAAGTGAAACAAAAAGACCGGGCTGGGAACTTCTTGCCACAGCCCGGGTCTATGAAATTTTTGCCGCCATTCTCTGCCACCATCCATCGGATGATTTCCGGACACGGAAATGGTCCCGGGCCAATACCGTGGCCCAGCGGATCCTCAGCTACCTGACAGCCCATTATGGGGAAAGAATCACCCTGGCTCAAATAGCTGCTTATGCATCCTATACAGAAAGCGAATGCTGCCGCATCTTCAAACGGTTCACGGGAGAATCCATCTTTGCCTATCTCCGGGAACTGCGCTTGGAACAGAGTGTCCGACTGCTGGATTCCACCGACCAGTCCATCAGTGAAATTGGAGAAAACTGTGGGTTCAGCTCCCCCAGTTACTACATAGAAGCTTTCCGTCAGCAGTTCCACTGTACACCCTTCCAGTACCGGAAGAAAAAGCGCTCATGACTCTTTACTCTTCACTCTTTACTGTCTGCTTTCCCTCCTGCTCCGGGCAGGTGATGTCGATGAGGAGTTCGATCATGTGGTGGAGGAGCCGGACTTCCTCGGTGTTGGCGGCTTTGTAGTACATTTCTTTGCCGGCCCGGCGGCTGATGATCAGGCCGTTTTCCCGGAGGATCTTCAGATGATGGGACAGAGCCGGGCTGCTCATGTGCATCAGGACAGACAGGTTGATGACACATTCTTCCATGTGGCACAGGAACCAGAACAGTTTGATCCGGTTGGCGTCCGCCAGGCTGCTGAACAGCCCGGACACCGCAGAAAAATTGGCATTTTCCGGCAGATCTTTCAGGATGTAGTTGATATTTTCTCCATGATTGTGGGGCAGTTGGTCCGCTGACATAACGATTCCTCCAATAGTCTTGTTGGGATTATTATAACATAAAAAAGGGGGTGAAAGAATTCACCCCCCCGGTCGCAGGCCGGGGCTCACGCATCCGACCGGGCAAATCCGTTCTTCATTCCGTTGCTGGCGGCGTAAAGGACCTGGCCCAGGACTTTCTTGGTCTCTTCTCTGGCCATGGCGGCCATGGTTTCGTTCCGGGCTTCCAGATACCGGCTTACATTCTCTCCGGCTTCTCCCCGGTCTCCTTCCTTCAGCAGGGCATGGGCCCGGGCGGCCACTTTGTTCTGGTAACGCTCGATCAGATTGGCGCAGGCGCCGAAATGAGCATCGGCCAGGGCCCCGATCAGTCGGTTAGCCCAATAGAACTGATTGGAATCCGGTTCTTCTCCCGTAACCGCCAGATAGTCCGGGGTCTTGTCCACATTGGTGTAGAAAGGCACAAAGGCATTGAACACATTGCATCCTTCGGCGATCCATTCCACGGCCCGCCGGTTTTCCGGCAGGTCCGGCCGCAGCTGGGTGAGAGCCAGGAAGTTGGTCCGGTTGATGCCGATGGGACGGTATTTCCCCCGAAGGCTCCCGTCCCCTTTGTGGCCGTAAGGATCGTAGGGAGTCCCCTGGTAGTGACTGCTGAGGATGTATTTCACGTCTTCCACGGTCACCTTCCGGTCCGGTTCCACGGACCAGGGCAGATCGTCGTCTTCCGGATGGAACGGCGCTTCCGGTCCTTCCCACTGGACACTGAAGGGAGTCAGGCACCGGAGCATGTACCAGGCCCGGGGTGTGTTGTAGGTATGGTCCGCATCATCGTGGCTGCCAAAGGCGGACCGGCAGTCAAAGGCCGTATCTTCCGCCACCGGCCCTTCCCGGTCTTCCGCAAGGGTCAGATCCAGGTGGTTGTCTTCAATGAATTCCGCCAGATCCCGGGAGCACAGGTTGTCCTTTCCCTGGTCCAGGGCGTCCGCCAGGTCCAGGAAATCGATGCCCTGCTGGTTGGGCATGACCACCGCCTCGTCGTCAGGCACCCGTTTGGCAATCCAGTGATGGCCCCCGATGCTTTCCAGCCACCAGATTTCATTCACATCCTGGAACCCGATGCCGTTCATCTCATAAGTGCCGTACTGTTCCAGCAGGCTCCCCAGCCGCAGCACCCCTTCCCGGGCAGACCGGATATAGGGCAGCACCAGGGTCAGCAGGTCCTCTTCGCCAATGCCTCCCGGCACCAGAGGATCCGCCCCCAATACCCGGGGATTGGAGGTGATGGTTTCCGTTTCCGTCATGGCCACATTGGCGGCGTTGATCCCCGCCTCTCCCCAGATCCCTTCCGTGGCCTGGGCATTGGGCATGGCCGTATAGCGCAGAGGATTGTCCGGGAGGTCGATTTCCACTTGGGAAATCACGCTTTTGTAGTGCCGGGGCTGGTCCTCCGGCCGGACCACGATGAACTTCTTGGCGGTAAACTGTCCGGAAGGAGAATCCTCGTTCCGGGCCATCATGGTGGATCCGTCAACGGTTGCATTCTTTCCTACTAATAATGTGGTACAAGGCATTGTTCCGTCTCCTTTCGTATACAGAAGGGGGCTGTCGCCCTTGCAGCAGCCCCCTTTCCTTTTATTTTTCTTCATACCGGTGTGCATGGTCATGGCAAAGGCGAAAACCGTGGCCCAGGCCCAGAATTTATGCTGTTTCATGGATGTTCCCTGTCTGCAGGTCCTTCCCTGCCGCTTTCCCTTTATTATACCAAGCTAACCTGGGGAATGCAATCTCACAGGATGATCGGGTATGTCCTGACCCGACTGACCGGAGTCACCTTTCCCTATTACGTGGGGTGCCTGTTTGGGGGCATGCTCTTCCGGAACATCATGGATCATTATCAACTGAATCTGAACATGAAGGAAGTGGACCTGATCGGCAGCTGCAGCTGGTTCATCCTTCCGGTGATCACCGTAGTTTTCATCAACATCTGCAAGACGCTGATCATTACCCTGTTCATCAATCTCTGCAAGTAAAAAGGTTATTCCAATCCAAAATCAATTTGCTGAACTGATTCCCTATGGCCACTGCCCCTTGCTTTTCCTTTGTCTCCCCTGTATAATGGCAATTGTATATAAATTAATTACAGGAGGGATTTTCTCATGAACCATCCCCTGCTCCACCAGCCCATCTCCCTGGGTTCCCTGACCCTGAAGAACCGTCTGGTGCTGCCTCCCATGGCTACGGAAAAATCGGACAAGGGCCAGGTGACACAGGCCCTTGTGGATTATTATGGAGATATGGCCCAGAGCGGGCCAGCCCTGATCATCCAGGAACACTGCTTCGTTGCTCCGGAAGGCCGGGCCAGTGTCCATCAAATTGCCTTTGATGAAAGGGCAGATCTGGACGGGTTGAAACGGATCACCGCCGCCGTCCACCAGCACCATGTCCCCATCCTGGCCCAGCTGAGCCATGCAGGCAGTGCAGCCCATAAGGCCCTGACAGGACAGGAGCCTCTGGGGCCCAGTGCCGTCCTGAACCCGGCCCGGACCGCTTCCGCCTACGGCCAGCCGGAACTGCCCCGTCCCATGGGGGAAAAAGACCTGGTCCGGGTGCGGGACGCCTTTGCCGCGGCCGCCCTCAGGGCCCGGGAAGCCGACTACGACGGAGTGGAGATCCACGCTGCCCACGGGTACCTGCTGAACCAGTTCTATTCTCCCCTTACCAACAAACGGACGGATGCCTATACCGGCAGCACCCTGGAAGGCCGTACCCGTTATCTCCGGGAAGTGATCCAGGCTGTACGGGTCGCCGTCCCGGCTGATTTTGCGGTGACCCTGCGGCTGGGAGGCGGAGACTACATGGAAGGCGGCTCCCGGCCGGAAGAACTGCCCCAGGCTGTGGAACTGCTGCAGCAGGAAGGCCTGGACGGCATCAGCCTGTCCGGCGGCCTGTGCATCTTTTTCCGTCCCGGCCACCCGGAACCCGGTTATTTTGCAGAACTGTCCCAGGCCGCCAAAGAAACGGCCCGGATCCCGGTGCTCCTTACCGGAGGCATCGTCACAGGAGATCAGGCAGAACATTTCCTGGCCACCGGTCAGGCCGATCTCATAGGCCTGGGCCGGGCCGCCCTGAAAGACCATCAGGTGTTCCGGAAGATATTGGAAGAATAGCAAAGGGTTTGTCCTTCCAGCTTCATGTCGAATTTGTGGTTGGGGTCTTCTGCATAGGCTCTGGCCTGGAACAGGATGCTCTTTTTTTCATTTCCGTTTTGCAGGGACAAAAAAGAGACCGGGGCTTACCCAACGGTCTCTGCCATCTTCACTTTCTCTGCCACCTGCTCCCCGGTAAGATTGGACAGGGCATCCAGCAGGCGGATGTGGAAGGTGCCCAGCCCAGGACACTCTTTGGCGGCTTCTTCCCCGGCGATGCCCAGGACCGCTGTGCCCAGGGCTGCGGCGGCCAAAGAGGATCCACAGGCGTGCCAGGTGCCTGCCAGAGCCCCCACCATGCAGCCGGTGCCGGTGAGACGGCCCAGAAGAGGCGTCCCGTTGGCAATGCCGAAGGCGGTCTCTCCGTCCGTCACCAGGTCCACTGCCCCAGTGACCAGGAGTACCGCTCCGTGCTGCCGGGCATACTGGCCGAAGGCACGGGCATCTGCGGCGAAGTTTTCCCTGGTCACCGCATCCGCCGCTCCGGCATCCACTCCGTGGGCATGGGCGGAAAGGCCGCAGAGGGTCCGGATTTCCGAACTGTTCCCCTTGATGATCCCGGGCCGGTTGTGTTCGATGAACTGCTGGGCGTACACCAGCCGAAGGGTGCTGCAGGCTACCCCTACGGCATCCAGCAGGATGGGGATGCCTTTTTCATGGGCCTTTTCCCCGGCGATTCTCATGGCTTCCAGCCGTTCTTCATTGATGTTCCCCAAATTCACCACCAGGGAATCTGCCGCCTCCACGATCTCTTCCACTTCTTGGGGATGGGAGGCCATGGTGGGACTTCCCCCCACAGCCAGGATGGCGTTGGCGCTGTCATTCATGGTGATGGCATGGGTCATGCAGTGGATCAGCGGTTCATTTTCCCGCACCCTGGACATGATGTCCATAAAGGTTCCGGGCAGCTTGCGGATGACTTCCCCGGTCATAGATATTCACTCCCAATTTTCTCTGGAATTCCAACAGGGTCCCGTTCCGGGACAGGATGGTGAGCAGCCCGAAGGCAATGGAACCGCCGATCAGGGTACCGGCAATGAAGCTGGGTACGTAGAACATCCAGGAAAGGCCGGTGCGGCCCATGAGGATTTCCATTACAGGATAGGACACCATGGCCCCGATGATCCCGGTGCCGATTACTTCACCCAGGCAGGCGGCAATGATCTTGCCCCCGCTGGCCCGGTAGAAGATCCCGGAAAGAGTAGCCCCGAACACTGCCCCGGTCAGGGCCAGAGGCGGGATCCCCATCACCGTCATCCGGATGATGCCGATGAGGGTGGCACACAGGAGAGAATACCAGGGCCCCAGCATCACCGAACAGGTAATGTTGATCAGATGGGCCATGGGGCACATGCCTTCCACCCGGAGAATGGGGGAAATCACAACCCCCAGGCCGATCATCATGGACAAAAACACCAGACGCAGGACTTTTTGCTGTTTGCTTTCCATAAAAAAACTCCACTCCTTACTGGACCGGTCTGCCGATCCTTCGGGAGTGGAATCGATTCCATTGCCGTATCCATTCCACAGCGCCAAAAAAGATGGCAAAAGCCAATCCTGACGGTCGGTACTGTGGTACCCTCTCAACCCGGCACACGGGCTCCCTCGCTGTAAAATGAATACCAATCCAGGGCGCTCCCCCTCGATCGTTACAAGTATAGCAGATTGGGGGAATTTGTTCAAGGGGAGAGTCGGGCCGGTATGTGTCAACAAGTTCTCGGTAAATCCTTCATCACAGTATCGTTATTCATTCATGTCCGAAAGTGAAGAGTGCAGAGCATGGACCCGTAGAGGCCGCACAACCGGCGGCTCGCCAGATGTACGAATCTCTGACCCCAACGATGTAGGGGGGCGCCGCAGGCAAACCCGTCCCGGCCGCCCAGAGGGCAAAAACTTCTATACCCATACACCCGCGAGGGCTCTCCGCCGGGAGGGCAGACCCGTTCGTCCCTGGCGGGAGGCTCACAGCCTATCGCCTTGCCCTGACGGTCAAAGGCTGCGGCTACGGACCAGGAAGCCGGACCCCATCGCCCGCGTGCTCCACCCCAGGAGCGACAACACCCGATGTTGTCCCGCCGACTCCTCCTGGGCCTGTCCTCCCGGTTCCCGGAGAATCGATGTATACTCGTACAAAGTACCAGCAAGGCCGGAGGCCAAGTCTGCCCTGCAGGGGCGGGTGCCTGCTTATGCCCCCCGGGCGGACTTTTTGGGCCGTGCGGTCCATTGGGGCCTATTCAGCAGGCGGCCGGGCCTGCTGCCCTTACGGATAAGCAAAGGTTCCTCCGGCCGCTGCCAACCTGCTCTGCACTCTTCACTCTGCACTCTGCCCTATTCCAGTCCCTCCCAGCTTCCCCCGCTTCCAGTCTCTCCAGAACAGGGCACCGATCAGCACATCGGCGGCCAGCCAGCTCAGGGGATAGCAGTACATGATGTTCCGGTAGGTGGGGTTGGCGGCATAGACGGTGGCCAGCCACAGGAGCCGGGTGCCCACGATGCTCACCAGCATGGCCAGGGCCGGGGTCAGGGAGTTGCCGAACCCCCGCATGGAGGCGGACAGGCTTTCGTAAATCGTTGACAGGAAATAGAATCCGATGATCAGATGGATCCGCATGACCCCCAGATCCACCGCTTCCTGCTCCAGTCCGAAGATCTCCAGGAAGGGCCGGGCCACCAGGAACACCAGACCGATCAAAACGCAGGTGAACAGGAAGTTCAACGTCAGGCCCCGGCCCAGCACCTTCCGGCACCGTTTCAGGTTCCCCGCCCCGAAGTTCTGGCTGGTAAAGGTGGTAATGGCCTGGCCAAAGGCGATGATAAAGGGATAGGTGTTGATTTCCAGCACATAGGCCGCAGCCGAAGCCGCCATGGCCAGGGCCCCTTCGCTGTTGATGGCGGACTGGATCACCATATTGGACAGATTGAACACCATGCCCTGGATCCCGGCAGGCACCCCCACCCGGAGGATTTCCCGGATGTCATCCAGCCGCAAACGGATGGCGCCCGGATAAAAATGGAGCACCCCGTGTCCATACCGGAGCATCCGCAGCAGCAGCCCGGAACTGACGTAATTGGACACGGCGGTAGCCACCACCACCCCGGCCAGCCCGAACCCCAGGAACACTGCCAGGAAATTCCCTGCAATATTCACCAGGCTGGCGGTGATAAGGGACAGCAGCGGGGTCCGCACATTCCCGTGGCTCCGGTATACGGCGGACAAAAAGTCGTAGAGAGTCATCCCCGGCATGCCCAGCAGATAGATCCGCAGGTAAAATTCCGAAGCAGCCCGGACCTCTTCCGGCACGCCCATCCAGACCATGAGAGGTCCGGCCAGGATTTCCCCCACCACCAGGATGAACAGCCCGGTCAGAAGGGCCATGAGCACGGTGGTGTGGATGGCCTGGGAGGCTTCCTTCAGCCGCCTTCCTCCCAGCCGCCGGGCAATGAGCACATTGGCCCCCAGGGAAATCCCCAGGAACAGATTGACCATGACCCCGATCACCGGAGCATTGTTCCCCACTGCCGCCAGGGCCTCCTTCCCTACAAAGCGGCCCAGGACCATAATGTCCGCCGTATTGAACATCTGTTGGAGGATCCCGATAAGAGCCACCGGGATGGCAAACTGGAACAAAGGCTTTGTCAAAGAGCCTTCCAGCATGTTGATTTGCGAAGCAGCCAAGGCATTGATTCCTCTCTTTCTTGTATCATAGCATTTCTTCTATTATACACTGTACCTGGTAAAAGAAACAGACAGACGCCGTCAGTGGTATATGCCAAAATATCTTCCTATAAATTGTCTGTTCTGGTGTATAATAGAGGAATATTATTACTATTCCCGGCTGAATTTCCAGCTGACGGATCCGGTCCGGCTGCTGGATGAAGCCCTGGCCCGCCTGATTCTGGACGGACAAACCTGATGTTCCGGCAGAAAATCCACCAGCTGACCAGGGTACCCCGCAGGACTCCCCCGAAAATCTAACAAAGACAGAGGGCGGCAGCCACGGACGCCCGCAAAATCATCAATGAACAGGAGAATCTCATAATGAAATTTACCACCTACACCCAACTGCCTCCGGAGGCCAAGGCCCTCCGGGAAGAAGTCTTTTGCCAGGAACAGGGATTCCAGGAGGAATTCGACAGCCAGGATCAGGCCTCACATCACGGTCTCCTGTGGGATGACCAGGGAGAAGCCGTGGGTGTCTGCCGTTTCTTCCCCGGCGAGGAACCGGGAATCTGGATCCTGGGACGGATTGCCGTAAAAAAGCGGTTCCGTGGCAAAGGCGCCGGCAGCCTTCTGGTAAAAGGCACCGAGGCAGCCGTAAAGGAACTGGGAGGAACGGAAATCCGTCTCCACGCCCAGGTCCGGGCTGAACATTTCTATGAGACCCTGGGGTATCGGGCCTATGGACCGGTGGAACCGGATGAAGGAGTCCCCCACCAGTGGATGAAGAAGCAACTGGAATAAAGGGAATAAAGACAGTTCCATGTTTTTGGAAAGGAGAATGTGTGTATGATCCAGGATAAAGATTTCCGTCAGCTGGCGGAGCTTGCACCTTTCGGCACCTATATGGTGACCCCGGACCGGACCATCGTCTATTGGAACAGGGCGGCGGAACAGATTACCGGGTATACGGCAGAAGAGATGATCGGTCTCCGCTGTCCGGAAACAAAGCTGGATCATATGGATGAAAAGGGTCGGCCTCTGTGCAGGACCTACTGTCCCCTGTTGGCCTCCATGGACCAGAAAAAGCCTCTGTCCAAAAAGCTGGTCTTTACCCATAAAGACGGAACCATGGGGGTGATCCAGGCCCATTTTGTGCCTCTTGCTGATGAAAAAGGCCAAATCCGGCTGGTGGCGGAGCAGTTCGAAGAAGTGAGCCTGTTGGACCGGGGAAGCCTGATCATCCAGAATCTGTATTCTCTGGCCTACCATGACACTCTCACCGGCCTGCCCAACCGGAAGTTCCTGGATCCCCTGCTGAAAATGCGTTTTTCGGAGTACCATCGGCTCCATCAGCTGTTTGCGGTGCTGTTTGCGGACATCGACCATTTCCACGATTTCAACGGAAAGTATGGCCACCCGGCCGGGGACCGGATGCTGAAGGCCTTTGCCGACGCCGCCACCCACTCCATCCGGTCCACGGACACCCTGGGCCGCTGGGGCGGAGAAGAATTCATCGGGATCTACCCCATCAAAAACAGATCGGATATCATCCCCATTGCCAACCGGTTCCAGCACATGGTGGAACAGGCTTTCATCCACCACGAAAGCCACCCTCTCCACATTACCATGAGCGTGGGGATCACCGCCGTCCAGGAGGGAGATACTCCGGATTCCATCATCCAGCGGGCAGACAAATACATGTACGAAGCCAAGAACCGAGGACGGAACACCATTGTGCATGATAGGGTGGAATGAAAGGGGGGTGTGAAAAAAATTCACACCCCCGGTGTCTGCCTTTTATCTCCCCGCCAGGGCCGACTTTACAATGTACTTCCTGCACTGCCAGTACACCACAGCCAGCACCGCGGTGGCTATGATCCAGCTCACCGGATAGGCCTGGATCAGGGTCAGGTAGTCCGGATGGTTGGCAAATACCGTATAGATCCACACCAGCCGCACTCCGCAGATGCCCACCAGGGCCACAAGGGCCGGAGGCAGGGAATAGCCGTAGCCCCGGAGAGCTCCGGAGAGGATATCCATGGCCCCGTTAAGGTAAAGGGTATCCCCCACCCACCACAGCCGCAGCACCCCCAGCCGGATCACCTGGGGATCCGGGTTGAAGAAACCGATCACATGCTCTCCGAAGAACAGGATGGGTACCGTAATGCACAGAAGGAACAGCCCTTCCACCCAGAAGGCCGCCTTGGTGGTGGCAAAGCACCGGCTCAGCTTCCGTGCCCCGTAGTTCTGGCCTACAAAGGTGGTGGTGGCCTGGCTGAACCCGTTTACGAAGCAGTAGATGTTGAATTCGATGATTACGGAAGCGGCAGCCGCCGCCATGGCCGCGGTGCCCAGGCTGTTGATGGAAGACTGAATCACCACATTGCTCATGGCAAAGACCATGCCCTGGATCCCGGCAGGGAGCCCGATATGGAGGATTTTCCCCATTTCATGGCCGTTCAGCCGCATCTTGTGCCGCTGGAGCTGGATGGGCTGAGGGGTCCGGCACAGCAGCACGAACAGGATCCCGGAATTCACCGCAAAGGACAGTACCGTGGCGCTGACCACCCCGGTAATCCCCCAGTCGAACACGGTTACAGACAAAAGGTCCAGGGTGATGTTCAGGAGATTGGCCGCCACCAGGCTGTAGAGCGGGGTCTTCCCGTCTCCGCAGCTGCGGAAAATGGCCGCTTCGAAGTTGTACAAAGTCAAAAAAGGCATCCCCAAAAGGAAAATCCGCAGATAGGTGGCCGCCAGATCGTGGACCTCTTCCGGCACCGCCAGGATCTTCAGGGCCGGATGGGCGATCAGTTCCCCCACCGCCGTCAGCAGCACCCCCAGGCCCAGGGCCATGACAATGGCGGTCTGGACAGTCTCTTCCACTTTTTCCTGCTTCCCGGCTCCCAGATACTGGGCAATGGTTACATTGGCCCCCAGGGAGATCCCGATCAACAGGGTCACCAGGAGGCCGATCACCGGCATGTTGTTCCCTACGGCTGCCATGGCGTCCTTCCCTACAAAATGCCCCAGCAGGAACACATCTGCGCTGTTGAACAGCTGCTCAAAGAGCCCCATGAGCCCGATGGGCATGGCAAAATAGAACAGTTTGTCTGCAATGGAGCCATGGAGCATGTCCAGGCCCGGTTTATGGGCCGACTTCTTGGTTTCTGTCATGATTTCTTCCCTTTCCCCACAAATTCATCATTCTGTCATTCCATGCCCTGTGTGGCTCCACTCCCGGACCCGTTTCCGCACGTCTTCCAGGTTCAGGACCCCCAGGGCAAAGCCTTTTTTCACCAGTTCTTCCGGCAGATATTCATCATACTTGTCAAAAAGCGGCACCTCATGGGGGTAGACCAGTTCCAGGGGATCGATTTCCTTCTGGATTTCTTCCTCCACCACCTGGAAAAAAGTCTCCTCGTCCGCTTCCATGGTAAACTGCATAAAGAAGGGACGGAAGGGATCCAGCTTCTTCAGCCCCAGTTTTTGGGCGCATTTCAGGTTCAGGAACCGTTCCAGGGCCAAAAAGCCATAGCTCCCCAGCCAGGGCAGAAGGCACCACATCTTTCCTCCCAACTGGATCAGAGGCTTTTCCGCCGCGCCCGAGGCTTTGGCGGTGAACCGGGCCTGCTGGAGCCGGGCCACGGCGTTTTTCATCAGATAAGGATAGGACCGGTCCTCCCGGAGCACCTGGCGCATCCTCTCCAGCACTTTGGTATGGATATCCCCGGGACATTCTCCAAAATAAGCGGGCACTTTTCCCTTAACCAGTTCGCAGTAGATCACATGGCGTTTCCGGTCCACTTCCAATACCCGCCACACATGACCGGCCAGGGCAATCTTTTCTCCCGGAGGAGGGGGCGCCACCACGGTGCCCAGTTCCTGGGAATCGCACCGGACGGTGAACTCCTCGTTTTCCTGGAACACCCCGTAAAATTTGAAGGAGCTGATCACCCGTTCCCCGGCCAGGCCCACGATCAGGCCCCCCTGTTCGGTCCTTGCAATATGGTCTTCGGCGATCAGATACCGGAGGAGCACCTTGTAATCTTCCTGGGTGATCCGGTGGAAATAGCTGAGCCGGAGCACCCGGTCCGCCAGAGCCGCCGGAGACATTTCCCCATTGCTGGCCAGGACGCTCATGGTCTGGTGGTACAAAAGGCTGTAGGGCAGCCGGTCCAGCCGGGGCGGTTCCACCCATTTTTCCTCCAGGTACAGCTGGATCAGGGCGATTCCCTGAAGCAGCTTCCAGGGGATGGTGGCCGGCAGCATAGCCCGGATCTCCGGCTCGTCCTCCCGGATCACGAACCACATTTCCGGAGGCAGGTCCCTCCGGCCCGTCCGTCCCATCCGCTGGAGGAAGGAAGACACCGTCCAGGGCGCATCGATCTGAAAGGCCCGCTCCAGCCGGCCGATGTCGATGCCCAGTTCCAGGGTGGACGTGGTGACGGTGGTCAGGTTCCGGCTCTCGTCCTTCATCAGTTCTTCCGCTGTTTCCCGGTAGGAGGCGGACAGATTCCCGTGGTGGATCAAAAACCGGTCCGGCTCATGGTTCAGCTCGCAGTACTGCCGGAGGCTGGTGGTGACCCCTTCACATTCTTCCCGGGAATTCACGAACACCAGGCACTTTTTCCCCCGGGTGTGCTCGAAGATGTATCCCAGTCCCGGGTCCGCCTGGGCCGGAGCCTGGTCGGTCTTCACATCCAGTGCCGGCAGGGCCTGGAGGTCCGCCCGGTCCTCCCCGGCCTGGGCGTCTTTCACGTAAAAATGTTCCATGGACAGCCGCCATTTGGTCCCCGGGGCCTTCACCTGGGGGATCAGGGTCTTCCGGCCCGTGCCCAGGCTCAGGAATTCCCCCACCTTTTCCGGATCCCCCAGGGTGGCCGACAGCCCGATCCGCCGGGGATTCACCCCGGCCAGCCGGGACAGCCGCTGGATCAGGCACAGGGTCTGGCCTCCCCGGTCCCCCCGGAGCAGGGAATGGACTTCATCGATGACCACGAACCGCAGATCCCCGAACAGCCGGGGAATGGCCATGTGTTTGTGGAGCAGCAGGGCTTCCAGGGATTCCGGGGTAATCTGGAGGATCCCGGAAGGATGCTTCATCATTTTGGCCTTGTGGGACTGGGAAACGTCCCCATGCCAGTGCCACACCGGGATGCCCCCTTCTTCACAGAGAGGCTGGAGCCGGAGGAACTGGTCATTGATCAGGGCCTTGAGAGGACCGATGTAGATGCACCCCACGCTTTTGGGCGGATTCTGGGCAAACAGGGACAGGATGGGAAAGAAGGCCGCCTCGGTCTTCCCGGAGGCGGTGGAAGCAGTAAGCAGCAGGTTCTGGTCCGTGTTCAGCAGCACATCTCCGGCCGCCACCTGGATGGGCCGCAGTTCCGACCACCCCTGGCTGTAGATGAAATCCTGGACAAAAGGTGCATACCGGTCAAAGATATTCATGGCAATCCTTTCTTATACGGTGAACTCCGCAAATTCCGGAGCGGTTTCCTCCCCTTCCACGGCGTTCTGGGCATACTGGAAGCTGTCGGACTGGAGCAGGGCTTCCACCTTCAGTTCCGGATGCTGGTACAGGATGTCCAGCACCTCGATGAAGTCCCGGATTACTTCCCGGGGAGTGATGTGGGAATCCGCCCCGATCCGCTGGAATTCGATCCGGATGAAGGCCACCAGATCTTCCTGGGTCACTTTCGGGGCATAGCCGTAGAGCACCCCGTGGATCTCCGCCAGTTTTTCCACCAGCACCAGCATTTCGTCGCTGGTAAGAGGCTGGAGCCGGATCACCGGTGCCAGCAGGTCCTTGTGTTCTCCGGCAAAATGGCCTTCCGCCAGCCGGGACCGGAGGGCCTCATAGCTGTACACTCCCCGCCGGGGGTCTTCCATACACTGGGGAGTGCCTCCCATGATGATGCCCAGGTAGTGGGCCTTTCCCTGGAGGGTATCGTTGTACATGGTGAGAATCTTTTCGTAGTTGTACTGCCGGGTGATGGCATGGGGAATCTTGTAGATGTTCACCAGTTCGTCGATGCACACCAGGAGCCCGGCGTAACCGGCCTGCTTCAGGAACAGAGCGAAGATCTTCAGATATTCATACCAGTCTTCATCGGAGATGATGATGTTCACTCCCAGTTCCTGGCGGGCTTCGGTCTTGGTATGGAATTCTCCCCGGAACCACTGGATCACCTTTGCCTTGGTGGCTTCGTCCCCTTGACGATAGGACCGGTAGTACAAAGTCAGCAGCCGGGCAAAATCGAACCCGTGGACCATTTCATTGAGGGCCTGGATCACCTGGCCGATTTTCTGTTCCACCAGGGTATTCAGCCGGCCGTCTGTAAGGGCCAGGCCCGTTTCCGTCACCACCTGCTGCTGGATCTGGTTGATCCACCGGTCCAGGATCAAAGGCAGGGCGCCTCCTTCGGGACGGGTCCTGGTGGCCATGTTCCGGACCAGTTCCCGGTAGGTGGCCAGTCCCTGTCCTTTGGTGCCCTGGAGCCGCCGTTCCGGGGACAGGTCGGCGTCCACCACCACGAAATCCTTTTCCATTACATAGTTCCGGAGGGTCTGGAGCAGGAAACTTTTCCCGCTGCCGTACCGGCCCACAATGAACCGGAAAGAAGCGCCCCCGTCGGCAATCACGTCCACATCGTGGAGCAGGGCGTCGATTTCGTTCTTCCGGCCTACGGTAATGTAAGGCAGCCCGATCCGGGGCACCACGCCCCCTTTCAGGGAGCTGATAAGGGTCCGGGCAATCCGTTTGGGTATCTTCAGCGTCATGGTTCTATCGTTCCTTTCAGGTCATCCGCATAATCTTCGATCACAGAAGGCGGGTCCCCGGCTTCCAGCACCGTATCCCCGAATTCTTCGTAACATTTTTCGTTGATGCTGTCTGTTAAAATAGAAGGCATCAGCCCCTTGGCCCCGGTCCAGGAGGTGTCTTCCCCATAGAGCAGGTCGTGGAGGTAGCGGTATTCCTCTTCTGTCAGATTCCAGGGCCGGGCCGGTTCGGCCGGTTCCGGGGATGCTTCTCCAGAGGCCGGAGAGATTTTGCCGGATTCCGGTCTTTGTCCTGCAGCTTCCTGACCGGAAACTGCCGGGGCCGGAGCCATTTCCGGAGGTTCCGGAGCCTTTTGTGCTGCCGGGGCTTCCGTTCTGTCCTCCAGGGAAGGCAGAGCTTCCTCCCGCCGTTCCTCTTCCGTCATCAGTCTGTCCCGGGTCACCGCCGCATCCTGGCGGATCTGGTCCAGCTGATCCAGATGGAACACCACTTTCCGTTTTTCCGCTTCCTTCTGTTCCTTCCGGTCCTCTTCCACCCCCTGGTGGACCAGTCGGGTGAGCCATTTGTAGGACAGGGGCTGCTGGAGGGGCTGAGGGAAGTCCAGTTCCTCCCGGAGGAGGCCGTCCAGGGTCTTCATCAGTTTTCCCAGCTTCCGGAGCTGTTTGGAGGTGTACACGTAATGGCGGAAGGTCCAGATGCCCTTTCGGTCATGGTAGATGCACAGGGGATTCACCACCACCGTGAAATCCCGTTTGTCCTCCTTCCGGAGGAATACGGCGTTGGCAAACAGCTCCAGCCATTCGTAGCCGGGCCCTCCCACATGTTCCTCCAAAAAAGATTTTTTCCGGTGGGTCTTCCAGTACCCCTGGATCATCCGGTAGATCCGGCCCAAAAGCCGCACGGTGTCTTCCGGTTTCTGTTTGTACAGTTTGGACCGACTCATATGGTAGGTGGAAAAAAGGTCCAGGGCGTCGAAGAGTTCCTGGTCCGTGGCATTTTCCCAGTCATCCAGCACCAGATAGGCTTCATCCTGCCGGTTCCGCTGGGTTTCCGGCAGCAGGGCGGAATTCAGCTGGTAATACAGCACGTAATCCCGGAGCCACTGGTGGAGATAGGGCAGGATCCGGTCGTCCAGGAGGCCGTAGGTTTCCCCGAAAGCCTTCAGCTTTTCATAGCCGTCCTCGGGATTTTCCACCCCGATCTGGTTCAGCAGTTCGTATATATAAAGGAAAGCATAGGTCAGAGAGGTCCGTTCCAGCTGCTGATGCCGGAGCCGGGTCCGCCAGCCGAAATACCCCCGGAGCTCTTTGTCCGTAAGCACCCGGTAGGTGGGATAGTAATGGAGCACCGGCAGGTCGTACACTGTGTCATCCTCGTAATCCGCCGCCAGTTTCCCCTGGCGGACGAACAGTTCCGGAGTGGTCTCATACCGGCTGGAGTCGTCCTTTTCCATGGCCCGGAGCTGCTGGAGCAAAGGGGGCAGCGGTTCGGGCGGGGTCCGGGGCTTGATGGGCTCTGAAGCATACATTTTCTGGAGCAGCCGGAAACTGGCCTCCTTCTCCTCCGGTGTCTTCTTCACAAATTCCATGCCCCTCCCCCTTTCTCCCAACTGGAAAGAATTTCAGCCAAAAGCAAACATTTTTTCACCAATCTTTATTATAAACCGAAAGAGGAGGCTGTTGCAAGAGCAACAGCCTCCTCTTTCCTTCACTCCCTTACGCCATGCAGGTGGTGCAGTTCTTGGACTGGGGGAACAGCAGCTTCCACAGGCATCCTTCCAGGACCACCCCTTCTTTGGGGTCGGTACCGGCTTTGAGAGTGGTGTCGATGACATAGCTGACAAAATCCGCCGCTTCCTGGACGCACCGGTTCAGATCTTTGCCATTGAGCACATAGCCCAAAAGGGTGCTGGTGAACACATCTCCTGTACCGCAGGTGGCAAAGGGCAGCTTCTTCACTTCATAGGCTTCCGGGAACAGCTGGTTGGGTTCACTGCTGACGATTTTCAGATGGTCCTTATCGCAGGGCACGCTGGTGATCACCACCTGTTTGGGTCCCAGGGCCAGCAGCTTGTCGCAGAGGGCTTCCAGCTCATCGTCAGTGGGGGCTGCGTCTTTCCAGGGCGTATCTGTCAAGAGGCAGGCTTCCGTATAGTTGGGGGTAATCAGAGTGGCATGGGCCACCAGTTTCTTCATGGCTTCCACCATGGAAGCATCGAACACCGGGTACAGCTTCCCGTCGTCCCCCATGGCCGGGTCCACCACGGCGATCCGGTCTTCCCCGGCAAAGTCCTCGACGGCAGCGATTACCTGTTCCACCTGGGCAGGCCCTGCCAAAAAGCCGCTGTAGACTGCATCAAAAGAGAGCCCCAGCTGCTTCCACTGGTCCCGGTACCCGGCCATCAGGTCCGTCAGATCCCGGGAAACGAATTTCCCGTAAGTCAGGTTGTTGCTGTACAGAGCCGTAGGAAACGGGCACACCTGGTGTCCCATGGCGGACAGTACAGGCATGGCCGCCGTCAGGGAACAGCGCCCAAAAGAACAAAGGTCATGGATGGCCAGAACACGTTTGATTTTCATGGAAATACCACCTTTCAATTGCAGAAAATTGGACACGGGCAAATGGACAAGTATTATCTGTATTGTACCCCATATGGGCCAGAGATACCAGAGGGGGTTGCTGCTCTCTTATTTGTTGTACTGACAACGGATTTTCCCGGTTATTCCATGTATACTTGAACCATGGAAAAACAGACTGCTGCCAAAGGAGATGTTTCATATGGGAAAGAAAATTACGGATAAAGTCACCTGGGTTGGGAAAATCGACTGGGAACTGACGGAGTTCCATGGCCATGAATATTCTACGGAAAAAGGCTCCTCCTACAATTCCTATCTGATCCGGGGAGATCAGAAGACGGTGCTGATGGACACGGTCTGGAAGCCTTTTGATGAAGAATTCGTGGCCAATCTGAAACAGGAAATCGACCTGAAGGCCATTGATTATATTGTGATGAACCACAACGAAAACGACCACAGCGGTGCCCTGCCGGCCCTGATGCGGGAGATTCCCCACACCCCCATCTACTGCACCCAGAAAGGGGAAGCCATTCTCCGGGGGCTGTACCACCAGGACTGGAATTTCGTCACCGTGAAGACCGGGGACACCCTGGACCTGGGGGGCTCTCAGCTGGTGTTCATCGAAGCTCCCATGCTCCACTGGCCGGACACCATGTTCACCTACATGACCGGGGAGAACATCCTGTTCAGCAACGACGGATTCGGCCAGCACTACGCCAGCGAAACCTTGTTCAATGATGCAGTGGACAAGGGGGAACTGTACCGGGAAGCCATGAAGTATTACGCCAACATCCTGAACCTGTACAGCCCCATGGTCACCCGGAAGATTGCCGAGATCCTCAAGATGGGCGTGCCGGTAAGCATGATCTGCCCCAGCCACGGGGTGATCTGGCGGGATGATCCCCTGCAGATCGTCAAGGCCTACCAGGAATGGGCCCAGAATTACCAGGAAAACCAGGTGACCCTGATTTACGACACCATGTGGAATTCCACCCGGCGGATGGCGGAATGCATCGCCGAAGGCCTGATGGAAGCGGACCCTACCCTGAAGGTGAAGATCTACAACTCTGCGGTGGATGACAAAAACGACATCGTGACGGAAGTGTTCAAATCCAAGGCCATTCTGGTAGGGTCCCCCACCATCAATTACGGGTTCCTGTATTCCATCGGGGGCATTATGGAAATGATCCGGGGCCTGAAGTTCAAGAACAAAAAGGCCGCTGCTTTCGGCAGCTACGGCTGGAGCGGAGAAGCGGTGAAACAGATCACGGAACTGCTGGGCGGTGCCGGGTTCCAGTTGGTCAACGAAGGGCTCCGGTGCCAGTGGGCCCCGGACCAGGCCAGCCAGGAGCTGTGCCGGAAGTACGGAAGAGAATTTGCGGAAGCGGTGAAATAAAATACGAAGGGGGTGTGAAAAAATTCACACCCCCGGTCACTGGTCTCTTGTCACTGGTCACTGGACGAAGGAAGCCGCCGGGTCAAGGCCCGTGGCGCTTTTGTCCAGCCCCTGGAGGCAGGCGGTCACTTTTTTGTAGGTTCCGCCCTTTACCAGGCAGAACTTTTCCAGGATCTTGGGGTCCGCCCCGGCCAAAGGATCCCGTATGGCCTTTGTGCCGGTATTTTTCAATTCCGTCAGCTCCACGGTTTTCCCGGCTGAAGCCGCTGCTCCCGTTGGCTTGACAGCCGGTTCCGGAGCCGCGGCAGAAACCAGACCGCCATGGGTTTCCCGGAAGGGATTGGCTTTGGCCGGTCCATAGTTTTCAATTCTGTCAAGCCTCCTGCATATGTGCTGTACCTTTTTATTTATAGCAAAAAACCTGCCCTGTCAACACAGGTGCAGGTTTTGTCATGGTTTGTTCAAGAAGTTGACGCAAACGGCCGTTTCTATTTCAATTTTTTGGTACGCGTAGGATCGATGATGAACCCACTGCCGCTGGGAGAAGGTCCCACGTAGCCCGGGACATTTTCAAAGACGGTCTTCCCTGCACCCGCGGCACTTTTCCCCTGGCTGTTGAACAGCCCTTCCGTGATCCTTACCGTAGCTTTATTTTCCCCTGTAGATGCATCATAATACGTTTTGGTATTCTTTTGGTAATCTGCTGCCAGCTGACTGAAGGTCATCCCCTTGTTTGCCTCTGCGGAGTAATAGGAAAACACCGTTACCCCATCGGTTTGGACCCTGGCGAACCAGCCGTCCCCTTCTTTGGTCTGGATGTTCAGTTGCCGGGCCAGCTCCTGTCCTGCGGCACTGTCCGAGGCAATCACCAGGGTGCTGGAAGGTTTCCCCTGGAGCACATCCGCCAGGCCGTCGTACCGTCCCTGCCGGAGCCGTTCGATGATATCTTTCGCTGTGGACGCGGCCGGGAGTTTTTCCTTGGAAGATTCGTCCAAGAGAGCGCTGGCGTTGTTGAATACAGAATTGATGGACCCGGCCAGGCCGCCATTGACACCGGCGTTGTATATCCATCCGCCGATACCGACGATGATTGCCAGCATCAGTGCATATTCAATGATGTCCTGCCCTTTCTGTCGTCTCATCCGTATCCATCTCCCTTGCGGTGTTCTTACTTGATTATATCATATTTTAGGAGAGTGGTCAGAGCGCCCTTTCAGGCAATCCTGCGGATTTATCGTTTATCGTTTGCCTTCCTGCTCTTCACTCTGCACTGCTTTTCTCCCCCAGCAGCCCCTTCATATCCTCCGGCACCGGGGCCGTGAGGAACACTTCTTCTCCTGTCCTGGGGTGGCGGAAACGGACGGTCCAGGCGTGGAGGGCCTGGCGGGCAATCCTTGGGTCCCTTGTGCCGTACACCGGGTCCCCCACCAGAGGGTGCCCCTTGTGGGCGAAATGGACCCGGATCTGATGGGTCCTTCCGGTAAGGAGATGGATCTTCAGCACCGTATGGTCCCCTCCGCCAGCCAGGATCTCATAATCGGTCACCGCCGGCCGTCCGTCTTCCCGGACCATCCACCGGTCCACCCCTTCTGCCACCCGGCCGATGGGAAGATGGATCCGGCCCCGGGGTTCTGCCAGATCCCCTTCACACACCGCCAGGTATTCCCGGTAGATTTCCTGGTGGCTGCGGGTGAGGGCGTGTTTGGCAAAAGCGGATTTGGCTACCAGCAGGAGGCCCGTGGTGTCCCGGTCCAGCCGGTACAACGGGTGGATGCCGCATTTCTGCCCCGACTGGCGGAAATACCCTCCCACCGCCTGGACCAGGGTATCCCGGGCCCCGGACCAGGTGGGGTGGATCAGCATGCCGGCAGGCTTGTCCACCGCCAGCAGGTCCTCATCCTCGTACAAAATGGCAAGAGGCAGATGGACCGGGATCACCGCCGCCGTTTCTTCCCATTGGAAAACAAGCCGGTCCCCGGCCTCCAGCCTGTGAGAAGGACTGGAAACCGGGGATCCGTTCACGGTAATGGTGCCGTTCCATTTGATTTTCCGCCAGAGTTTTTCCGAAAGGTGCATGGGACCCCGGGCTGCCTGGCGGACGCAGCATCCGGCATGGTCCCGATCCACCTGGTACGTCAGTTCCATATCAGTAAGACCGTAAAAATTCCTTGAAAAAGTCCACACTGGCCTTCAGGGCATCAGCGGGGATCTTTTCGTTCACCTGGTGGGCGGCGCCCCAGCGGCTGTCCCGGAGATACCCGGAGAACAGCATCACATTGTCGGCGATCCGCTTGTAATAGTGGCTGTCGGTGCCTCCCAGCATCAGGAAGGGCACCACGTCCACTTTTTCCCCGTACTGGTCCTTCAGGACTTTTTCCGCCACCTGGATCCCGTAACTCTGGGGATCGGAAGCGGGCAGCGGGTCCTTGCCGGACACATGGCGGATTTCCACCCCTTCCGGCAGGAACTGGCGGAAGTAATTTTCGCAGGATTCCACCGTATCCCCCTGGAGCACCCGGACGCTCATCTGGGCCGCCGCCCGGCTGGGCAGCACATTGGGCTGCTTGCTGGCTTCGGCCATGGTGAAGGCGATGGTGGTGTGGAGCAGGGCATCCAGAGCCGGATCTTCCTGGGCCAACTGGCACAGTTCCTGCCAGTGGCCTTCCGGGTCTTCATAGATGGCCTGGCGGCCGGCATCCTGGAGTTTGGCGCTTTTCTGGAGATGGGCCAGGGTCAGGGGAGTGAACCGGTAAGGGAAAGGATGGGATTCGATGGCCACAATGGCTTTGGCCAGGGTCCCCAGGGCTGTCCCTTTCCCGGGACGGCTGGAATGGCCTCCGGGAGAGGTGGCGTAGATCTCGAAGTTCACCGGGGATTTTTCCGCCACTCCGATCTTGGCTTCCAGCTTGTCCCCCACCGGGAACAGGCCGCCCCCTTCGTCCACTACGGTGCCCAGCCGGACCCCCTTCTCTTCCAGGTGCCGGGTGAGCTTTTCCGCCCCGTCCACATCGTTTTCCAGGTACACTTCCTCACTGTAGCCCAGGGACAGGTACAGGTCGTAAGACGGCCGCCAGCCTTCTGCCAGCAGGGCTTCCACCGCTTCCATTTCCGCCAGCAGCTGGTGCTTGCAGTCGGTGGTACCCCGGCCGCAGATACAGCCGTCGATGATTTCGCCTCCAAAGGGATCGAATTTCCACTGGCCCCGGTCCCCTACTTCCACCACGTCCTGATGGGCCATGAGCAGAAGGGGCTTCTTTGCGCTGCCAGTGCCCTTCAGGTGGAACTGGAGGCCTGCCTGGCCCACTTCATCCAGCTCCATCAGGCGATAGATGTGGGGATAGAATTCCCGGAAGGCCTCATGGAGTTTTTCAAACTGGCTCCAGTCCACCTTGTCCACATTGGCGTTGGACACGGTGGCGCACTGGATGAACCGCTGGAGATGGGCGGCGTATTTCTGTTCTTCTTCCGTAAGCTTCATTGCCGTTCCCTTCTTTCCCAATTACCAGGCCGGTTCCAGGTTGCCTTTGCAGTTTTCCAGGATGTAGTCCTTCACCGGCTGGCTCTGGAAGATCTGGACGAATTTCTTGTAGGTGGGGTTGTCCTTGTCTTCTTCCCGGGCGGCAATGATGTTCACATAGGGGCTGGTATTGTCTTCCTTGGCAATGGCCAGGTCCGTGGACAGACCGGCGGAGTTGGCATACCCGGCGTTGATGATGGAAGCGGCAGTGTCATCCAGGCTCCGGGGCAGCTGGGCAGCTTCCAGTTCCACGATCTGCAGGTGTTTCGGGTTTTCGGTGATGTCATTGACGGTCAGTTCCGTGGGCTTCACATCCGGGTTCACTTTCAGGAGGCCCAGTTTGCTCAGCATCAGGATGGCCCGTCCTCCGTTGGAAGGATCGTTGGGGATGGCGATCTTGTCCCCGTCCTTGATGTCCGCCACGTTTTTGATCTTGGTGGAATACAGCCGCAGGGGAGCCAGGTAGGTCTTGCCGATGCTCACCAGTTTGGTGCCGTTCTTTTTGTTGAAGGCCAGCAGGAAGGGTTCATGCTGGAAGGAGTTCAGGTCGATGTCCTTCTGGGCCAGAGCCTGGTCCGGAGTCACATAGTCGGAGAAGGTCTTGATTTCCACCTTCAGCCCCTGTTTTTCCGCTTCCTTCTTTACCACTTCCATGACCTGTTCGGAATACCCGGGGGTGATCCCTACAGTGATGGTCTTCTTTTCCGCCGGGGCGGCCGCCTTTTTGTCGCTGCCGCAGCCGCTGACCAGGCTGGCCAGGGCCAGGACGGATACGGCTGCTGCAATCCATTTCTTCAGTTTCATGAACATCTCTCCTTTTTCGCCTTCCCGAAAGCCACACAAAGAAAAACACCACCTGCTGGGCAGATGGTGTTTTCGATGACTGAGCTCGCTTTTCATCTGCCAGGGAATCCCTGTTGGAATTGGCACCTTCCCTTCCGGGGGTTGCCGCAGCTTCATAGGGCCAAATCCCTCTGCTGCTCTCGATGAAGGTATGTGATTTTGATGGTTCTGATTCTACACTACTTCACTAGGAAAGTCAAGGACTTTTTGTAACCTGATCAGGAACAGTTGCAGGTAACCGGCTCAAGTCTGGAGTCTGAAGTCTGGAGTCTGGAGCCGAATGTTAAATTTGCAGGCAAATTTTTTGAATGTGTAGAACCTTTGGACGAGTTGATCTCTCAGATTGATTGCGATTCTGGTTTTGCAGAATCAAAAGGATCCGTCCAGCCAGACGGATCCTGTCCAGAGGCTTCCGACTTCAGACTTCGGACTTCCGACTAAGGGGCTGTTGCTCATGCAACAGCCCCTTCTTACTAAAACATTACATCTTCTGATGAGCGCGGCGGGCGATTACGTCCATCTGCTGTTCTCTGGTCAGGTCGATGAATTTCACCGCGTAGCCGGATACCCGGATGGTGAAGTTGGCGTATTCCGGTTTTTCCGGATGTTCCATGCAGTCGATCAGCTTGTCCACGCCGAACACGTTCACGTTCAGGTGGTGGGCTCCCTGGTCGAAGTAGCCGTCCATCACCCGTACCAGGGTGGCTTTCTGTTCTTCTTCATTGTGGCCCAGGGTTTCCGGAGCGATGGTCTGGGTGTTGGAGATCCCGTCCAGAGCATATTCGTACGGCAGCTTGGCCACAGAGTTCAGGGAAGCCAGGAGGCCGTTCTGTTCTGCGCCGTAGGCCGGGTTGGCACCGGGAGCGAACGGGGTGTAGGCTTTCCGTCCGTCAGGCAGGGCACCGGTGGCGCCGCCGTACACCACGTTGGAAGTGATGGTCAGGATGGAAGTGGTGGCTTCGGAATTCCGGTAGGTGTGGTGTTTCCGCAGCTTGGTCATGAAGGTCTTCAGCAGCCATACAGCGATTTCATCCGCCCGGGGATCATCGTTGCCGTATTTGGGGAAGTCCCCTTCGATCTTGTAGTCCACCACCAGGCCGGATTCATCCCGGACCGTGGAAACTTTGGCGTATTTGATGGCGCACAGGGAATCCACCACATGGGAGAAGCCTGCGATGCCGGTGGCAAAAGTCCGGCGCACATCGGTGTCGATGAGGGCCATTTCTGCCGCTTCATAGTAGTATTTGTCATGCATGTACTGGATCAGGTTCAGGATGTTCACGTACAGCCCGGCCAGCCAGTCCATCATCAGGTCGAATTTGTGCATCACTTCGCCGTAGTCCAGCACGTCGGAGGTGATGGGTGCATATTCCGGACCTACCTGCATGTGTTTGCCATCTTTGGTCAGGAATTTTTCATCCTTGCCCCCGTTGATGGCGTACAGCAGACATTTGCCCAGGTTGGCCCGTGCCCCGAAGAACTGCATTTCCTTCCCGGTCTGGGTGGCGGATACGCAGCAGCAGATGCTGTAGTCATCGCCCCATACCGGCTTCATCACATCGTCGTTTTCGTACTGGATGGAAGAAGTGGTGATGGAAATGTGGGCGGCGTATTTCTTGAAGTTGTCCGGCAGTGCGGAAGAATACAGCACCGTCAGGTTGGGTTCCGGAGAAGGCCCCATGTTTTCCAGGGTGTGGAGGAACCGGTAGTCGTTCCGGGTGACCATGTGCCGGCCGTCCATGCCGATGCCGGCCATTTCCAGGGTGGCCCATACCGGGTCGCCGGAGAACAGCTGGTTGTAGGAGGGGATCCGGGCGAATTTCACCATGCGGAATTTCAGGGTCAGGTGGTCGATCAGTTCCTGGGCCGCCTCTTCGGTGAGGGTCCCTTCGGCCAGATCACGGCTGATGTAGATATCCAGGAAGGTGGAGATGCGGCCCACGCTCATGGCAGCCCCGTTCTGGGTCTTTACTGCAGCCAGGTAGCCGAAGTACAGCCACTGGACGGCTTCCTTGGCGTTCTTGGCAGGAGCGGAAATGTCATAGCCGTAGACTTTGGCCATTTCCTTCATCTGTTTCAGAGCCCGGATCTGTTCCGCCAGTTCTTCCCGCTGCCGGATGATGTCATCGGTCATAACCCCGCATCCGCAGTTGTCCAGGTCTTCGCTTTTCTTGTTGATCAGGAAGTCGATGCCGTAAAGAGCCACTCTCCGGTAGTCCCCTACGATCCGGCCCCGGCCGTAGGTATCAGGCAGACCGGTTACGATATGGCTGTGGCGTGCTTTCCGCATTTCAGCGGTGTAGGCATCGAATACAGCCTGGTTGTGGGTCTTGTGGTATTCGGTGAAGATCTTGTGGAACTTGGGGTTCACCTTGTACCCGTAGGTTTCCGCAGCTTCTTCCGCCATTTTGATGCCGCCGTAGGGCATGAAGGCCCGTTTCAGAGGCTTGTCGGTCTGGAGGCCCACCACCTGTTCCAGATCTTTCATGGATTCATCGATGTAGCCGGGGCCGTAAGCCGTCAGGCTGGAGACTACTTCCGTTTCGCAGTCCAATACGCCGCCTTTGGCCCGTTCTTCCTTCTGGAGTTCCTGGACTCTGCCCCACAGTTTGTTGGTGGCTTCCGTAGGCCCTGCCAGGAAGCTTTCGTCCCCGTCATAAGGGGTATAGTTGTTCTGGATGAAATCCCGGACATCCACATCGTCCGTCCATTTCACGCCTTTAAAACCTCTCCATGCAACATTCTGATTGATGCTGTTCATTACAGATCCTCCTTTTTGAGTTCCCGTTGGTTCGTTTTTCATGGCTTAATCATAGCCGTTTTTCCATTTTAAAACCTTGACTGGAATCAAGTTTGCTTAGGCTAACTTATTTTATATTTGTTCATCGTCCAGGGAACCCGTGCCCGGGTTCCTTCCTTCCACCAGGTATCAGTGACAGCCCTTACACGGCTCCCAGTATTTTCCGGGCCTTGTCCACCTCTTCCTGGGTGGGGGGCTTTACGTCCTTCAGCTTGTTGGGGATCCCCAGCTGTTCCCATTTGTACAGGCCCATGTTGTGGTAGGGCAGCACTTCCACCCGCTGGATGTTGGTAAGGGTGTCCAGGAATTCCCGGGTCCGCTGCAGAGACCCTGGATCGTCGGTCCACCCGGGCACCAGCACCTGCCGGACCCAGATGGGCTTTTGGATTTCCGACAGATACCGGAACAGGTCCAGGATGTTGTCATTGGGCTGGCCGGTGAGCTTTTTGTGGGCTTCCGGGTCGATGTGCTTCACATCCAGCAGCAGGATGTCCGTTACCTCCATCAGCTCTTTGAACTGGCTGAAGAAAGGTTCCTTCCGGGTAAAGGGCTGGCCGGCAGTGTCGATGCAGGTGCCGATGCCCCGGGCTTTGGCCTTCCGGAACAGGTCCAGCAGGAAATCCATCTGGAGCAGAGGTTCCCCTCCGCTGACGGTGATGCCCCCTTCCGGACCCCAGTAGGGCCGGTAGCGTTCCGCCTGGTCCAGCAGTTCGTCAGCGGTTTTCAGCTGGCCCCCCTGGCCGCATTTCCAGGTGTCCACATTGTGGCAGTACAGGCAGCGCATGTTGCAGCCCTGGACAAAGATGATGAAACGGGTTCCGGGCCCGTCCACGGACCCGAAGGTTTCGATGGAATGGATACGTCCCTGGATCATAATACCTCCTGATAAAAAAAGACCCCATCAAAGGGGGCACAGTTCGTACGCCTCTTGATGGGTCTCATTGTATGTGTTTTTGCAAAAAGGTTCCTTGATTTGGGTCAATAATTCACCAGCTCCATCAGCCGGTCCGGATCCAGGACCTTGATGCTGCTCTGGCCGGTCTTTTTTACGTACCCTTCCCGTTCCAGTTCCTTCAGCTTCCGGCTGATGGTTTCCGGCCGGAGAGCCAGGCTGCCGGCCATTTCCTCCAGGCGCATGGTGATGGTGTCGCTGGTCTGCCGCCGGTACCGGTACAGCAGCAGCCCGGCCACCCGTTCCTTGGGGTCGGCGATGCTTTTCAAAAGGTTCCGCCGGTTGGCGTCGTGGAGCTTCTTGCTCAAAAGAGCGATGATCCGCATGGCCACTTCCGGTTCCTGGATGGCCTCCTCGAAATCCCTCCGGGCCAGTTTGCAGCATTCCACCCCCGTCATGGCAATGGCCGAGGCGGAATACCGGCTGTCCGGCACCAGTACCCCTTCCCAGATGGTATCATGCTCCACAAAGATTCCGGCGATCCGTTCCAGGCCGTCCTGGTCGTAGGTGCACAGTTTCACCCGGCCCTGGTGGATGATGTAGATGGCATCACAGGGCTCCCCTTCGTGGAACAGGTACTCCCCCTTGGCCAATTTCAGCCGTACCGACCGGCGGAGCAGGGTGGTCACCTTTTCCGGAGGCAGCCCCACCAGGAACTCCACACTCTTCAGGCATTCTCCCCGGCAGACCTTGCAGTGGGCGGGGACGGGGCCTGTCATGCCTTTCCTCCGTAAAGGGCGTCATACACCGCCTGGAGCTTTTTGTCCCGGGCGGCAGTGGCTTCCCGGGCCTTGTCCCCGGCATAGTCATAGAAGCCTTTCCCGGTCTTCACCCCGTAATCCCCGGCTTCCACCTTTTCCTTCAGCAGGGCGGGCACTTCATGGGAATCTTCCAGATCCGGCATCAGGTATTCGCTGATGTGGCAGAACACGTCCAGGCCTCCGAAATCCACGGTTTCCAGGGGCCCCAGGCAGGCCCACCTAAAGCCCAGGCCGTATTTCATCACCGCATCGGCCCCTTCCACGCTGACCACTCCGTCCCGGACCAGAGCCAGGGCTTCCCGGAGCACGGCCAGCTGGATCCGGTTGGCGGCAAACCCGGGTACATCCTTTTCCACCAGGGCCGGTTTCTTCCCGATGGCCAGGGACAGGTCATAGATGGTTTTGGCCACATCCGGCCGGGTCTCCTCATTTTTGATGATTTCGATAAGGGGGATCAGAGTGGGCGGATTGAACCAGTGCATCCCCAGGAACCGGCCCGGCCCGGTGACCGCTGCCGCCAGTTTGTTGATGGACAGGCCGGAAGTGTTGGTGGCAATGATGGTTTCCGGATCTGCCAGGGGGCTCATTTCCCGGTAAAAAGCCAGTTTGGCCTCCATGTCCTCCACAATGGATTCCACGATCAGGTCCCGGCCCCGGAAGGCGTCCATACTGGTGGTATAGGTGATCTTGTCCGCCGCACCCGCCGAGATCTTCGTCCTGGCCTTGTCCAAGGTGGGCTGCCGGTGGTTCCACAAGGTCACTTCATACCCGTTCCGGGCAAAAATATCCGCCATGGAATACCCCATGGTCCCTGCTCCTGCAATGGTGATTTTTTTGATGTCCATAGTCAGCAATCCCTCGATTCTGTGATAGTGAAGGAAATCATCCTGTTTTCCCAGTTCCCGGATCTGGGCAGGGGTGGCCAGCTGGAAGCTTTCCACTTCGTCTTCCTGGATCTTTACCTGGTCCCGGGTAAAATCTCCTCGAAATTCATAAATATCCACAAAATAATTGTTCTGTTCCTCCGGGCTGTCGCTGCGGTAGGTATGGATGCACCGGGCCTCTTCCGGGGCAAAATGGAGTCCGGTCTCTTCCCCCACTTCCCGGAGCACCGCCTGCCGGGAGGTTTCTCCCGCCCGTACTCCGCCTCCGGGGATTTCCCATTTCAGGGCAGCCCATTCCTTGTCCGCCTTCCGCTGGGTGATCAGGATTCTCCCCTGTGGGTCCCGGATCAGGGCCAGCACCGTCAGATGGTAGTCCCCCGGTTTCATATGCCAGTCGTTCCGGATCATTTTCCGGCCGGTGACCTGTTTGTTGCTGTCGTAGATATCCCAATATTCCATGGGTGTTCCTCCTTGTGTATGTTGGCGGGGCGCCGGGCCTGCGCCCCCTACGGCATCCCTGTGGATCTGTATTTTCCCTGTCTGCCCCACAGTTCCGTTTTGCTTCCGGTTCCGTAGGGGCGGCAGGCCCGGCCGCCCTCAAAATTTTCGTCCCCCTGCATGAAAAGAACCCGGCCCAAAGGACGGGTTCTCTCTTTCGGCTAGTGACTGATGACTCGTGACTGCCAGCTGGTGCTGCTCCGCAGCACCTTACAATTCCAATCCCGTTTCCGGATCCAGGCCCATGGCGATGTTCATGTTTTCGATGGCTGCACCGCTGGCCCCTTTCCCCAGGTTGTCGAACTGGGCGGACACGGTGAACCGGTCCTCGTTGCCGCACACATAGATCCGCAGGGAATCCTTCCCGGCCAGGGTGTTGGACCCCAGCATCTTGGGCAGTTCCTCGTTCTGGACCACTGTGATGAAGGGCTGATTCCTGTAGAAATCCGCATACATCTTCCGTACCGCTGCCAGGCTCAGGTCCTGGGGCATCTGGAACCCGGCGGTCACCAGCATGCCTGCATAATAGGGCGCCACAATGGGCAGGAAAATGGGAGACTGTTCCAGTCCGGCATATTTCAGGATTTCCGGCAGATGTTTGTGCTGCTGGTTCAGCCCGTAGATCCGGGGAGCATCCAGTTCCTTGTCATGGAGATTTTCGTAAGAAGCGATCATCTTCTTGCCCCCGCCGGAATACCCGGTCAGGGAAGTAAGGGTATAGAGCCCGTCCGGAGCAATGAACCCGGCCTTCACCAGGGGCGCCAGCACGGCAATGGAACCGGTGGCATGGCAGCCCGGGTTGGAGATCCGGCTGCTCTCCTGGATGGCATGGAGGTAGGAGGGGCCCAGTTCCGGGAACCCGTAGGCCCAGGCCGGGTCGCACCGGAAGGCCGTGGAGGTGTCGATGATCTTGGTGTCGCAGTCCTTGGCGGCTGCCGCCACTTCCCGGGACGCGGCATCGGGCAGGCACAGGAAGGCCACGTCCGCCTGGTCGATCTTTTCCAGCCGGGCATCCAGGTTCTTCCGCAGGTCCGAACTGATGGTGAGCAGTTCGATATCCGTCCGCTGCTTCAGCCGCTGGGCCAGCCGCAGGCCGGTCGTTCCTTCGCCGCCATCGATAAATACTTTAAACATCATGACCACCCCTCATTCACTGGTGCACTGGGCCCAGCCTTTATAGAATAGGAACATTATAACACAGATGGAGCCATAGGGACAGATTTTTTATTTGCATTTTATGCATAAAAATACATTATGGTTTTTCCGGGTCCCGGATCCGTTCCACCTGGGCCTCCACCGCCGCCTCATGGCGCCGGAGGGCCTTTTCCACCAGTTCCTCATAACCGTTCAAGGCCGCAAAAGGGGCAAACTGGGCCGCCCGCTTCTTCCGGTCCATCCGGGGATGGCCGGAGATCCTGGGCCGGGGCAGATCCAGCATATCTTCATACGGCTTCATGCCCGGTGTCCTCCCACCTGGCCGTTCCGCTCCCGGGTCATGGCCCCGGGCAGCAGGTTGCTCCCCCGGAGCAGGGCGTTCTTCCCGTACCGGTCCTGGATGGCCAGGATGGTTTCCTGGAGTTCCTCCTCCCGGCCCCGGGCGTACACCGGTGCCTCTTCCCGGGCAAACAGGTCCGTTTCGGCCCCCAGCAACCGCAGGGCCTCCGGGGCCTTCACATGTTCCGCGGTAAGGGAGATCTTCCGGATCAGCAGCTGGGGATCGGCCACCTGGTGGAAAAGCCCCAGGGCCGCCTCCCTGATCACCTGTCCTGAAGCAGTGTACCCACCCGGCAGGTTCCGGGACCCGTGGCCGTGGACGGGCACCGGCCGGCCGAAATGGTCCGCTGCCACCTTTCCCCGGTAGGACCGGCGCCGCTCCGGGTCTTCCAGATTGCACCGGTCGTAACCCAGGGTCAGCACCAGCTGATCCGTCACCCGGTGCTTCTTCACCAGGTCCAGGGCCAAAAGGTCCGCCATCTCCCACAGCAGCAGCCGGGCCGTTTCCGCAGTGGCAGGCTGCTGGAGCACCTGGCCGGACCCCAGGCTGCTGCTCATGGGCTCATAGGCCCGGATATCCTTCAGGGTACAGGGTTCCCAGCCCCAGGCATGGTCGATGAGCAGTTCCGCATTCACCCCGAACAGATGGTACAACAGGTCCGGATCTTCCAGGGACATCCGGGCCACCGCCCCCATGGTGTACATGCCGTACCGCTGGAGTTTCCGGGTGATCCCCGGCCCGATCCGCCAGAAATCCGTGAGAGGGCAGTGGTCCCACAGCAGCTGCCGGTAGGTCTTTTCCGTCAGGGAAGCGATCCGCACCCCGTCCCGGTCCGGTTCCATGTGCTTGGCCACAATGTCCATGGCCACCTTGCACAGATACAGGTTGGTGCCGATGCCGGCAGTGGCGGTGATCCCTGTTTCCTTCAGCACCTGGCGGATCATCTCCCGGATCAGGCCGTAAGGAGTCCAGCCTCCTGATTTCAGATAAGGGGTCAGATCCAGGAGCACTTCGTCCACAGAATACACGTGGATGTCCTCCGGGGCCATGAACTGGAGGTACACCTGAAGCACCTGGGCACTTTTTTCCATGTACCGCTGCATGTGGGGCATGGCGGTGATGTAATCCACCTCCAGGGTCCGGTCCCGGCCCAGTTGGGAGGCCAAAAAGGATTTCCCTGAAAAAGGGCGGCCCCGGAGCCATCCCCGACGGAGAGTGTTCATTTCTTCCACCTGGCGGATCACTTCGAACAGCCGGGGACGGCCCGGGATCCCCCAGTGCTTCAAAGCCGGGGACACCGCCAGACAGATGGTCCGGTCCGACCGGCTCCGGTCCGCCACCACCAGACAGGCATCCAGAGGATCCAGTCCCCGCTCCACACACTCCACCGAGGCATAGAAAGATTTCAGATCAATGGCCCCATAGATTCGCTGTTCCATGACTCTCCCCGCTTTCGTTTGTTTTACTAAACATTTGTTTGCTATTATCATAGCACAAAAGAGGAAAAGAGGCAAGAGAAAGGGGCTGCTGCGGTGAGCAGCAGCCCTGTCAACGGCCAGCGGCCCAGTCCGCCCTGCAGGGGCGGGGGACCGTTGCGCCTGCGCAATGGTGGTGGGGGCATGAGGTCCTGAAAGGACCGAATACCTTGGCGGGGGTATAGTTCAACCGTCCTGGAATCCTGCAGCGAGACCTGCGGATATGAAGATCGTGCTCCTGTCGGACACCCCGCTGTTGTCCATCATTCCTGCAAAGTATCGGCTGCCGCCGATGCCCCCACCACCATCCTTGCGGATGGTCCCCCGCCCCTCCCAGGGCGGACTTTTGGCTGTGCAGCCTATTTTATTGTACTGCTGTTGTCCATCGTTCCTGCAAAGTATCGGCTATCGCCGATGCCCCCACCACCGTGCTCCGCACGGTCCCCCGCCCCTCCCAGGGCGGACTTTAGCCGGCAACGGCTCATATTGTTCCCAACTTCTTCATTCTTTCCCGGATTATCCGATCGATGTTCTCTGTCACTCCGGAAAAATTTCTCATCACATCCCGGTTGGAATACCGCAGGACCAAGAATCCCAGCCGTTCCAGGTGCCGGGTCCGTTCAGCATCGGCTTTTTTATTTTCCGTCTCATAATGCTGTCCACCGTCCAGTTCGATAATCACCTGAGCCCGTTCACAGCAGAAATCCACAATATACTTTCCGATGATGACCTGCCGTTTCACCCGTACAGGATATTTCCGGAAAAAGTCGAACCAAAGGTGCCGTTCCTCTTTTGTCATGTTTTTCCTCATCTTATGAGAAAAGTTTTTCAGGTAATCCGGGATTTCGTTCCTGCCAGCCAAAGTCAACACTCCTTGAAATTATACTGAATTATCTTATAATATTATATTTGCAGTTATAAAGCAAGGCCGGAGGCCAAGTCCGCCCTGCAGGGGCGGGGGACCGTTGCGCCTGCGCAATGGTGGTGGGGGCATGAGGTCCTGAAAGGACCGAATACCTTGGCGGGGGGATGGTTCAACCGTCCTGGAATCCTGCAGCGAGACCTGCGGATATGAAGATCGTGCTCCTGCCGGACACCCCGCTGTTGTCCATCATTCCTGCAAAGTATCGGCTGCCGCCGATGCCCCCACCACCATCCTTGCGGATGGTCCCCCGCCCCTCCCAGGGCGGACTTTTTGCTGTGCAGCCTATTTTTATCGTACTGCCAAGATGAAAATAGCCCCGTCATCGGCAGTTGACCGTTGACGGCTGACAAAGGGGCTGTTGCTCAAGCAACAGCCCCTTCTCTCACTCCCCTGCCTCCGCAGGGCTTTCTTCTGTTTTCTCCGGTTTTTCGGGTTCCGGCACCTGTTCCGCCTCTTCCAGCTGGGCCACGATAATGTCCACCCGGTCCACCTGGAAATCGGTGATCCGCACCACTTCTCTCACCACGGCTTCCCGCAGCTGTTCGATGGTGTCGGGGATGGAGGTATCGCAGGCCACGGACACCTTCAGGGTGAAGGCCACATGGCCTTTTTTCACCGTGCCGTTTTCCGCCACTTCCGCGTCGGTCTTTTCCACCGCCACCGCCGGAGTGTTCTTGCCGGTGAGCCCTTTGGCAAAGGACATGAGTCCCCCGCCGGTGTGTTCCCACAGGTTCACCCGGTCCACCCGTTCTGCCGCCAGCCGGACCAGCTGGACGAACACTTCTTCACAAATAATGGTCTTGCCCTGGATCATGGTATCAGCTCCTTTATTACCGGAACTCCACCTTCAGATGCTGGCGGTTCACCAGCCGGTTGTACTTGTATTTGGGATACCCTACCAGCAGAGTTCCGACGATGACCTGTTTCTGGGGTACCTGGAGCAGTTCCCGCAGCGGGGCGTAATCTGCCCGGGCACAGGTTTCAATAAAGCCCATAATGGTGGTTCCCAGGCCCAGGGTGGGAGCATACAGTTCCACATAGGCCCAGGCCTGTTCACAGTTGCTCACGCCGGTCACGTTCAGCCGCCGTGCCAGTGCGAACACCAGCTGTTTGGCATTCCGGCCGATGATGTCGATGCCCCGGCCCCGGTACACTTCCAGTACCTTCCGGAAATACCGGCGGCGGGGAGAGTTGTTGTCGATTTCTTCCTGCATCCAGTCCGCCACACAGTCGCAGATCTTCCGGATCAGTTCCTGGTCGGACACCACAATGTAGTAAAGCCCCTGGGAATTGGCAGCAGTAGGTGCATACCGGGCAATGTCCAGCAGCTGTCTCATTTTGTCTTCACTGACCAGTTCCGGAGTGAAGTTCCGGATGCTCCGGCGCATCCGCAGGAAGTTGTAGGCCGTTTGGGAATCCAGCACCGGCATGGGGATGGGTTCGGTTTCGGCATAGGGACAGCGGGAATTATCAAGAGCACCGGTGGGACAGACGGATACACAGTGGCCGCAGGACATGCAGGACATATCATTGATGCACACCGGGCCGTTTTCACCCATTTCAATGATACAGCTGGGACAGACTTTGGAGCAGATCCCGCATCTAACACACTTATTCTGATCGACCGTTAAAATTCCAACCAAATGAAACACCTCATATTCTCTCTGACTGCAGTGCTGCCGGGGAAGCGGCGAACCCCTGTAAATTTAAAAAAAGCCGGACATCCGTCCGGCATGATTTGCAATTGGCTCCCCGAGTAAGACTCGAACTTACAACAACTCGATTAACAGTCGAGTGCTCTACCATTGAGCTATCGGGGAATCTCAACGAAGATTATTCTACACGAAAAGCCGATTCCTGTCAACAGTTTTTTAAGATTTATTTTGCCATTTCCACATTGGCCGGCACATCAGCCACCGGTTCTGACTCCCCCGCCTTTTCCAGGTTGGCCTGGATATGGCGGACAGCACAGGACAGGCTGTAGTTGATGACGAAATACACCAGGGCCGCAAACCCGAACAGCACGAACACGTCGGATACGTTGATGGTGCCGGTGCCGTTGTACATGGCGGCCCCTCCCAGCACCTTGTTCACCCGGGCCATCAGTTCGATGGTGGCCACGTTGGCCATAAAGGAGGTATCCTTGGTGATGGTGATCACCTGGCTCATCAGGGTGGGGATGATCTTCCGGAAGGCCTGGGGCAGGATGATGTACCACATCACCTGGACGATGTTGAAGCCCTGGGCATAGCCCGCTTCGAACTGCCCCTTGGAAATGGCGTTCAGGCCGCCCCGGATGATTTCCGCAATGATGGCGGATTCAAAGATGGTCAGGGCAATGGTGCACTTGAACAGGAGCTTGGTTTCCACGGAACTGAGCCCCAGGATCCGCCGCACCCCGGGAGCGGGGAAGAATACGGTGCCGATGAAGATCCAGAACAGAAGCGGTGTGTTCCGGAACAGTTCGATGTAGGCAGTGGCAGCCCAGCGGAAGACTCTTTCCGCCGGACGGGTGCAGTAGTTCCGCACCAGGGCCAGGACGGAAGACACCCCCAGGCTGGCGGTAATGGAAACCACCGCCAGGAGCAGAGTGAAGCAGGCTCCCTTCAGCATAAAGGACATAATGTCCGGATTTTTCAGGATGGCAAAGCTGCCGGCTAATGTACTCATACTCCATTCCTCCTCAGGCATTCATCATTTCGTCCTGGGCCTTCAGCTTGGCTTCCCAGCGGCCTGCCAGGGTGGACAGGGGGAAGCAGATGATGAAGAACAGGACCCCGCACACAATGTAGGCCGGTGCGTAGGAACCCCCGGTGTTGGCCCCGGTGACGAAGTTGTAGGTGGACGAAATCAGGTCCGCCCCGCCGATGATGTACAGCACTGCGGTGTTCTTGATCAGGTTCCCGATCTGGTTCACCGTAGGAGGCAGGATCACCTTCACCGTCTGGGGCAGGATGATGTAGGCCATTTTCTGGGTGTAATCGAACCCCTGGGCGTCCGCCGCCTCAAACTGGCCTCTGGGGATGGATTCGATCCCCGCCCGGATCACTTCTGCCATATAGGCGCCGTGATAGATGCCCAGGGCGATGATCCCGGCTGCCAGCACCCCGATCTTGTGTCCGGAGAAGGAGCAGGCATAATAGAGAAGACACAGCTGCAGGATGAGCGGTGTATTCTGGATGGCTTCCACGTAGATCCGGTTGATGGTTTTGGGAAGCCGTCTGGTGCTCACGCCCATGAGCCCCAGCAGGATGCCCAGTACGGTGGCGATTACAATGCCCCCCAGGGCACTTTCCACCGTCACCCCCAGTCCCTGGAGGAAGCTGGCCTTGTGGGTCAGGACCACTTCCCATGCTTTTTCTGAAAATAAACCGCCCATAATCATTGCCTCCTGTTGAAAGAGAAGGGCAATCCCGCGAAATTGGAGGATTGCCGCTTCCCACCTTGCATTTACTTTCTCACGTTATTTATCCAGGTTGTATTTGGCTTCCAGTTTCTTGATGGTGCCGTCTTTCAGCCAGCCCTGGACAGCTTCTTCACAGAACTTGCTCATGCCGGAGCCCTTCTTGGTGGCCAGGCCGTATTCCTGAGGCGCGAATTCTTCCTTGATGAAGGTCCTGTCGTCGGTGTGGTAGATGGCCAGGATGGATTTATCCACGCAGAAGGCGGATACTTCTCCGGAAGTCAGGGCCGTGGAAATGGCCGGATAATCGGCGTATTGTTTGAAGCTTACCCCCTTGTTCCAGGTGGCTGCATCGAAGCTCTTGGGATCGAAGCCGTCCCCGTCGATGACTTTGGCCTTGATCATGGCTTCCACCAGGGCTCTGGCGGAGGTGGATCCGGAGGATACCCCTACCACTTTCCCTTTCAGGTCAGCCAGGCTGTTGATGTTGCTGGCTTTTTCCACCAGCACCCCAACATGGTCTGTATAGTAGGGAGTGGTGAAATCCCAGCTCTTTTTCCGTTCCGGAGTGATGGTGAAGGTTGCGGCAACCATATCGATGTCTCCGGAATCCAGAAGAGCGGTACGGGTGGCTGCCGTTACCGGCGTGTATTCCACATCCACTCCCAGTTTCTTGGCCAGTTCTGCACTCAGGTCAACTTCCAGCCCGGTGAATTTCCCGGTGGCCGGATCCTGATACCCGAAGCCCTTGGTGACGTTCTTGACGCCTACCCGCAGGACCCCGCGTTTCTTGATGGCGGCGATGTCTTCCGCCACATTGGAGGATTTACCACTGTCAGCGCTTTTCTTCTCGTCCCCGCACCCTGCAAACAGCGATACGGCCATAAGTACGGTGACCCCTACTGCAAAGATCTTTCTCAGCTTGCCCAAACTTTTCATGATAAAACCTCCTTCAAATGCTTCCTTGCTGCTCTATGATTATCGCCGGGTGGTAATCAGCGGATAATCTTGCTTAAGAACTTCTTCACCCGTTCATTGGTGGGGTTCACGAAGAAGTGGTCCGGTGTGCCTTCGTCGATGATCCGGCCGTCTTCCATGAAAATGATCCGGTCGGCCACCTGCCGGGCAAAGCCCATTTCGTGGGTCACCACCACCATGGTGATGTTCCCTTCCTTGGCCAGCTTGATCATCACGTCCAGCACTTCCTGGATGGTTTCCGGATCCAGGGCCGAAGTGGGTTCATCGAACAGGATGATCTTGCTTTCGTCGCACAGGGCCCGGGCAATGGCGATCCGCTGCTGCTGCCCGCCGGATAAGGTGGTGGGATACACATTGGCTTTGTGCCGGAGCCCCACCACTTCCAGATAATGGTAAGCGGTTTTTTCCGCATCCTCTTTGCTCTTGTGCCGGAGCTTCATGGGGGCCAGGGTCAGATTCTGGAGTACCGTCATGTGCGGGTACAGGTTGAACTGCTGGAATACCATGGACATGTTGTCCCGGATGATCTGGGTCCGGTTCTTGTGGGTGAGTTCTGTACCATTGATGTACACATGCCCGTCGGTAGTTTCCTCCAGGAAGTTCATGCACCGAACTGTGGTGGATTTTCCTGAACCAGATGGCCCGATGATTACCAGTTTTTCCCCTTCTTTCACTTCCAGGTTGACGTCCTTCAATACATGGTTGGTGCCAAAGTATTTGTTGACGTGCTCGAGTTTGATCATCATAGCCATCCCTGCTTTCATTTTATTTTGCAATCGTTATAGCTTGTTTTTGAAATACTGTTCGTATTACTTCGAACAATTACGATTATACGCAAAATACGGTTTGTGTAAATCGGTTCACAAATAGTTCACAAATAATTATCTCGAAAACGAGAAAATTGTTACGATGTTTACTGAATTTGTAGGATTATTATGTATACAAAGGGAGTATGCTGCACGTTGCGTGCGGCACACTCCCTTGTCAGCAGTCAACGGTCAATGGTCAGCGGCCGATGGAAACCATCTGCTAAGAGCAGATGGTTCTGAAGGAAAACGCAGTCCCAAGGGCTGCTAACCCACCACCATTGCGCATGCGCAACGGTCCCCCGCCCTTGAAAAGGGCGGATAGAAACGCGGGGCGCAAGGCCCCTTGTTTGGGATGCATAGGTGCGGCTTTCTAATGTTATAAAAAGCAATGGGCACCAGCCCGAGCGTATATCCGCCCTTTGCAAGGGCGGGGGTATCCATGCGCAGCATGGGTGGTGGGTTAGCAGCGCCAGCTGCGTTTCCCTTCAAAGGAATCTGCAGCCGCAGATTCCTTCCTTCAGCCGTTGACAGCTGACTGTTGACGGGGCTGCTGCCTCAGCAGCCCCCTTTTCGTTAACTTTTTTCTTATTGTCTTGACAATTCTTTTATTTCGAGTATAATAGGTACCCGAATGATGGAGCTTCTGGCAGGAGATAAATTTAGGGTTCCATCCAATATATGGTTATCCGTTACTGGACCGCGCGCAGGCCATGATCCCTATGGTCAGGATCCATTCGGAACCGGAACCAAAAACATATCGAAAGACTGGGACGGCAAGGTGCCCCTCTCTCTTATGGGTACTGGATATTCCAGGACTTTCACCGAAAGGTGTTGTCATTATGCAACTGTTCCGTACCGTAAAAGATCTGAAGGACTTTGTCCGCACTGTGAAAAAAGAAGGCAAAACCATCGGTCTGGTGCCCACCATGGGTGCCCTCCACGAAGGCCATGCCTCCCTGATCAAAGCCGCTGCCAAAGAAAATGACGTGGTCATCGTCAGCGACTTTGTAAACCCCACCCAGTTCGGCCCCAACGAAGACTATGATGCCTATCCCCGGAAGCTGGCCGCAGACGAAAAAGTCGCGGAAGCCGCCGGTGCCACGGCCATCTTTGCTCCTTCGCCGGCTGAAATGTATCCCCACCAGGATATGACCTGGGTGGAAGTGACGGGCAATATCACCAAGGTTCTTTGCGGCCGCACACGCCCCATCCATTTCCGGGGTGTGGCAACGGTATGCACCAAGCTGTTTAATCTTTCTCAGGCCGACCGGGCCTATTTCGGGCTGAAAGACGCCCAGCAGACGGAAGTCCTCCGCCGGATGGTGGAAGACTTGTTTATGAATGTTGAACTTCGTATTATGCCTATTGTTCGGGAATCTGACGGACTGGCCAAAAGTTCCCGGAACGTGTACCTGTCTCCGGAAGAACGGAAGGCGGCGCTGGTCCTTTCCCGGAGCCTGAAACACGCCAAAGAGGCCTTTGCTGCCGGTGAGCGGGATCCCCGGAAGCTGGTGGATCAGGTAACTGCTGAAATCAAGGCCGAACCCATGAGCAACATCGACTATGTGGAACTCTACGGCATGCCCGGACTGACGGAAGTCTCCGGCCCCATTGCCAGCCGTGTGCTGCTGGCCGTGGCGGTGAAGTTCGGGACCACCCGGCTCATCGACAATGTAGTGCTGGAGGGCTGACCGGATGGTGGATGGAATCGTACGTTTCTGCACCCGGTACATGTCCGTGGGAGTGGTGCTCATCGGATTTTTGGGGATCCTGGAGCCAGGGCTCATGAAGCCTCTGGCCCCCCAGATTCCCACCTTTCTGGGCATCATCATGTTCGGCATGGGCATGAGCCTGACCCCGGATGACTTCCGCAACGTGTTCCGCCAGCCAAAAAACGTGGCCATCGGGACCCTGCTCCAATTCACCATTATGCCCGCCGTGGCTTTCGGGCTGATCCACCTGTTCCGCCTTCCTGAGGCCATCGCCATCGGGGTAGTGCTGGTGGGCTGCTGCCCGGGAGGCACCGCTTCCAATGTGATTTCCTACATTGCCCATGCAGATGTGGCCCTGTCGGTTTCCATGACCATGGTGAACACCCTGCTGGCCCCCTTTGTGACCCCCTTTCTGGTGTGGTTCATTGCAGGCACCTGGGTGGATATCAACTTTGTGTCCATGATGGTTTCCATTGTGAAAATGGTGCTGCTGCCCCTTGTCCTGGGCATCGGGATGAATTATTTCTTCCCCCGGCAGGTCAGCCGGATAATCCGGGTGATGCCCATGCTGTCTGCCCTGGTGGTGATCCTCACCGTAGGCTGCGTGGTGTCCATGTCCGGCCGGGCCATTGTGGACAACGGACTGGTGATCCTCTGTGTGGTAATGCTCCACAATCTGTGCGGCATGGTGCTGGGCGGATTCTTCGCCCGCCGGTTCGGGCTGGACAAAGCCCAGTGCCGGGCCATGACCATTGAAGTGGGCATGCAGAATTCCGGCCTGGCCTCCACCCTGGCTCTGATGTACTTTACCGCCGCCGGCGGCATCGCCGGTGCCATTTTCTCCGTATGGCACAACGTGTCCGGCTCCCTTTTCGCCTCCTACTGTGTAGGAAAAGACGAGGAAGGGCAGCAGGAAGACAGCGTGGGAGAACTGGTGGGAGAAAAAAACAGGAATTGAATGAAAAAAGGACTGTTGCGTAAGCAACAGTCCTTTTTTGGGTCGCGGCCCGCGAACGGGGGTGTGTGAATTTTTTTCACACACCCCCGTTTTTCACCACCCCTTGGGCAGCATCCCTGCCATGCTCAGCAGGGCGTAAACGCCGGAGGCCAGGAACACCACAAGGACCAGTTCCTGGATGGGTCGGGCGGCCAGCCAGCCGCACTGCCAGCAGGGTTCCTGGTCTCCTTTTTTCCGGGCGCTCCGGAGCATGAACACCGGCAGCACGGACATGATGATGCCCCCGAAGGTGCCGGCGCTGAAAATGGCGCTGACAAAGCCCACCAAACCGCTGCTGGCCAGGAAAATGGGCGGAATCACAATAAAGGCCAGACACAGGGCCCGGCTCCGGATATCCCGTTCCGACCGGAACCCCAGCCGCTCGATGCAGTTGGTAAGGAAGCTTTCAGCAATGGCCCAGAAGGAAGTAAGCATGGCACAGAAGGCAAAGAAATTCACCAACAAATAGAAAAGCGGATTCTCCAGGGCCCTGCCCCAGGAAAGAGACGCCACTTCCGTGATTTCCTTCCCTGGCAGCATCAAAAACACCGCCAGGGGCACCAGGGACAGGATCAGGAAAGAGATCCCCGTGCCTCCCAGGATGGCCGGCACCAGCTTTTCCGGACGGTCCCGGAAGCCCCGGGCCAGTTCCGGCACAATGTACTGGACCGCATAGCAGAATACGGCAATATTGAACACCGGGATACCCCAGGTCCAGTGGGCATAGAGGATTTCATCCAGAGGCACCCGGGCCCGGAGGAAGGACGCCCCCACCAGGAGAACCAGCATCAGGATCATCCCCAGCCCCAGGAACTTTTCCGCCGCCCCGGTAACTTTCAGGCCCAGCCAGACCACGGCAGTTGCCCCGATGGAAAACAGCAGGCTGGCTTCTTCCAGGGGCAGGCCCAGGAAGGTGCTGAAAATCTTTCCGCAGCCGGTGATATAGGCGATCAGGCTGCAGAAACTGGTAGCTCCCACAGAAAAGAAGATCAGCCAGGATCCGGCCTTCCCCACATATTTTTCCGCCAGTCCGGACAGCTGCAAAGGCCGCCGGGTGCGCAGGGCTGTTTCCGCCACATAGAGCATGGACGCCACCGAAAGGAACCCGGCTGCCAGAAGCCAGGTGAGCAGCACCGGCCACCCTGCCTTCCGGCTGGCATAGGCCAGGCCCAGCACCCCGGATCCGATGGTGGCCCCCACCACCAGCATCACCGCTTCTGTAAAAGTAAGCCGGCGGACTTCCAGGGTCCCGTTCTCCTCCTCTGCCGTCTCCAGATTCTCTGATTCCGTATACTCCATCTTGTTCTCTCTCCCCGTTATATTGTCAAGTCAGCTGACCTGCATACCGGTTTATTGTAGCATAACAAGGAGCAGGAGGGAATGGGAGTTAACGTAAAAAGGAGGGGCTGTTGCATGCGCAGCAGCCCCCCTTTCATCCATTCTTCCGCATCTTCGGTTCCCGGGTCCAGCAGACTGCCTGCATCAGGCAGATTACCGCCGCCACGGCTCCCATTCCGATCCAGAATACCGGTTCCACGTTCATCAGATTCATCATGGCAATCGCTCCTTTCATAAGTCGTTTATCGTTGGTCGTTCATTGTTCGTCGTTTTGGAAGGAACCCGCTCTCAGCGGGTTCCCTGAAGGGAAACGCAGCTGGCGCTGCTAACCCACCACCATTGCGCAGGCGCAACGGTCCCCCGCCCTTGCAAAGGGCGGATAGTGGATACGCGGGCCTTACGCCCTTGTACCCACAAAAAACAATGGGCACCAGCCCGAGCGTATATCCGCCCTTTTCAAGGGCGGGGGACCAGCCGCAAGGCTGGTGGTGGGTTAGCTGCCGCAGGGCAGCGTTTCCCTTCAACGGAATCTCAATGGATTCGCCGCTCCCACGCCGATCCTGCTCTTCACTCTTCACTTTTCCCTGTTACAGCAAACTCCCGTAATGCCGGATGTAGGCCTTCTTGATGCTGGTAGTCAGCAGCATATATCCGGCCACTACCAGCGCCAGGAACCCGAAATACATCCCTGGCAGGGGCAGGAATCCCAGATCCCTTCCCAGGGCCCCGGTAAAGGGCAGCAGGGTGCACAGGGCAATGCCGCTGCCGGTCATGGCAGTCAGAAGCGCCGACGCATGGCTCTGAACAAAAGGCAGTTTGGGCGTCCGGAGCATGTGGATCACCAGCGTCTGGGTCCACATGGATTCCACGAACCACCCGGCCTGGAACAGGGCCTCATAAGCATCCCGCAGGTTCATGCCGGCAAAGACTCCCTGCCCCACCACTGCATCGGCAGCAATGTGGTTGTAGGTGACCCCGCCAGAAAGCATCTGAGGACAGATCACAAAATACAGCACCAGATAGGTGATCCAGTCGAACACCGAGCTGGTGGGCCCCAGCCACAGCATGAAGCTGCCGATGCTGGAAGCATCCCAGTTCCGGGGCACCTTCAGATAATCCTCGTCCACATTGTCCCAGGGAATGGCAATGCAGGAAATTTCGTACAGCAGGTTCAAGATCAGCAGCTGGAGACTGCTCATGGGCAAAAACGGCAGCAGAGCGCTGGCCGCCAGCACCGAGAACATGTTCCCGAAGTTGGAAGAGGCAGTCATCTTGATGTATTTGATCATGTTGGCGTAGGTTTTCCGGCCTTCCACGATTCCTTCTTCCAGTACCATCAGGCTCTTTTCCAGCAGGATGATATCCGCACTTTCCTTGGCGATATCCACGGCACTGTCCACGGAAATCCCGATATCCGCCATCTTGAGAGCCGGGGCATCGTTGATCCCGTCTCCCATGAACCCCACCGTATGGCCTTTGGCCTGGAGAGCGCCCACCACCCGGGCCTTCTGGTCCGGAGACAGCTTGGCGAACACTGTGGTCCCTTCCACTTCTGCTGCCAACTGTCCGTCATCCATTTTTTCCAGGTCGCTGCCCAAAAGGATGTGTTCCACCGGCAGCCCCACCTGACGGCAGATGCACCGGGTGGTCTTTTCGTTGTCCCCGGTAAGCACCTTGGTAGTGACCCCATGGTCCTTTAGGGCCTGGATGGCCTGGCCGGCGCTTTCCTTGGGCGGATCCAGGAAGGCCAGGTACCCCATGAGCACCATGTCCCGTTCATCCTTGGACCCGAAAGCCCCTACCGGAGAAGGATTGATTTTCCGGGCCAGGGCGATCACCCGCATCCCCTCTTCATTCAGCCGGTCCGCTACCTGGCGGATTTTCCTCCGCAGGGCATCGGTGAGTTCCACCGTCCCTTCCGGCTGTTCCACCTGGCTGCAGATGGCCAGCATTTCTTCCACCGCCCCTTTGGTGATCATCTGGGTCCGTTTTTTGGGATCGATGACCACAACGGACAGTCTCCGCCGGGCAAAGTCAAAAGGCACCTCGTCCACCTTCCGGTAATTCTCCGACAGATCCACCAGCTTGGGGTCTGCCTTTTCCTCTTCTTCCGTTTTTTCAATAATGGCCCGATCCATAAAATTCTTGTACCCGGTCTGGAAATAGCTGTTCAGGTAAGCATACCGGAGCACCCGCTGACTGGACTGACCGTTGGGATCCAGATGGTATTCCAGAGCCACCTTGTCCTGGGTCAGGGTACCGGTCTTGTCCGTACACAGCACATCCATGGCCCCAAAGCTCTGGATGGAGTTCAGGCTCTTCACCACCGTCTTTTTTTCCGACATGGAAACGGCCCCTTTGGCCAGGCAGGTGGTAACGATCATGGGGAGCATTTCCGGCGTCAGCCCCACCGCCACAGAAATGGCGAACAGGAAGGCGGACACCCAGTCCCCTTTGGTAAATCCGTTGATGAAAAATACCAGGGGCACCATAGCCATCATGAACCGGATCAGTACCCAGGATACCGAGTTCACTCCTTTGGTGAAGTTGGTTTCCGGAGCCTCCTGGGCCATGGAGCTGGCCATGCTGCCGAACAGGGTGTGGTCCCCGATGCCCAGCACCAGACCGGTGGCGGAACCGGAAATCACATTGGTGCCCATAAAAGCCAGGTTGGACAGTTCCGTCACCGCTTTGTCCCCGCTGGCATCCACTTTATAAGGGACCTTCTCCTGAGGGGCGCTTTCCCCAGTCAGGGAAGCCTGGCTCACAAACAGGTCCTTGGCATCCAGGATCCGCAGATCCGCCGGTACCATATCACCAGTGGACAGCCACACCAGGTCTCCCACCGTCACGTCCTGGAGGGGAAATTCCTTCTTTTTGCCCCCGTCCCGGATCACCGTGCAGGTGGTGGTGATCAGTTCCAAAAGTTTCGCTGCCGCATCCCCGCTGCGGGTTTCCTGGACGAACCGGAGTACCCCGGAGATCAGCAGCAAAGTCAGGATGATGCATACCGTCACCGGGTTGAAATCATCCATGTTCCCGGATCGCAGGGGCAGGATGATATCCGTTACCGTGGACACCCCCGCCAGCACAAACAGGATCACCGTAAAGGGATTCACAAAAGCTTCCACCAGACGGGCGGCCACGCTCTTCTTCTTTTCCCGGGTCACCTTGTTGGCTCCGTATCTGTCCCGGGAAGCCTCTGCCTGTTCTTCCGTCAGGCCGGAAGCCCCGGTACCGTACCGGGCCATCACATCGTTGGTTTCCAGGGCAGCTGCCTCCAGGAGCTTTGCCTGGGCTTCATGGGCCGCCAGCTGGAATTTTTTGTCCATATTTTCTTTTTTCATGTTCTCCTCCTAAAGAAATCCGGGGACCGTTTCCCCTCTTTAAGAGGCCGTCAGCTCAGAAACGCGCAGCAAAACCGGACCGGCACTGCCAGTCTGTGAAAATTCCGCTGCCCAAACCGTGAGGATGACTGCCTCCACCAGCACCGTCCATGCTTTGCCACCACCTTTCCAGGACTCAGATTCACATAACAGAAAAGCCGTCCGGGGGAAACCCGAACGGCACAAATGCAAAACACACTTCAGTGGAAACAGCTGCCAGCCGCTTTCACCGCCACCGTACGAGCTTCAACTCTACAGGGCGGTGTAACTGCATTATGCGGCGCCTTCTTGTTTGACGCAGCCTGTTCAGACCTACGCGGGATGTCTCCATCCTGTTGCGGCAGCAGTCCGTATCCCTGTAGGAGCCTTGCCTACCGGAACTATTCTGTTGATACCCATACTATAGCAATATGCAGGGATTTTGTCAAGGATGAAACAGAAAAAGGGCTGTTGCATGAGCAACAGCCCCCAATCGCAGGCTGCTTTGCAGCCCTTATCTTTTCTCTTTCGGCAGTACGATCTGCTTCGGTCCGGTTTCCGCACTTTCCGGCACCAGCACATCGTTGAAGCTGATGCTCCGGGTGTGGATGGTGTGGCTCCACACGTGTTCGTGCCGGTGCAGGAAGCCCAAAATGGTGATGGGCACCCAGCTGTAGAGCAGCAGCGGATAGAACAGGGTGTAGAACCAGGACTTGGGGGCCGCGTTGATCTTGAACAGGATAATGGCCGGGATCACGTACTGGGCCACCCCGATCACCTGCCACACATGGTAAGGCAGCAGGGCATAGAGCACATTGGTGTAAAAAGGCACAAAGTTGTAGATGGTGCTGCAGAGCACGAAGAAGGTGGAGATCAGCATGAAATAGGGCTGGAACACATCGATGACCCCATCCAGGATCACAATGTCCCGCTTCCGGATCCCTTCCTTCAGCAGCTTCCCCATGTACCGGCCTGCCACATCGAACTGGCCCTGGGCCCACCGCTTCCGCTGGTTCCAGGAAGCCTTGAAGGTCTGGGGCTTTTCGTCGTAGATGATGGCATCCTGGCACCAGGTGGTGGGGATCCCTTCCAGCAGGCACTTCATGGTGAATTCCATGTCTTCCGTCAGGCAGGTGGCTTTCCACCCGTACTTTTTCAGCACTTCCGTGGCAATCACCATGCCGGTGCCCCCGAACACGCTGGAGAGCCCGATGGTATACTTGGCCAGGTGCCATACATGGTTCACGATCCAGAAGTTGATGGCGAAGGTGCCGCTGACCCAGCTGTCGTTGGGGTTCTTCACGTCCAGATACCCCTGGATCAGCCGTTCCCCTTTGCAGAACCGGTTGTTCATTTCCTTCAGGAAGTCCGGGTGCACCAGGTTGTCCGCGTCGAAAATGGCCACCGCATCATACTGTCTGTCCAGGGCAAACAGCTGCCGGAACATCCATTCCAGGGCGAACCCCTTCCCCACTTCCTCCTGATTGAACCGTTCGTACACAATGGCCCCGGCTTTCCGGGCCACATCCGCCGTATGGTCCTTACAGTTGTCGGCGATGACGAAAATGTCATACAGTTCGTCGGGATACCGGAGCATATGGAGGTTCTCCACCAGCTCCCCGATGACTTTTTCTTCGTTGTGGGCGGCCACGATCACGGCAAAGGTAGTCTTGGGCGTCAGGATCTTCTTTTCTTTTTTCCGGGGCAAAATGCCAAAAAGGGAAATCACAAAATAATAGATGGTGAAAAAGACGATCAGCACTTGGAGGGGAACCATGATGATGTCAAAATACGTGCTCATAAAACCTCTTGTTTCCTCCTCTTACTTAAAGACGGCCTGTTTCCCCGTCACTTTCACATACACAGCATTGAGCACCCCGCACAGGGTATAGGTGAACATGATCACAAAAGGCCAGGCCTTCAGATCGCTGTACAATACCAGAGCCCCCAGGATGAAAGAAATGATCACCGGCACCCGGAACAGGGGATTCCCATGGCCCTTGAAATCCGGATACTTTACATCACTGTACATCAGGCAGGCCACAGCCACCGTCAGGAGGGAGGTGAGCACCGGGCCGATCTGCATGCCTCCCAGCACGAAGGTGACGATGACGCAGGCTCCCGCCGGCGCCGGCATCCCCTGGAAGTATCCGTGGATATCGCTGACATTCACGTTGAACCGGGCCAGCCGCATGGCCGCCCCGAAGGCAAAAAGACCGGAGATGATCATCCCCGCCACTCCCAGTTCATGGAGGGAATAGGTATAGATCAGCACCGAAGGTGCCATGCCGAAGGAACACACGTCACAGAGAGAATCCATCTCCACCCCGAAAGGTCCGCTGACCCCCAGAGCCCGGGCGGCACGGCCGTCACAGGAATCGGCCAGGATGGCCAGGATAATGAAGATGGCTGCCAGGGAAAAATCCTTTTCCATGGACAGATAAATGGAAATCAGTCCCAGCATCTGGCTCAGTCCGCTGATGCTGTTGGGGACCATGCGTTTGTAGTTCATTCTGCTTTCTGCCTCCCGATGATACTGATACCGCCCTGCACCTTGTCCCCTTTCCGGACCAGGATCTCCACAGAGCGGGGAACCACCAGTTCCGTACAGGAACCGAACTTGATCATGCCGTAGCAGTCACCCTGTTTCAGCCGGCTGCCCAGGCTGGTCCAGGAAACGATCCGCCGGGCCAGGATCCCGGCAATCTGGATCACCAGGATCCGGTTGGTGCCGTTGTCCAGGCCGATGGCCATCCGTTCGTTCACAATGGGTGCCGAATCCTTGAAAGCCGGTTCGTACCCCCCACAGGTGTAGCGCATGTACTTCACCAGCCCCGTCATGGGAGCCCGGTTGGTATGCACATTGAACACGGACAGGAAAATGGTCACTTTCTTGGCCGGTTCGTTGAGATATTCTTTATCGAAAAACTCCTCTACCCCCATCACCGTACCGTCCGCCGGAGAATACAGGATATCAGGATCCTGCTTCACATCCAGCACCCGGTTCCGGAAGAAGTAGCCAAAATAAATCATCAGGACCGCCGGGGGTACTGCAAAAACCGGACCGGCCACATAACCGGCCAGGATGGTCACGGCCAGCATGGTCCCGATAAAGGGATAGCCTTCCTTTACTATATGGTATTTGTATTTGGTCACATCTTCACCTCCACCCATCGTTTTATTATACCTTATCTCAGTTTCTTTGTCCAAATCTGTACGGCAAAAAACGGTGGAGTCCAGACCCTGTTATTTCCGGCCGTGTTTGGCTTCCAGTACCTTCACCACGAATTTCGGCAGGGCCATCATCCGTCCCAGGCGGCTGGGCTGCTTGTACAGCCGGAACAGCCACTCCAGGGAAGCTTCCTGCATCCATTTGGGCGCCCGTTCCATTTTCCCGGCCAGCACGTCGAAGCTGCCTCCCAGGCCCACCCGCAGGGCAGGCTTCAGGGCATCCCGGTGTTCTTCCAGCCAGAATTCCTGCTTGGGAGCCCCCAGGGCCGCGAACAGCACCTGGGCTCCGCTTGCGTTGATCTGCCGGATGATGTCCGGTTCATCGGCTTTGGTGAAGTAGCCGTTCCGGGTGCCCACGATCTGCACCCCCGGGGCGATTTCCGCCGCCTTGGCGGCCGCTGCTTCCGCAATTCCCGGAGCCGCCCCGAACAGGAAGAATTTCGTGCCTCTTCGGGCCCCGTCCTTCAAAAGCTCCAGGAACAGGTCGAAACCGGCCACCCGTTCCGGCACCTGGTTCCCCAGGGTCCGTCCGGCCCACACGGTGCCGGCCCCGTCCGCCAGGATCAGGTCCGTTTTGTCCAGCAGGGCCTTGTAGGCCGGCATCTGCTGGGCCATCATGATGATTTCCGCATTGGCGGTGACCACCTGGGTAGGCAGATCCCGGTCCACCCGTTCCATAAGCCACGCCACTGCTTCCGCCATGGAAAAAGGAGTCACCGGCACTCCCAGGATATCCACAGCAGGTTTCTTGTTGTCCATAAGTCCACCTCACTATATCCGCCCTTTTCAAGGGCGAAGGGCCAGCCGTTACTTTCACTCTTCTATATCCGCCCTTTTCAAGGGCGGGGGACCATCTGTTACTTTCACTCTTCTATATCCGCCCTTTTCAAGGGCGGGGACCAGCCGTTACTTTCACTTTTCTATATCCGCCCTTTTCAAGGGCGGGGGACCAGCCCCCAGGCTGGTGGTGGGTTAGCAGCCCCCGGCTGCGTTTCCCTTTACGGGAACCTGCTTCAGGCAGGTTCCTTCCTTTTCTCCTTAAATCGCCCGTGCCTCGCTGGGGACCTGGGTGAAGTTGATTCCCGGATTCCGTTCCAGGATCCAGTTCAGGTTCCATTCATTGGATACCAGCACCACCGGCCGTCCCAGCTTGTCGTACACCAGCATCCCGTTGTCCAGGCCCTTGATGTTCCGGATCAGTTCCGGATCATCCGCATAGACCCACCGGGCCACGGAATAAGGCAGCTGTTCCAGCAGCAGCTTGGCATTGTATTCGTTCAGCAGCCGGTATTCCAGTACTTCCAGCTGCAGCACGCCCACCACGCCGACCACGAAACTTTCCATCCCGATGTCCTTCTGCTTGAACACCTGGATGGCCCCTTCCTGGGCCAGCTGGACAATGCCCTTTTCAAACTGCTTCCGTTTCATGGAATCCTTGGGCTGGACCTTGGCGAAGATTTCCGGCGGGAAAATGGGGAAATCCTCGAACTGCACCGGGTGCTTCTCATTGCACAGGGTATCTCCGATGGTGAAGATCCCCGGGTCGAACACCCCGATGATATCCCCCGGGTAGGCCTTTTCCACAGTGGTCCGTTCCTGGGCCATGAACTGCTGGGGCTGGGCCAGTTTCACCGGTTTCTGTCCCTGGACATGCCATACGGTCATGCCCTTTTCGAACACCCCGGAGCAGATCCGCATAAAGGAAATCCGGTCCCGGTGGGCCGGGTTCATGTTGGCCTGGATCTTGAAGATGAAAGCGGTGAAGTCCTCGTCGGTGGGATTCACCACGCCCCCGTCCTTCAGTTTCCGGGGCTGGGGTTCCGGAGACAGTTCCAGGAATTTTTCCAGGAAGCTCCGTACCCCGAAGTTGGTCATGGCGGACCCGAAGAACATGGGCGTCAGTTCCCCGGCATCCACTTTGGCCAGATCGAATTCATCCCCGGCCATATCCAGCAGTTCGATATCATCCATCAGATTCTGGAGATTGGCTTCCCCGATGGCTTCCTTGATGGCAGGATCATCCAGGCTGCCGGTTGTGCTCTTCAGGATCTTGGATCCGTGGCTGCTGTCGTTGTCGAACAGTTCCACCTGCTTCTTCAGCCGGTCGTATACCCCGATGTAATGGCCGTCGGTGCCGATAGGCCAGTTGATGGGATAGGCGTTGATGTGGAGCACCTTTTCGATTTCGTCCATCAGGTCCATGGGGGCCCGGCCGTACCGGTCCAGTTTGTTCACAAAGGTGAAGATGGGCAGCTTCCGCCGGTGGCACACCCAGAACAGCTTCTTGGTCTGGGGTTCCACCCCTTTGGCCGCGTCGATGAGCATCACCGCGCTGTCAGCGGCGATCAGGGTCCGGTAGGTATCTTCCGAAAAGTCCTGGTGCCCGGGGGTATCCAGGATATTCACCCGGTACCCGTCATAATCGAACTGGAGTACCGAAGAGGTTACGGAAATCCCTCTCTGCTTTTCGATTTCCATCCAGTCGGACACCGCATGCTTGTTGGCCTTCCGGGATTTGACGGAACCGGCCAGATGGATGGCCCCTCCGTACAGCAGCAGTTTTTCCGTCAGTGTGGTCTTCCCGGCATCCGGGTGAGAAATAATGGCAAAGGTTCTTCGTTTGGCAATCTTCTCCTGCAGCTCAGACATGCAAGGTATTCCTCCAATCCTCAATTACAGATGGTCCAGATTCTTCCATTGTACATTATACCATGGGCAGCCGGGACCGGTCACGGACCGTCCCGGTTCTTTTGCATATGAAAAAACGCCACAAAGCTGACCTTTGTGGCGTTCCGTTCAATTAAATGGTCGGAGCGGCGAGATTCGAACTCACGACCTCTTCCACCCCAAGGAAGCGCGCTACCAAACTGCGCTACGCCCCGAACACAAGAATGATTATACGGCATAGAAGGGAAATCGTCAAGCACTTTTTGCAACTTTTTTTATATTTTTTTCTGATTCCCGTTTTTTGGGAAAAATACTGAATTTTTTGAGACAGCCGGACGGTTCTCCTGTATAATAGGAAACAGCCAGTCAATCAACCTAAACAACCTTAAAGGAGTCATCACCTTGCAGAATACAGAAACCCGGGGCCGTCTCCTGGCCCTGTTCACCGTCATCATCTGGGGCACCACTTTCGTATCCACCAAAGTCCTGCTTACCGGCTTCACTCCCCTGGAGATTTTGTTCTTCCGGTTTGTGCTGGGGCTGGTGTTCCTTTTTGTGCTGTGTCCCCACAAGCTGCCCAAACGGACCTTCGACCAGGAAAAGACCCTGGCCGCCGCCGGGCTCTGCGGCATCTGCCTCTATTATTTGCTGGAAAACATCGCCCTTACCTATACCATGGCCTCCAATGTGGGGGTGATCATCTGCGTGGCCCCTTTTTTCACCGCCCTGGTGAACCACCTGTTCATGAAGCAGCGGGAGCCCATCCGCCGGAACTTCTTCATCGGATTCCTGGTGTCCATGGCCGGGATCTGCCTGATCAGTTTCAACGGCACCAGCCTCCATTTCAGCCCGGTGGGAAATTTCCTGTCGGTTTTGGCAGCAGTGGTCTGGTCCTTTTACTCCAATCTGGTGAAAAAAATCAGCAGCTGGGGATGGAACACCATCCTGACCACCCGGCGGGTGTTCGCCTACGGGATCCTGTTCATGATCCCCGCCCTGGGGGTTCTTCCCTTCCGGCTGGACCTGGAACGCCTTTGCAATCCGGTGTGGCTGGGGAACCTGCTGTTTCTGGGACTGGGAGCCTCCGCCATCTGCTTCGTTACCTGGAACGGAGCAGTGAAGCTTTTGGGAGCCGTAAAGACCAGCGTATTCATCTACCTGGCCCCGGTAGTCACCGTAATCCTCTCCGCTCTGATTCTCCACGAAACCATCACCCCTCTGGCAGTGGCAGGGACCCTGCTGACCCTGAGCGGGCTGGTTTTTTCCAGTAAAAGATAGGGGCTGCCGAAGCAGCCCCTGTCAGCAGTCAGCGGTCAACGGTCAGCCACCGAAAGAAAAAATTGCAGGCAATTTTTTTGAAGGAAAACGCCGCTGCCGCGGCTAACCCACCACCCATGCTGCGCATGGATACCCCCGCCCTTGTAAAGGGCGGATAGTGATACCGGGCACAGCCCGGGTATCACAAGGCAATAGGACACCAACCCGTCTCTCTATATCCGCCCTTTTCAAGGGCGGGGGACCAGCCGCCAGGCTGGTGGTGGGTTAGCAGCCAAAGGCTGCGTCTCTTGTCAAAGAAACCCGCCAACCGCGGGTTTCTTCCTTCGGCCATTGACAATTGACCATTGACCGCTGACAAAAAATGAGGCCACTGTACAGAACGTACAGTGGCCTCATTTTTTCTTACCTGATAAAATTCGTCATCACTTTCGCCGGTTTGGCCGGTTCTTCCACTCCTGCTTTTTTCCCTGCTTCCAGGCACTTCAGCAGCCAGGCCATGTTCTTGCCCAGGGTTTCCATGATCTGGACCCCTTCTTTGTCCTGAAGCACTTCTTCCGGCGTGTTCCCGTGGACCATGTTCCAGTAGTTGGAAGACACCACCGGCATTTCGTTGTACATCAGGTACTTGTTCAGCACATCCAGGGTGGTGCTGGTGCCGGCTCTCCGGGCAGAGGCAATGGCCGCAGCCGGTTTGTGCCGCAGGTCAGCTCCGGCCACCCCGGCAAACCGGTCCAGGAACACCTGGATTTCCCCGGTGGGAGAAGCATAGTACACAGGGGAACCGAATACGAAGCCATCTGCCTCTTTGGCCTTGGCCGCGGCTTCCTTCACCAGGTCGTCCAGTTTCCCGTTCACTGCATTCAGACCCACATAGATGATTTCCGTATCGATCCCGGCCTTTTCCAGTTCCTTGGCAACAAGAGAAAGGGCCGTGTAGGTGCAGCCCTTTTCCCGACGGCTGCCATTAAAGAGCAAAACTTTCATTTCATACGTCTCCTTTGAAATGTAATATTTTATGATACATTCGTATTATACCACGACCGGTCAACATCCCGGGGTGAGACATCAGACCCGGCCCTACTGCTTCCTTACCACACAGCTCAGGGCGATGAGCCCGGCTCCCAGGAAAAATTCCTGCTGCACCAGGGCGATGCAGCCGAACCCCAGGATCACATTGGCAATGACTCTCCTGTCCATGGCCGCCTCACAGGCGCCGCACTGCCGCCGCTGCCAGAAGGCACCGTTCATACAGGGATTCCACCTGGGCATATTCCTGATCTGTATGGGACCCGGCGCCCCGCACCCCCATGCCGCAAAGGGTGGGGATTCCCAGGCCCACGGTGATTCCCGCATCGGACAGGCCGCCCACCTGGATGCCCCGGGGTTTCCCCAGGCCCAGGGCCTCTCCGGTCTTTGCCACATGGTCGTACAGCTTCAGGACCCCGTCAGTGGTCTCCATGCAGGCCATTACCCGGCTGGTGTCCAGTTCCGCACTGGTCCCTTCCACCGTGCACTCCTCCGTCACCTGCCGGAGCAGAGCAAAGATTTCGTCCCCGATGGCCTGGTTCCGGTACCGGATGCCGATGCGGATTTTGCAGTAGTCCGGGATGGTGTTTTCCCCGATGCCTCCTTCCACAGCTCCGCAGTTGATCAGTTTCCCCCGGGGAATGTCATTGGCAGCCTCCAGTTTCACAATCTTGTGAGCCGCTTCCAGCACAGCCGACCGTCCCTTTTCCGGGGCACTGCCTGAATGAGCCGCCACCCCGTGGACCGTAATGGATACAGGCCCGCCCCCGTACCGGCCGATCACCAGGCTGTCCTCCACCGGCCCCGGTTCAAAATTCAGGGCAGCCGCCGCTCCAGCCGCTTCCCGGGCAATCAGAGTCTTGGCATTGGAGAACATGTGAAGGGTCTCTTCGTCCGGGATCCCCAGGAACCGGATGGGTCTTTTGTTCCAGCCAATGGACTGGAGAGCCTTCAGGGCATAAAGGCCGATCACCAGCCCCGCCTTCATATCCAGCACCCCGGGTCCGTGGGCATTGCCCTCTTCATCCACCCGGAAGGGATTTTTTGCCGCTGCTCCGGCCGGGAACACCGTATCCATATGGCCCATGAACACCACCGGCGGTTCCGGGGAACCCGGATTCCAGTCCCCTACGATCAGGTCCCCGGCCTGTTCCACCTTCACCCGGCGCACAAAGGCCCCTGCCTGTTCCAGTTCCCCCTGGAGGATATCCCCCACCTGGTTCACCCCGTCCAGCTGTTTGGGGCCGCTTTCCGTGTTGACGAATTTCGCCCACAGGTTCAGCATCTCCAGCCGCTTTCCCTCAATATATTCCTTCAATTGCAGATCCAGTCCATCCATATCCCTACACTCCTTCTACAGAATATTCACCACAAAGCCTGCCAGCACCACGGAAGTGATGGTCACCGTCACGAATCCAGCCACCAGCATCTTGGGCAGCAGGAAGTTCAGGAGAGCCTTCCGCTGTTCTTCCGTTTCCCCCATGGCCGTGGACACTTCCTGGGAAATCAGCATGGTGGTGGGGAACCCGAAGGTGCAGGTGATCCCCAGGGACACCGCCAGGGTAAAGGGCATCCGGAACAGACGGCTGCACAGAGCCGCCGCCACACACAGACCGGCCACCCCCAGCACCGCCGACCACAAAAGAGGAGGCAGCACCGACAGCACCTGCTGGGGCGTGGTGGCCCCCAGGTTGGAAAAGATCACGATGGTCACAAAAAAGATGATCAGGCCGCTGGACTGGGTCTTGCCCAGGATTCCCTTGTCCAGGAACCCCAGGGCAAAGAACACCGTTCCCAGGATCAGGCACATGACCAGATAATGGACATGGCCCCCGGTGAGCTTCGCTGCATAGAAGGACAGGGTGGCCACCAGACCCAGTTTGGCCAGGTACACCGAAGGCTTGTCCAGCACCGAAGGCAGGGCCAGAGGCTTCTTTTGGGCCGCCTGGGCTGCTGCTTCCGCCTCCTCACAGTGCCGGCGGACGAAAGCCTCATCTTCCCGCAGCTGCCGGGCCAGGCGCCGGAGGGCCACTGAAGCAATGGGGATCCCGAAGAACTTTTGGGTCACCAGGAGCACCAGACAGAAGGTCCCCACATAGGCCAACCCCTTCTCCTTGGCCGCTGCCAGCATAATCAGGGTGGCCGCATTGCCTCCGGCAAAAATGGGAGAACCGGCAATGGCGATCTTGGGATCCATCACAAACCCGCCCAAAAGGATAATGGCCGCTACTGCAAACACCACACAGAGCACGGAAGTGACCACCACCTTCCATTCCTGCTTCAGTTCCGCAAAGTCGATGGTGGTCCCCATGGAGACGATCAGCATCCCCACCACCCCCATGCCGATGCCAGAAACCTGGGCATCCTTGATGATGGTCTGGGGCAGGATCCCCGACCAGAACCCCGCCAGCAGGATCACCGAAATCCCCAGCACCGTGGAAAGGATCGCCCGGGTTTTCATGGCGATCAGTTCACTGACCGCATAAATGCAAAAAAGCACCGTCAAAGAAACAATACTGCCCATAATCCCCCTCATTTCTCATACCATAAATAAAACTTTATTGCGGTAAATTGTAAGCATGTGGCTATTATAACGCATTTTTGTACTTTGGAAAAGGCCGCCGGACAATTCGGCGGCCTTTTGGGTTCATCGTTGGTCGTTCGTCGTGAGTCGTTTCGGATGCCAGATGCTCACGCATCTGCCTTTGAACATGAAAAACCGGCGGCCGGGATGGGCTTCCCTGCAGGCAGCCCCTACACGTTGGGGTCAGAGATGGAACAGAAAATCAGAGAAACGGGGTCTTCAAAAAATCCGTTCCTGTGACCGTTGTATCCAACATCCGACCCCAACGCCGTAGGGGCGAGCCGCAGGCACGCCCATCCCGGCCTGCGCTTTTTATACGTTCCCAGGAACCCACCCGGCGGGTTCCCTCCTGCCGCTAGAGACTAGTGACTAGTGACTGTCAGCTCATGACCATCTGCCCCCGGCAGATGGTCTCTGTCTGCGTGAGACAGAAAAACGGCCCTGCCGCTTTTCATTTCTCGTCCATCCCCATCAAATATGATAAAATTAACAATATAGAAATCATATTCTTTAGCTAAAATACCACATCCCCATGACCGTTGAAATGAAAAAGGAGGCGGAAACCATGTGCGGTATCGGACACGCCATTGCAAGAAAGAACCTGGAAAAGGGTATGGAACAAGGTATGGAACAAGGCCTGGCAAAAGGTCTTGAAAAAGGCCGTTTCGAAGGCCGTCAGGAAGAACGGGAATCCAACATTATTGCCATGCTGAAAGAAAAGATCCCCATGGAGACCATTTCCCGGATCACCCATTACTCTCTGGACCAGATCCAAAAACTTGGAAAATTGCATGGATTGCTGTAGGTTGGAAAACGCCCCGGGCGTTTTCCTTCCCAATGATAAGGCCGCCGAAAAATCCGGCGGTCTTTTGGTGTATCGTTGGTCGTTTCGGATGCCAGATGCTCACGCATCTGCCTTTGAACATGAAACCCGGCGGCCGGGATGGGCTTCCCTGCGGGCAGCCCCTACCACGTTGGGATCGGAGATGCAACAGAAAATCAGAGAAACGGGGTTGTCAAAAAATCCGTTCCTCTGACCGTTGTTACCAACATCCGACCCCAACGGCGTAGGGGCGAGCCGCAGGCACGCCCATCCCGGCCTGCGCTTTTTATACGTTCCCAGGAACCCACCCGGCGGGTTCCCTCCTGCCGCTAGAGACTAGTGACTAGTGACTGTCAGCTCATGACCATCTGCCCCCGGCAGATGGTCTCTGTCTGCGTGAGACAGAAAAACGGCCCTGCCGCTTTTCCCCTTCCTCTGCTCCCTTTTCCCGCCCTCCAAATTCATTCCCTGCAGATTCTTGCCGTTAATACCCCGATTTTTCCACTCGGGAAGGAACTTTCTGTTGGATGTCGAAGGGTATTCCTATACCAATTTTATAAGGAGGCAGATTAATGGAAAGGATCAAAACCTTTGACGAACTCACCATCCGTGACAACTTTCTCTTCCAGCATGTGATGCGCAATGAACAGCTTTGTACCCACCTCATCGAAAAGATTGTGGGAATCAAAGTCCACTCCCTGCATTACCAGGCCTTCGAAAAGACCGTCAACCTCCGGCTGGACGGCAAAAGCATCCGTCTTGATGTATATGTGGAAGACGAAGAAGGCCGCGTGTACGACATCGAGATGCAGTGCACCAACTCCCCCAGAAATGACCTGGCCAAACGCAGCCGTTTCTACCAGAGTCTGATTGATGGGGAACTGCTGGATAAAGGCAAACCCTATGAAGAACTGAACCCGTCCTACGTAATCTTTATCTGCACGTTCGACCCGTTCCATCGAAATCTGCCAATTTACACATTTACCCATTGCTGTCAGGAAGATAACAGGGTAAAATTAAAAGATGAGGAAACCAGGATGTTCCTGAACAGTAAAGGCAGCGAAAATGCGGCTGATCCTGAGATTGCCGCTTTTCTCCGGTACGTGGATGGAAAAGCGGCAAAAGGGAAATTCGTGGAAAGCCTGGATCAGGAAGTCCATCTGGTAAAGAGTATGGATAAAGTGAGGCGAGAATATATGATTTTAAGTGATGAAATCAGAAGACGCCAGAAAGAAGCAGCTGAAGAAGGCATGCGGCAAGGTATGCGGCAAGGTATGCAGCAAGGCATACAGAAAGGCCGTCAGGAAGAACGGGAATCCAACATTGTTGCCATGCTGAAAGAAAAGATCCCCATGGAGACCATTTCCCGGATCACCCATTACTCTCTGGACCAGATCCAGAAGTTGGGAAAGTTGCATGGAATTCTTTAGGTTGGAAAACGCCCAGGGCGTTTTCCTTCCCAATGATAAGGCCGCCGGAAAATCCGGCGGCCTTTTGGTGCATCGTTGGTCGTTCATCGTGAGTCGTTTCGGATGCCAGATGCTCACGCATCTACCTTTGAACATAAAAAAAACCGGAGGCCGGGATGGGCTTCCCTGCGGGCAGCCCCTACCACGTTGAGGTCAGAGGACCAACGGAAATTCACAGAAACGAAGTTATCGAAGATTCCGTTTCTGTGACCATCGGCTTGAACATATGACACCAAACGCCGTAGACCAACTATATAAAGTCAAGCCAATTTTAAAATAAATTTCAGTTGCTATGGATCTTTGCAAAAGGGTGCACTTACCCAAGCCCCCTTTTGTGGGCTTAAAAA